>NZ_CP083952.1:4383709-4715779 GCF_006442545.2 Mesorhizobium sp. B2-1-8
CCGGCCTATGCGGCGGTCGAGGTCGCCAAGGCGGCGACGGCGGACGGCGCAAGCTCAGGCAAACCGCTGACCGATGCGCTCACCGGGCGTGATTTCACCACGGCGATCGGGCCGGTCCGCTTCGACCCCAAGGGCGACCTCAGCCAGAGCCCTTACCGCGTCTTCCGTTTCGACGGCACCCATTTCGTGCCCTTGGAAAGCAACTGATGTTCCGCACAGGCCCGCGCAACCTCATATCAGACGTTGCCGGCCTGCGCGTTGGCAATGCTTCCGATGCCAAGCTGAAATCCGGCGTGACGACTGTCCTTTGCGACGAGCCGGCGGTGGCGGGTGTGCAAATCCTTGGGGGCGCGCCAGGCACACGCGAGACGGATCTGCTGGAACCGCACAATGCTATCGAGACAATCCATGCCGTCGTGCTGTCGGGTGGTTCGGCTTTCGGCCTCGATGCTGCGTCCGGCGTGCAGGCCGCACTGCGCGAACGCGGCATCGGCTTCGAGGTGGGCGGCTTCCGGGTACCGATCGTGCCGGCTGCAATCCTGTTCGACCTGCGCAATGGCGGCGACAAGGACTGGGGCCGTTATCCACCCTATCGCGACCTCGGCTACGAGTCGGTACAAGCTGCGGCCGTCGATTTCCAACTTGGCACAGCCGGCGCCGGTACCGGGGCGCTGACTTCGGGCCTGAAGGGCGGCCTGGGGTCCGCCTCGACACTGCTCGACAATGGCGTCACCATCGGTGCGCTGGCCGCCGTCAACCCGACCGGCTCGGTGACCGTCGGCCGCACCCGCCATTTCTGGGCGGCACCCTTTGAAATCGGCGATGAATTCGGCAGGCTCGGTTATCCATCGCCCATGCCCGAAGACGCCAAGCGGATCTTGCTGAAATACCGCGACAAGGATCACGGGCGGCAGATGGAAACGGGCGGCAACACGACCATCGCCGTCATCGCCACGGACGCGATCCTCACCAAGGCCGCGGCGAAACGCCTGGCGATTTCGGCGCATGACGGCTTCGTGCGGGCTATCTGGCCGACGCATACGCCGGCCGATGGCGACTTGGTGTTCGCCCTGGCGACCGGCAGGAGTGGGATCGAACTCACCGCTGACGCCGCAGTCGATCTCTACGCCGCCGCCGGTGCCACCATGGCGCGCGCCATCAGCCGTGGCGTGTTTGCCGCGACGCCAGCCGGCAACGATCTGTTTCCCGTCTGGTCGTCGCGACTGGGCTAAAGCCTTCGTTCAAACCGGATTGGATTTTTCTTCCTCGAACGTCACCGCGACATCGGAATTCGCGGACAGCCACACCTTCTTGCCGTCGACCTCGGCAACCAGGGCCAGGGAAATATAGTGGTGATGGCCTTTGTGAGCGCCCTCGCCGCTGTCGGCCTTGGTCAGCTTGATGCGCTGGCCATCGACCTTGTCGACGGTTCCGATATGCACGCCGTCGGCGCCGACGACTTCCATGTGCTCACGAATTTTGCTGGTGTCGGTCATGTCAGGTTCTCCATTGGGGTGGTTGCCATTGGGACTGCCGACAATAACAAATGGCGAGCGGATTGGATGCATCGGCTGTGGTCCGCACGACGTTTTGATTTCTATTTCCGCTTGGCCAGCCTCTGTTTGCGCGGCAGCAACGTTGAGCATTTTGCCCGCCTCTGTTAGGACGCGGCCAACGCAACGCGAAGCTGGAAATCAATCCGTATGATCCCTCGCTACTCCCGGCCGGAAATGGTCGCCATCTGGTCGCCCGAAACCCGGTTTCGCATCTGGTTCGAAATCGAGGCCCATGCCTGCGATGCGCTGGCGGAACTGGGCGTTATCCCCAAGGAAGCGGCCAAAACCATCTGGGAAAAGGGAAGCGCGGCGGAATTCGACGTCGAGAAGATCGACGCGATCGAGCGCGTCACCAAGCATGACGTCATCGCCTTCCTCACCCATCTTGCCGAATTCGTCGGACCCGACGCGCGCTTCATCCATCAAGGCATGACGTCCTCGGACGTGCTCGACACCTGCTTTGCGGTGCAACTCACCCGCGCCAGCGACATCCTGCTCGCCGACATCGATGCGTTGCTTGCCGCACTCAAGCGCCGCGCCTTCGAGCACAAGGACACCGTCACCATCGGCCGCAGCCACGGCATCCATGCCGAGCCGACCACCTTCGGCATCAAGCTGGCGCAGGCCTATGCCGAATTCTCGCGCTGCCGCGAGCGGCTGGTGCACGCGCGCGAGGACATCGCCACCTGTGCGATTTCAGGGGCGGTCGGCACGTTCGCCAACATCGAGCCCTATGTCGAGGAACATGTGGCTCAAAAGCTGGGACTGAAGCCGGAACCGGTATCGACACAAGTGATCCCGCGCGACCGCCACGCCATGTTCTTCGCCACGCTCGGCGTCATCGCCTCCTCGATCGAGCGACTGGCGATCGAGGTCCGGCACCTGCAGCGCACCGAAGTGCTGGAAGCGGAAGAGTATTTTTCGCCGGGCCAGAAAGGCTCGTCGGCGATGCCGCACAAGCGCAACCCGGTGCTGACCGAAAACCTCACCGGCCTTGCCCGCATGGTGCGTTCCATGGCGCTGCCGGCGATGGAGAACGTGGCGCTCTGGCATGAGCGCGACATCTCGCACTCCTCGGTCGAGCGCATGATCGGCCCGGACGCCACCGTGACGCTCGATTTCGCGCTGTCACGCCTGACCAGCGTCGTCGACAAGCTGGTCGTCTATCCCGAGAACATGCTGAACAACATGAACAAATTCCGCGGCCTGGTGCATTCCCAGCGCGTGATGCTGGCTCTGACGCAGGCTGGCCTGTCGCGCGAGGACTCCTACCGGCTGGTGCAGCGCAACGCCATGAAAGTATGGGAGCAAGGCGCTGATTTCCTTGAGGAACTTCTTGCCGACAAGGAAGTGACAGCCGCGCTGCCGGAGACGCAAATCCGTGAGAAATTCGACCTGGGCTACCACACCAAGCACGTCGACACGATCTTCAAGCGGGTGTTCGGAGCGGCGTGAGCTTTCCTTCTCCCCGTTTACGGGGAGAAGGTGCCGGCAGGCGGATGAGGGGCAGCGCCAACTTCGGCGGTTAAAGCTACTCATCGCATTGTGTCAGAAACGATAACCTTGCAACCTCGGCGCCGCCCCTCATTGCCCTGCCGGGCATTTCTCCCCGTATAGCGACGGGGAGAAAGAAGCTGTGTTGACGCCCAATCAAGCCTTCCCAGGCACAGTCCTGATCACCGTGCCCCAGGGGTCCTCACGGGTCGTTGCGCTGCTCACATTGTCCGAACGCATCTCGACCCAGGCAAGGCCGGAGCGGGACGGGTCGCGGCGGCCGGCGCCGGCGCTCTGCCAGGCATTGGCGCCGATGTGGTGATGGTAATGGCCTGACGACAGGAACACCGCCTGGCCGCCATATTTGGCCACCGTGTCGAACCCGAACTCCTGGTTCCACCAGGCTTCCGCCTCTTCCGGCCTGCCGACGCGCAGATGGACGTGGCCGACAATGCTGTTTTCCGGCGCGCCTTGCCAGCCCGCGTCGCCGGCCGGCACTTCGGCAACGACAGAAGGAATGTTCATCCGCTCGGTCGCCATGGCGATCTTGTCGCCGTTCCATTTCCAGTCCTGCGGGCGGCGGTCGGCATAGATCTCGATGCCGTTGCCCTCGGGATCGGTCAAGTACAGCGCTTCGCTGACCAGATGGTCCGAAGCCCCCTCGATGGCGATCTTGTCTGCGATGGCGTGGTTGATCCAGCGGCCGAGATCGGCGCGGCTGGGCAGGAGGAATGCCGTGTGGAAGAGGCCGGCGCTGCGCGGATCGTCCGGCTTGGCGGACACGTCCGGTTCAAGCACCAGCAGCGGACGGTCGGCTGCGCCCAGGGTGATCGCGCCATCGGCACGGCTCAGTTCCTGCAGGCCGACAACCCGTCGGTAATAGGCCGCGAGGCTTTCGGCATCACGCGCCTTCAGCCCGACCCGGGCGACGCTCACCGGCGTGGTGGCGGCAAATGGCAGTTCGCTCATCATTGTCTCCGTTGCGGCAACGTTTCGCGAAGTTCCCAAAGCCAGGAGCCCGGCGCCGCCGATCATTGTACGTCGTGTCAGCGCCAAAATCCCGGTCCTCCACGGCTGTTTCTTTCCCAACAGACATCGTCGATCGCCATCGTTCACACAAGAGAGCGAAAAGCGAACATGGTGTTCACCATTGCGAGCGTAGGGCGCGTCCATCAACGGTTGCATCAGACAATCGCGCTCGCTATCTCAGCGCCATGAAAGTCAAAGACGCAGATATTCTGATCATCCCCGGATACACCAATTCCGGACCCGAGCATTGGCAGACCCGCTGGCAATCGAAGCTGTCGACGGCGCGACGCGTGGAACAGGCGGAGTGGTCGAAGCCGGTGCGCGAGGACTGGACGGCGAGCGTGGCCAAGGCGGTCAACGAGGCGCAGAGAGCTGTCGTTCTCGTCGCCCATTCACTGGGAGTGGCCGCGGCCGTACAAGCCATTCCGCAATTTCAAAAGCCGGTCGCCGGCGCCTTCTTCGTGGCGCCGCCCGACGTCGCCAACCCCACGATCAAACCGAGGCATCTGATGACCTTCGGCCCTTATCCGCGCGAGCCGCTGCCGTTTCCGTCGATCGTGATCGCCAGCCGCAACGATCCCTTTTGCCCCTTCGATGTCGCCGAGGACATCGCCGGCGCCTGGGGCTCGCTGTTTATCGACGCCGGCGAGACCGGTCATCTCAGCGAGGATTCAGGTTTTGGCCCCTGGCCCGAGGGATCGATGACCTTCGCCAAGTTCCTGACGGACCTGAAGGCTTAGAGCGGTTCAGCGCTTGATAGAATCGCCGACCCGCTCTAACTCTTTGTTTTCACGCAATTCCCTAGGGAAAGCGCTACGCGCTTTTCCTGGAATTGCTCTGGCGTCAGGCGCCAATCGAATCCTTGATGCCCTTGAGCAAGGTCTTTGCTCCCAGCGAAATCAGCGCATGCTCGGAGCCCGTGGCAAGCAGGCGGTAGCCCATCGACACGACGCGGCCGGCGATAGCCGGTTCGACGACGTAGATCGCGGCATGCTTGCCGGCCTTGCGGGTGCGCTCGGCAACCGAGGCCACCGTCTCCATCATGCTTTCCAGCGTGGAATTGACCGTGGCGCCGTTGGTCCAGGCGATCGAGAAATCGGATGGCCCGAGGAAAATGCCATCGATGCCCGGCGTATCGAGGATGCCGTCGAGCGCATCGAGCGCGGCGCGCGTCTCGACCATCGCAAACGCCATGGTGCGCTGATTGGTGTCACGCAGCCATTCGGCATAGTCCCCCTTGCCATGGCGGGGGAAGGCATAGGTCGGGCCCCACGAGCGCTCGCCGAGCGGGGGATATTTCATGGCGGCGGCGAACAGCTTTGCATCGGCCACCGAGTTGACCATCGGCGCAATGACCGCTTCGGCGCCGAAATCGAGGGCACGGCTGGCCATGTCGAAACGGCCAACGGGAATGCGCACCAGCGCCGGCTTGCCCACAGCCAGTACCAGTGCCAGGCCGCGCAGGACGCTGTCCTCGTGATGGCCGCCATGCTGCATGTCGAGTGTGACCGCATCGAAGTCCTGCCTGGCGAGGATCTCCACGGTCAGGGCATCCGGCACGCCCGACCAGGCGGTGACCAGCGTTTCATCGGCGGCAAGACGGGACTTCAGGGACATCTAATCTCTTCCTTGTTAACGCCGGCAGTTTCAGCCGGAAACCGCCGCAAAGGCAAAGAAAAACCGCCCGGATCGGCCGGGCGGTCGATTGGTCCAGTAAGAGGCCGGATCAGGTGTTCCTGATCTGCTCGATCGCCTGCGCCATCAGTTCGTCCATGGTGCGGCGGATCTGGTGATCGGACTGGTCGACGCCCGCAGCGTCGAAATCCTTGCGGATCTTGCGGAACACGTCATGGTCGCCGGCTTCCTCGATGTCGGAAACAACGACTTCCTTGGCGTAGGTGTCGGCGTCAGGACCGGATTTTCCGAGCTTTTCGGCGGCCCACAAACCAAGCGCCCTGTTGCGCCGCGCCGAGGCCTTGAACCGAAGCTCTTCGTCGAATGCAAATTTGCGCTCGAAGCCCTCTTCGCGGTCTTTCATGCTGCTCATGGCGTCCCTCCGGGTCAAATCCGATTCGTTGGCAGGTGAATATGTGTGTTGCCGAAGCACAAACCAAAAGGTCGCGGGCCGGTCAATATGCTTCGTCATATGCTGCGCTGCGGCATTTCAGTCCCGAAAGCGGTTGATTGGAAGGATTTGCCGATTGAGCAAACGGTGTGATTGGGATAGACCCGGCATTGAACGTCACCGTCGCCGCATTAATTCAGGCGGACGGGCAGGAAGTGGTTCGCTTGCCGCCTGCCCGCAAATCCAGAGAAAAATTCAAATGAAAAATCGCCGCCGCATTTATGAAGGCAAGGCCAAGATCCTCTATGAAGGACCCGAGCCGGGCACGCTGATCCAGTTCTTCAAGGACGACGCAACCGCGTTCAACAAGAAGAAGCACGAGGTCATCGACGGCAAGGGCGTGCTCAACAACCGCATTTCCGAATACATATTCAATCATTTGAACCGCATGGGCATTCCGACCCATTTCATCCGCCGGCTCAACATGCGCGAGCAGTTGATCAAGGAAGTCGAGATCATCCCGCTCGAAGTGGTGGTGCGCAATGTCGCCGCCGGTTCGCTGTCCAAGCGCCTCGGCATCGAGGAAGGCACCGTCCTGCCGCGCTCGATCATCGAATTCTATTACAAGGCTGACGCGCTCGACGATCCGATGGTTTCGGAAGAGCACATCACGGCGTTCGGCTGGGCAAGTCCTCAGGAGATCGATGACGTCATGGCGCTCGCCATCCGCGTCAACGATTTCCTCTCCGGCTTGTTCATGGGCGTCGGAATCCAGCTAGTCGACTTCAAGATCGAGTGCGGCCGCCTGTTCGAGGGCGACATG
This sequence comes from Mesorhizobium sp. B2-1-8, assembly GCF_006442545.2. Lineage (NCBI taxonomy): Bacteria > Pseudomonadati > Pseudomonadota > Alphaproteobacteria > Hyphomicrobiales > Phyllobacteriaceae > Mesorhizobium > Mesorhizobium sp. B2-1-8. The sequence goes on from NZ_CP083952.1 coordinate 4,390,677, forward strand.
ATGCGCATCGTCGTGGCCGACGAGATTTCGCCGGACTCCTGCCGCCTGTGGGACGTGGCGACGCAGGACAAGCTCGACAAGGACCGTTTCCGCCGCGACATGGGTGGCCTCGTCGAGGCCTATCAGGAAGTCGCCCGCCGCCTCGGCATCATGAACGAGAACGAGCCGCCGCGTCCCACCGGTCCGGTGCTGGTCGCCTCGACCGACGGCCTCAAAGGCAAGCCGCACTGACAGCGGCTTGCAACCCGATATTCAGAACAGGAGCACGTCCAGCGTGATCAAGGCCCGCATTACCGTCACCCTCAAGAACGGCGTTCTCGACCCGCAAGGCAAGGCAATCGAACACGCGCTGTCGGGACTGGGCTTCGAAGGCGTCGGCGCGGTGCGGCAGGGCAAGGTGTTCGACGTCGAGCTGGCGGAAAGCGACAAGGCCAAGGCTGAAGCCGACTTGAAGGCCATGTGCGACAAGCTGCTGGCGAATACGGTGATTGAGAATTATAGTGTGACGCTTACCTGAGGTTGTGTCGGAGGCAGCATGCCGGAAGTCACGATTGAGTTGATGTTCGAGCTGCTGAAGCGCGTGCATCACGAAATTGGTGAGCTTCGTCAGGACGTTTCCGAGACGAAACGGGAATTGAATGTTATGCGGGGTCACATGGTGGCAACGCAAAGTGACATCCATAACATCTATGGCATTCTCGCCCGCCAGGATGATCGACTTGAACGCATAGAACGCCGTCTCGACCTGCGCGAACTTGCCGAAGCTCAGAGGCCTTACGAACCAAAATGAAATCAGCCGTCGTCCTTCTCCCTGGCCTCAACCGAGACCGCGACATGATCGCGGCGCTGACCAAGATTTCCGGACAGGCGCCGGCAACCGTCTGGCAGACCGACACCGAAATCCCCGATGTCGACCTGATCGCCATTCCGGGCGGCTTCTCCTTCGGTGACTATCTGCGCTGCGGCGCGATCGCGGCACGCATGCCGGTGATGCGGGCGGTCGCCGAAAAGGCGGCCAAGGGCGTGATGGTGATCGGAGTCTGCAACGGGTTCCAGATCCTGGTCGAGGCGGGACTGCTGCCCGGTGCGCTGATGCGCAACACCTCGCTGAAGTTCGTCTGCCGGCAGGTCAAGCTCGAAATCGCCAACGCCAACACCATGTTCACCCGTCGCTATCAGCCGGGCCAGATCATCCGCTCGCCGGTGGCGCATCATGACGGCAATTACTTTGCCGACGCCGACACGCTTGCCCGTCTCGAAGGCGAAGGCCAGGTGGTGTTCCGCTATGCCGAAGGCACCAATCCGAACGGCTCGATCAACGACATTGCCGGCATCGTCAGTGAACAAGGCAATGTGCTTGGCCTGATGCCGCATCCCGAGAACCTGATAGAAGCGGCGCATGGCGGCAATGACGGCAGGGCGCTGTTCGAAGGCGCCTTGGGCATTGCCGCTTGAAGTTTGCAACCGCAACCTCGAGAATTGCGGCAGTTCAAAATCATAGCGTGAGGGAGAGACGGTCATGAAACTCTATTCGCGGCCGCTGTCGCCCTACTCGTCGATCGTTCGGGCACTGGCCTATATCAAGGACGTGCCACTCAAGATCATCGCGCCGCCGCCGGGTTTTCCGATCCCCGAGGAGTTTCGCGCCATATCGCCGATGAACCGGATTCCGGTTCTGATCACCGGCTCGGGCGAAACGATCGTCGAATCGGTGGTCATCGCCGAGTATCTCGAAGAACGGTTTCCCGAACCGGCGCTGTTGCCGCCCGATTCGAAGGACCGCGCGCTGGTGCGCATGTTCGCGCGCATCACCGATCTCGATGTGCTGACGCCGACGATGAAGCTTTTCGAGCTGCATTTCGTGCCGAAGCGCAACACTGCCGAGATCGACGCCCAGTTCGCCCGTCTCCACCATGGGCTGGCGGCCATCGAGGCACGCATGGCGCAAGGCCCCTTCGCGCTCGGCAACGACATCAGCCTTGCCGATGCCTGGCTGACGCCGACACGGTTCATCCTCAACAATTTCCGCTCCATGACAGGCCGCCACGACCTGCTCGACGCCTATCCCAAATTCGATGCTTATCAGCAGATCGCTTCGCAGCATCCCGCATTGTCCAGGGTATGGGGCGAGATGACCGACGGCCTGAAGATCTTTCCGTCCGAACTCGAAATGGGTGCCGCTTGATCAAGAACAGGACGATCGCCCTGATCGCCGCGTCAGGCTTTGCCTTGGCATCGTGCCAATCGAGCCCCAAGAGCACGCCCGTGCCGTCGGGCAAAAGTGCCGCGCTGCTGGCGATGGAACAGGTGGCGATATCGGCTCACAAATGCTGGATCGCCAGCAAGGATCCAGCCTTCAAGCAATATCAGATGGCCAATGAGCTGAACTCGTTCAGCGGCCAGCCGCGCTTCCTGCTGGTGCCGGCCAAGCACTATGGCGGCAAACCCTTGCTGGTCGTGCAGGCGCAGGGGAATTCAAGCCATATCGACGTCTTCGGACCGTTGATGAACGACCCGCTTGGCGCACGCATCAGCTCGGATGTCGCGCGCTGGCAGGCCGGCAATCCGGCCTGCGCAGCCACAGCCTGAGCCAGCCATGGGCCGGTTCCTGCAGACCGGAGGGTTGGTTGTTGGCCTGATAGCGCTCGCCCTGCAGTTCTCGATCACCATTCCGGCATCGATGGAAGCAGGCCGCAGCCTGGCGGGCTCGATCGTGTTCTATTTCAGCTTCTTCACCATCCTGACCAACATTGGCGCCGTGCTGGTCCACACCTCGCTGTTGTCATCCAGCGGCTATGCGTGGCTGCCGGCCTTTGCCGGACCACGGATGCGCGCGGGCGTCGCGGTTTCGATCACTCTGGTCTTCATTGTCTATGCCACTGTGCTGGCGCGGCTCTGGCAGCCACAAGGCCTGTTCCTGCTTTGCGACGTCCTGCTGCACTATGTGACGCCGGTGCTGTTTGTCCTGTGGTGGCTGATATCAGGCGCCGACGGCAGAACGAGATGGAGCGACATCTCCTGGTGGGTTGTCTATCCCATCGCCTATCTGGCCTATGCGCTGGCCCGGGCGCCGCTGGCGGGCGAGGTGCCCTACCCCTTTCTCGATATCGCCAGGAACGGCGTCGAGAGCGTCACTGTAGCGGCGCTCGCAATCACCGCGCTGTTCGTGGCGATATGCGTCGTCGCCGTTTTCGTCGATCACGGCATCAAGCGCGTCAGGAGCAAAGGCGCCCGATAGGCCGGGTGCTATTCCCAGAGCCGCTTGATGCCCTCGCGGTGAGCGTCGCAGCGCGAGAGGCCGATGTCCTTGAGTTGATCGTCGGTCATCTCCAGCAGTGCCAGCCGGCCGCGCCGGCGTTCCAGCAGATGGTCGATCCATTTCGCCAGCGACCTGACCACTTGCACAAGCCGGCCGGCGAAGCCGCGCTGCCCGGTCGGGCGAGCAGGCTGGCCGAGTAATTCGGTTCTCGGGTGGTGGAATGTTCCGATTGTATCCATTTTCTTTCTGCCCGAATATCAATTGCACCCTTTTTAGCGCGCTATTGATATGTATTGACTCCCAAAACGGTGCAATATAGAAAATTGTCACCATGACAAATTGGGTTCCAGATCTCACGGGTTCAGGTCCGCTGTATCAGCGCCTCGCGGATTCCATCGAAGCGGATATCGACCGGGGTGTGATCGGCGCCGGGGCAAAGCTGCCGCCACAGCGCGACCTCGCCTACGACATCGGTGCCACGGTCGGCACGATCGGCCGGGCCTATCAATTGCTGCGTGAGCGCGGCCTCGTCAGTGGCGAGGTCGGACGGGGCACCTTTGTGCTGGGCGAGAACATTGGCGTTACAAAGCCAGAGGCCCCCGACACCAGCGTCGAAGGCACTCGTTCCGTCGATGCCCCCAAGGACAAGCTGCGTTTCGACAGCACGGCAGCTCCGGACATCGGCCAGGGCGCCATTGTCGCCGACGTCCTGTCGCGCACCGCACAGGACCATCCGCATGAGATTTCGAGCTACACGCGCGATTTCCCGGATCGCTGGTACGAAGCCGGCGCCCGGTGGCTGTCACGGAACGCCTTCCGGCCAACGACCGATACAATCGTCCCCACTCTCGGCACTCATGCCGCGGTGATGGCCGCGATCGCGGCCCTGACGACGCCGGGCGACTATGTCGCCTTCGAGCACCTCACCTACTCGCAGATTTCCCGCAGCGCCGGCCTGATCGGCCGGCGCACCGCGCTTGTGGCCTCGGACGATGAAGGCCTCGATCCGGCGGATTTCGAACGGGTCTGCGCGCAAAAGCATCCCAGGATGATATTTCTGATACCGACGGCGCAGAATCCGACCTTGGTGACCTTGTCGCCGGCGCGCCGCGAGGCGATCGCGCGTGTCGCCCGTGAATACAACGTCATCCTGATCGAGGATGACCTCTACGGCCATCTGACCGACGACCCGACACCGCTGCTTGCCGAATTTGCGCCCGAACGCACCATCATTGCCGGCGGCCTGTCGAAATCGGTCGCCGCCGGTCTGCGTGGCGGCTGGCTCTCCTGCCCGCCCGCCTATCGCCATCGCATCCGTGTCGCCCACAAGATGATGACCGGCGGCATGCCATTCCTGTTGGCGGAGGTGAATGCCCGGCTGGTGCTTTCCGGCCAGGCCGGCGAAATCCGCAAGCGCAGCATCGCGGAGATCAGCGCCCGCATGTCCATAGTGCGCGAAAGTCTGGCGGGCTTCTCATTCAAGTCGCACGACAAAGTGCCATTCGTCTGGCTCACCCTGCCCGATCCCTGGCTTTCCGGCACCTTCAAGAATGCCTGCCTGGAGCACGGCGTGCTGATCGACGATGAGGATGAATTCAAGGCTGGGCGCTCGGAGCGGGTTTTCCATGGGGTGCGCTTCGGTGTTTCGCAGCCGAGGCGGCGCGAGGATATTGCGGGCGGCGTCGCGGTGATCAGGCGGCTTCTGGACGAAGGCCGCGCAGGTTACGACAGCTTTTCCTGAACCGTGCGCCCCCCAGCTTGCCCCGAGACGCCGCCTTGCGAAACTGGGACTTGAACCGGACTCGGATCAGCCTTCGGCCTTGAAGTTTTTGGCTTCCTTCTCGGCCTTGTCCTTACCGTGCTTCTCGGCCAATTCCTTGGCTTGCCGGGGCGAAGCGTCGGTGGTCTCCGCTATATGGAGAGCCTCCTTGTCCGAGAGGCGATTGTCGTTCTTGCCTTGCTTGGTAGCCATGATCCTGTCTCCTAGTGATAGGGACCTAACGACCGGGGCATCATGGCGTTCCCCATTTGGCTTTACGAGGCTCCAATAGCTGGCTGGGCGCCTTCCGTCGCGTACGGAAGGGTCTGGCGCGATCCGTCGTGGTCATCACCCTGTTGCTTTCTGCCTTTTTCCTCCGCCGACGGGTGTATCGGCCGCAAAGCTTGCGATAAGAGGAGACTCAAAATCCCTGCTCCATGGACATAGACCGCCGCCCATGACCATTTCCAATTCTGTGCCGATCACACCGGACCTTATCGCCGCGCATGGGCTGAAGCCCGACGAGTATCAGCGCATATTGGATCTGGTCGGACGCGAACCGAGCTTTACCGAACTCGGCATTTTCTCGGCGATGTGGAACGAGCACTGCTCCTACAAATCCTCGAAGAAATGGCTGCGCACCTTGCCGACCACCGGTCCGCAGGTCATCCAAGGCCCGGGCGAGAATGCCGGCGTGGTCGACATCGGCGACGGAGACTGTGTCGTCTTCAAGATGGAAAGCCACAACCACCCGTCCTTCATCGAGCCTTATCAGGGTGCGGCGACCGGCGTTGGCGGCATCTTGCGCGACGTCTTCACCATGGGCGCGCGACCGATCGCGGCGATGAACGCGCTGCGCTTCGGTGCGCCCGACCATCCCAAGACCAGGCATCTCGTCGCCGGCGTGGTTTCCGGCGTCGGCGGCTACGGCAATGCCTTCGGCGTGCCGACGGTCGGCGGCGAGGTCAATTTCGACGCCCGCTACAACGGCAACATCCTAGTCAACGCCTTTGCCGCGGGACTTGCCAAGACCGATGCCATCTTCCTGTCCGAGGCAAAGGGCGTCGGCCTGCCGGTCGTCTATCTCGGCGCCAAGACCGGCCGCGACGGCGTCGGCGGCGCCACCATGGCCTCGGCCGAATTCGACGACAAGATCGACGAGAAGCGCCCGACCGTGCAGGTCGGCGACCCCTTCACCGAAAAATGCCTGTTGGAGGCCTCTCTCGAACTGATGGCCTCGGGCGCCGTGATCGCCATCCAGGACATGGGTGCGGCCGGCCTAACCTGTTCGGCGGTCGAAATGGGCGCCAAGGGCGACCTCGGCATCGAGCTCGACCTCGACAAGGTGCCGGTGCGCGAAGAGCGCATGAGCGCCTACGAGATGATGCTGTCGGAAAGCCAGGAGCGCATGCTGATGGTGCTGCGCCCCGAAAAGGAAAAGGAAGCCGAGGCGATCTTCCACAAATGGGGCCTCGACTTCGCCATCGTCGGCAAGACCACCGACGATCTGCGCTTCCGCGTGCGGCACCAGGGCGACGAAGTCGCCGACCTGCCGATCAAGGATCTCGGCGACAAGGCTCCCGAATACGACCGCCCGTGGGTGGAGTCCAAGAAGCCGGCGCCGCTTGCCGCCAACGACATCCCGCAAGCCGACCTCGCCGATGCGCTGCTGAAGCTGCTAGGCGGACCGGACCTGTCCTCGCGTCGCTGGGTGTGGGAACAGTACGACACGCTGATCCAGGGCAATTCGCTGCAGATTCCGGGCGGGGATGCCGGCGTGGTGCGCGTGGAGGGACATCCGACCAAGGCGCTGGCCTTCTCCTCCGACGTGACGCCGCGCTACTGTGAAGCCGACCCCTATGAGGGCGGCAAGCAGGCGGTGGCCGAATGCTGGCGCAATTTGACCGCTACGGGCGCACTGCCGCTCGCTGCCACCGACAATCTCAATTTCGGCAATCCCGAACGGCCAGAGATCATGGGCCAGCTGGTCGGCGCGGTGAAGGGCATTGGCGACGCCTGCCGGGCGCTTGGTTTCCCGATCGTGTCCGGCAACGTCTCGCTCTACAACGAAACCAACGGCCAGGGCATCCTGCCGACACCGACCATCGGCGGCGTCGGCCTGATATCGGACTGGTCGAAGATGGCGCGGATCGGCTTTGCGGCGGAAGGCCAGATGATCCTGCTGGTCGGCGCACCGGCTTCCTGGGGAACGCATCTTGGCCAGTCGGTTTATTTCAGGGATATCCACGGTCGCAGCGATGGCCCGCCGCCGCCGGTCGATCTCGAGCACGAGAAGCGCGTCGGCGACCATGTACGCTCGTTGATCGCGTCCGGCATCGTCACGGCGGCGCATGACGTCTCCGACGGCGGCATCGCGGTGGCGCTGGCCGAAATGGCGATGGCGTCGGGCATCGGCGCGACCGTTCCCGGACTGGTCGGTACCGATCCGATCCCGGTCTGGTTCGGCGAAGACCAGGGCCGCTATCTCCTGACGCTGTCGATCGATCCGCATGGCGATGAATGGGACGCTATCCGCAAGCAGCAGGGCGAACTGGGCATCTTCGCGCCGTGGATCGGCTCGACGGGGGGCAACGGGCTGAAACTCGGCGATGCCAGGGCAATCCCGGTCAGCGATCTGACCGCCGCTCATGAAGGCTGGTTCCCGCGTTTCATGGATCAGGCCAATTGACGAGAGCATGATCCCGAAAAGTGGAAACCGGTTTTCGGAAAAGATCCTGCTCAATCATAAGAAACTGGCCGTACGGGCGCTGCTTGCAGTCGTCTTCTGGCCGTCGCTGTTCTTCTTCTGGTGCCTCGGACCGTTCGTCTTCTTCCTGCTGTCGACGACCTCGAGTGAGGTTTGTCCCAGGCTGGAAACACGCGCCGAATTTCTCGCCGCGGCCAACGACACGCTTCCGATGCTGGTCCTGCAGAACCTCATCTATGCGGTTCCGATCGTCTGCCTGGTGCTTTGGAACCGGCTCCTGCCGGAGCCAACGCGAGCCAGGCACATCGTCACCTGCATCAAGCTTTTCGCCGTCTCGGCTGTCTTGGGGGCCTTGTGGGAGTATGGCTCTTCGCTCGTCTGCGATGGTTACGGTCAGCCGTTCTTCTCGCCTGCCTGGCGGATGACCAGCTATTTGCCGATCGCCAACCTGGCGGTCAACACCCCGCTCTACGTGCTGGTCTTCAGCCTTGGCCGCGCCTTCTCGATGCGCGAGGATGAGCCGGCGCAGGGGCCTGGGTGAAACCATCTCCTGAACACCAACGGAACGGACACCGGACGGAACCGCTTCAATCCGGATTGGAAAGGCTTTAGGCTTGTCCGACTCTCATCGCATGGGCCGCCGCGCCGCCGCCCTCCCGAAACAGGAATTTCTGCAATGGCAATGGACGCCCACGACATCGAAAAACTGATCAAGGACGGCATACCGGATGCCCGCGTGACGATCCGCGACCTCGCCGGCGACGGCGACCATTACGCGGCCGAAGTCGTGGCCGAGAGCTTTCGGGGAAAAAGCCGCGTCCAGCAGCACCAGATGGTCTATGACGCACTGAAGGGCAATATGGGCGGCGTGCTGCATGCGCTGGCGCTGCAGACCAGCGTTCCCGACTGAGGCATTCCCACCCGACACGCTTGGCCCAAAACGGCCCATTCTTTGCGCCATTCGGGTGATGGCATGGCTAAAGTCTTGTTTCGGGCAACCTATGGGTTTATTTGAAAGACATGCTTCGAGCCTGACTCCCACAGGCGTGAAAGGATATTCCATGAGCGGTATCAACGACTACATCGACAATGAAGTGAAGGGCAACGACGTCGTCCTTTTCATGAAGGGTACGCCCGGCTTCCCGCAATGCGGGTTTTCCGGCCAGGTCGTGCAGATCCTCGACTATATCGGCGCCGACTATAAAGGCGTGAACGTCCTGGACTCGGCCGAGCTGCGCCAGGGCATCAAGGACTATTCCAACTGGCCGACGATCCCGCAGCTCTACGTCAAGGGCGAATTCGTCGGCGGCTGCGACATCATCCGCGAAATGTTCCAGGCCGGCGAGTTGCAGACCTTCCTGGTCGAGAAGGGCGTGAGCGTCAAAGGCGCCGCCTGACTTCAGTATCGGGCATGTCGATATCGACATGCCCCGGCCACCGGGGCGGCCCCACCTCGGCAATTTTTTACATCCCGGATCCCGGGACCAGGACGAGCCAATGCGCCGGCCCGCCGGCGCGTTTTCGTTTGAGAGATCGGACTTGCCGTGGACCAGCAGAAATCAGCGCCGGAATGGGCAAGCACCTTGCCCGGGGCAAGCACCTTGCCCGGGGCAAGCACCTTGCCCGGGGCAAGCATCTTGCCCATTCCGCGCTGGGAGTTCATCGCGCTCTGCGCCGCGCTGATGGCGCTCAATTCGCTGGCCATCGACATCATGCTGCCGGCGCTGCAGCAGATCGGCGCCTCGCTCGGCGTCGAGAATGAAAACCACCGGCAATATGTGATCACCGCCTACATACTGGGTTTCGGCGGCGGCCAACTGTTCTTCGGGCCGATCTCGGACCGGTTCGGACGCCGTTCGCCGCTCGTCGCCGGCCTGATCATCTATGTGGCGGCGGCCGCAGCGGCCGCCATCGCGCCGAGCTTTGAAACACTTTTGATATGCCGCGCCGTGCAAGGCATTGGCGCGGCCGCCACGCGCGTCATCGCGGTCTCGATCGTGCGCGATACATTCGATGGCCGGCGTATGGCCGAAGTCATGTCGCTGATCTTCATGGTGTTCATGGCGATCCCGGTCGTGGCACCAGGCATCGGCCAGTTCATCATGCTGTTCGCGACCTGGCATTGGATATTCGTCACCATGGCCGTCGGCGCCCTGGTCGTGTCGGCATGGTCGCTGCTGCGCCTGCCCGAGACGCTGCATCCCGAATACCGCCGGCAACTGACGGTATCCTCCATTGTCGGCGGCTTCCGCATCGTGCTCACCAACCGCATCGCGCTCTGCTATGCCTTCGCCAGCACGTTCATCTTCGGCGCCATGTTCGGCTTCATCGCCTCGGCGCAGCAGATCTATGTCAACGTCTTCGACGTCGGCGAGATGTTCCCCGTCATCTTCGCCGGTGTCGCGGGCGTGCTCGCCTTCTCCAATTATCTCAACTCGCGCCTCGTCGGCCGCGTCGGCATGCGCCGCCTGTCGCAAAGCGCGCTGCTGCTGTTTCTGGTGATCAGCCTGGCCTGGCTGGTGGTTTCACTCGAAACGAAGATGCCGCTCTGGCTGTTCATCACCTTCTTTGCCGGCGCCATGCTACCGTTTGGCTGCCTCGGCGCCAATTTCAACGCATTGGCCATGGAGCCACTTGGCCAATTGGCCGGAACGGCGTCGTCCATCCTGGGTTTCATGCAGACGTTTCTCGGCGGCATTCTCGGCACGCTGATCGGTCAGGCTTTCAACGGCACGGTGACGCCGCTGGCCGCTGGGTTCTGCAGCGTCTCGGTTGCCGCGCTGCTGATGATCCTGATTGCCGAGCGCGGCAAGATGTTCCAGCCGCAGAACGCCCCCGTCTCAGGGCACGTCACCGACCTGCACTGAGACAACACACGCCTTGAGTTTTGTTCGGCTTAAAGCCAAGCCGGGGCCAAGCGACGTGCGTCAGGATGTATCTTCGAGCGAGCCGTGAAGCGAGGAGAAAGCATTCGCCCCGCGATCGCCCCGCCCATGCCATCTGAAAAGGGCAACGGTAGAGCGTCGTCGAGTGCCTTGATGATGGATGCCACGAAGGCACGGCCGAGCTGGGAATCGGTCCCTAAGTCAGAATAGGTGGCACGAGGCTTGCCGATCAGCGTGCCGTTGCGGCGAAGCGAGAACCGCAGTGTCAAAGACATGCCCGCGGTTCCTGGCGGCGGCTGCCAGCACGCATAGATGGCGTCCGACATCTCCTTGATGGTGTCGATGGGATCGGTGCTACGGCAGGGGCGCTCTTGCGGGAGCGCCTCGTTGCAATTCGCAAACAAGGTAAGTGCCGCAAAAACCGCGAACCGACGTTTCATTCGAGAGCCTCCGCCAGAACGCAAGGGTTCGACCGTACAACCCAACAGTTCAAGCCCCAGGAATTGATCCTATTCCGCCCACAGCTCGCGGCGCAGTTCCTGCCAGCAGTCCTGGTCCGGCGCGACAAGCAGGCCGCCGTCGACATGCGAGGGCAGATAGGCGCTGCCGTCGACACGCGCTGCATGGCCGCCGGCTTCCTGATGGATCAGCACGCCGGGCAGATGATCCCAGGGCATCAGCTTGTTGTAGACGACAAAATGCGCATGTCCGCTGGCCAGCAGGCGATATTCGTGCGCGGCGCAGCGATAGGCGAACTGCGACAGTGCCTTGGTCTGATTGCGCGCAAGGCGTGAACGCTCCGGTTCCTCGAGATATTGCCAGGAGACCGCGCCGGTCATTTGCGAGATCGGCACGGGCGGCGCCACATGCACTTTCTCCAGGCTGCCATGTGCATGCCTGATATGGCTGCCGGCACCCCTGGCCGCGATCAGCCAATCCTTGCCCACCGGATCATGGATGATGCCCGCGACCGTCTCGCCGCTGACCACGACCGCCAGCATGACGCCGAACAGCGGTACGCCGGATGCGAAATTGAAGGTGCCGTCCACCGGATCGATGGTGAATGCCAGTTCGGCGTCGCCCAAGCCGTCGAGCAGCGCCGGATTGTCGGAGCAGGCCTCCTCACCCACCACCATGGCCGAGGGATAGCGCTCGCGCAGCCTGGCGGTGATCAGCCGCTCGGCGTTGACATCGGCCTCCGTCACCAGGTCTGCGGCGGAAGTCTTCTGCCTGATATCGCCATCGCTCAATCGTCGAAAGCGCGGCATGATTTCGGCTTGGGCTGCCTCGGCCAGAATGCCGGCCAGCCAGTCGATCGCGGTATCGTCAAATGTCATCGGGAATATCTTGCCTGATCGCGAGGGTTTCATTGAGGGCGGCGAAATCGAACAGCTTTCGGTCGAGCAAATGCGACGGCCTGGTGTTGGACAGAGCACGAACCATCGTGTCCTTGCGGCCAGGCATCCGCTTTTCGATGTCTTCGAGCATCGCCTTCATGGCGTTGCGCTGCAGCCCTTCCTGGCTGCCGCAGAGGTCGCAGGGGATGATCGGGAACCGCATCGCGGCGGCGAATTTCTCCAGATCGACCTCGGCGCAGTAGCTGAGCGGCCGCAACACCATGACGTCGCCGTCGTCGTTGAGCAGTTTTGGCGGCATGGCGGCAAGCCGGCCGCCATGGAACAGGTTCATGAAGAAGGTTTCGAGAATATCCTCGCGATGATGGCCGAGGACTAGGGCCGAACATCCCTCCTCACGCGCGATCCGGTAGAGATGGCCGCGCCGCAGCCGCGAGCAGAGCGAGCAATAGGTGCTGCCTTCGGGGAGCTTGCCGGTGACGACCGAATAGGTGTCCCGGTATTCGATCCGGTGGGCTATGCCGTTGGCGTCGAGGTAGTCAGGCAGGATGTGCTTGGGGAAATTCGGCTGGCCCTGGTCGAGATTGCAGGCCAGCAACTCGACCGGCAGCAGCCCGCGCCATTTCATGTCCAGCAGCAAGGCTAGCAAGCCGTAAGAGTCCTTGCCGCCCGACAGCGCCACCAGCCAGCGCTCGCCGGGCTTCACCATCGAGAAGTCCTCGATCGCCTGGCGGGTCTGCCGCAGCAGCCGCTTGCGCAATTTGTTGAACTCGACCGAGGACGGCACCTCGGCGAACAGCGGGTGGGAGCCGCCTTCGGCGGCCGGTTCAAGTGTTTCGATGTCTGGCTGCATGTTCATGGCGCGACGGCCCCGGATGTGACTTCCGCCGGCTTAGCGCATTGGCCGGAAAATCGAAATTGATTTCAGCGACACGCCGCAAAGCGGATGCCTGAAACAAAAAGGCCGCCTCGATGGGCGGCCTTTCCGGTATCGCAGAAAAGCGTTCGCTTAGCGCGAATAGAATTCGACGACCAGGTTCGGTTCCATCTGCACGGCGAACGGAACGTCGGCGAGGCCCGGGATGCGGGAGAAGGTCGCGACCATCTTGTTGTGATCGGCATCGATGTAGTCCGGCACGTCGCGCTCGGCGAGGCCGACCGACTCAAGGACGATGACCAGCTGCTTCGACTTTTCGCGCACTTCGACGACATCGCCCGGCTTGCAGCGGTACGAGCCGATGTTGACGCGCTTGCCGTTGACGTTGACGTGGCCGTGGTTGACGAACTGGCGGGCGGCGAAGATGGTCGGTACGAACTTGGCGCGGTAGACGACCGCGTCGAGACGCGATTCGAGCAGGCCGATCAGGTTCTCCGAGGTGTCGCCCTTGCGGCGGTCGGCCTCTTCATAGACCTTGCGGAACTGCTTTTCCGAAACGTCGCCATAGTGACCCTTCAGTTTCTGCTTGGCGCGCAGCTGCAGGCCGAAGTCGGAAAGCTTGCCCTTGCGGCGCTGGCCATGCTGGCCGGGGCCGTATTCACGCTTGTTGACCGGGGACTTCGGGCGGCCCCAGATATTTTCGCCGAGACGGCGGTCGATCTTGTATTTCGCGGATTCGCGCTTGCTCATCGCATTCCCTTTTCAAAACAACACACCCGGCACCTCATGGTCCGGGTGAAGGAAACGCGCCCTCCTCTGGCCTCCGTTTTCGAGACCTGACAGGGTTTTCCCACGCAACGCGGCGGAAAACCCACGGGACACGTCAGTTCAAACAAGATCGGAAACGACTGTCGTGACAGATCTTGCGTATACAAAACAAACACCGGACATCGCTGCCCGGCGTTGGCGGCTGGTTAAACCGAGATTTAACCGGTGTCAAGCTTGTGAGTGGCGCGGCGTGGCGCAACCGTATAGCGTTTAGGGCGTTGATGCGATGCCGGATGTGGCGGGAGGTTTGCGCCAGCGGCACCAAGAAGGGACTGGAGCTAGAGGAGCCCAATTTGCATGAAGAAGTTCTTCCTTACCCTGGCAGGCGCCGCGGTGCTTGCAGGATCGATGGCGGTGGCCCCGGAGCCGGCCATGGCGCGCCATTGGCATGGCCATAGACAGGTCTGCCGCGTCATCGTCAAAAAGAGAGTGGTGTGGCGGCATGGTCATCGCAGGGTGATCGTCGAGAGAGTACGGCGCTGCCGCTGGTAGGCATTTCAACGCGACAATCCCAAGGCCAGCGAACCGTCGCTGGCCTTTTTTCATTCCAAGGTAGTCTGGCTCGAAGCGCTCGATCCTAGGATTTTTTCGCCGGTAATCCCTTACGCTTCGTTTCGGCGAATTCCTCGAGCTGCTTTTCGCTCATCGATTCATACATGCCCTTGGAAGCGCCTTTGAGTTCGCTTTTCTTGGTCTCGCCGCGTTTGGCGGAGAGTGCGGCGCCGGCGGCCTTCTGCTGGGCTTTCGAGGTGGCTGGCATGGCGGGTTCTCCTTTGCTGTCAAGAGAAACGCCGCGTTTCGGCGGCGGTTCCAGCGCCGGTGGCTCGTTCCGGTCCACCCGGTGGCAGCCGGTGGCCGGCCTTGGCGATTTTCGTTGGCAGCCTTCCCGTGTCCGGAACCCCAGTGTAGGACGGCTGAATGAAATCCCTGACAGATCCCTCACAGGCTCTCTCGACTGGCCTGGCGAAAATCCGCAGCGAATTACACGTGCCGGATGGATTTCCGGCTGAGGTAGTGGCCGCGGCCGAGGCGGCGGCCAAACGTGTGCCCGACCAGCATGCCGATCGAAGGGCGATGCCCTTCGTCACGCTCGATCCGGCTGCCTCCACCGATCTCGATCAAGCGTTCTCGATCGAGGCGAGCGGCGGTGACCTTCTGCTGCATTATGCCATTGCCGACGTGGCCTGGTTCGTCGAGGACGGCGACACGGTGGATCTCGAGGCCTGGACGCGGGGCGAGACACTTTACTTGCCGGACGGCAAGGCCGGGCTCTACCCGCCGGTGATTGCCGAGGGTGCGGCAAGCCTGTTGCCGGATGGACCCCGTCCAGCTGTTATCTTCACGGTCCGGGTTGCGCAGGACGGCGCGACGAAATTGGACGGCGCGGAGCGGGCAATCATTCAAAGCCGCGCCAAGCTCGCCTATGACAGCGTGAAGGCTTCCGACGTTCCGGCCGGCTTCGCCGAAATGGCGCTGCGCATGGCAATGAACGAACAGCGCCGTGGGGCTTCCCGCGTCGATCCACCCGAGCAGGAGGTGGAGAGGCTTGCCGACGGCACGTACCGGCTTTCGTTCAGACCGCTGCTGCAATCCGAGCAGGACAACGCAGCGCTTTCGCTGGCCGCCAACATGGCGATTGCCGATGCCATGTTGGCGCACCACACCGGCTTGTTTCGGGTGATGTCGGGGCCGGATGCCTTCAAGGTTCAAAGACTGCGCAACGCGGCACAGGCTCTCGGACTGTCCTGGCCGGCCTCCACCGCGTTGCGAGACTATCAGCGAACCCTCGACCCGACCGATCCGCGACAGGCGGCGCTGATGCTGGAAATCCGCCATGCAAGCCCCGGCGCGTCTTATCAGCCCTATCAGGACGGCGTTGTCCCCTGGCATGAGGCGATGGCCGCGACCTATGCCCATGCAACGGCGCCACTCAGGCGACTTGCCGATCGCTATGTCGTGCGCTGCGCGCTGGCTATCGCCAACGGCCAGCCCGTGCCCCAGGCAGTAACCGACGCGTTCGCCCGATTGCCCAAGGCGATGGGACGTGCCGATTCCCGCGCTTCGCAGATCAACCACGCGGCCATCGACCTTGCGGAGGCGATAATGCTGGAAGGCCGCGAGGGTGAGACATTCAAAGCCGTCGTCACCGACCTCGTCGACCATGGCGTGCGCGTTCAACTTGCCGACATGCCTGTGGTCGCCACCGTGAAGGCCTCCGGCCCCAGACAGGGCGACGGTCTGATGCTAAGGCTGGTCCTGGCCGATCCTGATCAACGCAGGATCGTTTTCGAACCTGTTTGAGTGGCGGGCAGCTCCGCCACTGTCTAAGTGCACGGTCAGCCCAAAACCCTGCATAAGGCGGCTGACGGCGAAATCCGCCTTGCCCGAGGTGAAGACCGCGATGTCGGGCTCGCCCTGCGGCAGCGCCCCATCGATGGGCGGCAGCAGCGAAAGGGCACGCCGTGCGATCGCCTCGGCCGGATCGATCCAGTCGACCGGCCACGGCGCGGTCTTGCGCATGCGATTGACCAGAAAGGGATAGTGCGTGCAGGCCAGCACGACGATATCGGTGCGCATACCGTCACGCTCGATGAAGCATGGAGCGATCTCGGCGCGTACGGCCTCCTCGTCGACGAAGCCCTCGCGCATGTAGGCTTCGGACAGGCCCGCCAGCCTGTCGCTGCCGACCAGGCGGACATGGCATTTCTGCGCCCATTTGCTGATCAGGTCGCGCGTGTATTGCCGCTTCACCGTGCCCGGCGTCGCCAGCACCGAGACCAGCCCCGAGCGCGTGCGCTCGGCCGCCGGCTTGACCGCAGGTACCGTGCCGACAAAGGGATGGCCGGGAAAGGTCTCGCGCAAAGCGTCGATTACCAGCGTCGAGGCGGTATTGCAGGCAATGACCGAAATGGCCGGCTTGAACCGGTCGAGCAGTCTGGCGAACAGCTCCAGTATATGGATGCGCAGCGCCGGCTCTTCCCAGGCGCCAAAAGGAAAAGCGGCGTCGTCGGCGACATAGATGAAGCGCCGGTCGGGCATCAGGACACGCGCCTCGCGCAACACGGTGAGCCCGCCGACGCCGGAATCGAACATCAGGATCGGCTGCTCAGTCATTGTCGGTTCCCTTGCCGCCGAGCGGCGGCGTGTCCGCATCGTCGCCGTTGGCGTCCGGCACCCGGCCAGCAGCCTCCGCCTTGCGCGCGCGCGCGGCGGCCGCGGGCAAACGCCGCGGGTCATCGCCCGGTGACCCATCGCCGCGCGGCATCGCGGGTGAAAACCGGTCGAGCGACGAGATGATGCCGCGCAACACCTTGAGCTCCGGTTCGGCGAAGCCGGCGCGCGTCAGCACGGCGCGCAGATTGTCGACCATTTTCGGCTTCTTCGGCGCCGGCCGGAAATAGCCGCGCGCTTCCAACGCGCCTTCCAGATAGGCGAACAGGCCGTGCAATTCTTCCTTGCTTGCCGGCTTCATCTCCGGCCCCGAAAAATTGGTTCTGGTCTCGTCCTCCAGGCCCGACTTCATCCACTCATAGGACATCAGCAAGGCCGCCTGGGCGATGTTGAGCGAGGAGAAATCGGGATCGACCGGGAAAGTGACGATCTCGTCGGCAAGGCCAACCTCGTCATTGTAGAGACCGAAGCGCTCACGACCGAACAGGATACCGGTGCGTTGCCCCATTCCGTGACGGGCACGCAGCATCCTGCCCGCTTCCACCGGGCCGCGCACGGATTTGAAGCCGTCGCGCTGCCTGGCGGTGGTGGCGAAGACGAAGTTCAGGTCGGCGAGCGCCGAGGCCAGATCCTCGTAAACGGTGACGACATCGATGACATGGTCGGCACGGCTGGCGGCGGCGCGCGCCTTCTCGCTCGGCCAGCCGTCGCGCGGGTTGACCAGGCGCAGCTCCGACAGTCCGAAATTGGCCATGGCGCGGGCGACCATGCCGATGTTTTCGCCGAGCTGCGGCTCGACCAGAATGATCGCCGGGCCGGCGGCTGCGGTGTTAGCGGGGTCTTTGGTGATAGGCATGACTGTCAATGAACTGCTGTTTGCGGCATTTCAGCGTCCCCTGCCATATTCGGCCGCGAAAATGAAGCATTCGCAAATGAAGGCGGCCATGGCCTTCAATTCGTGACCGATCGCCGTTTGCGTGGCCAAAAGCGCTTTGATATAGGGGCGGCATCCCCCGGCCAACGCCACGCGGGCAAGGCCGTCCCATTCCCAGCAACGAGGCATTCTTTCCATGGCGAAGATCAAGGTGGCGAACCCGGTCGTCGAACTCGACGGCGACGAGATGACCCGCATCATCTGGCAGTTCATCAAGGACAAGCTGATCCACCCTTATCTCGACCTCAAGCTCGAATATTACGACCTCGGCATCGAGCATCGTGACGCCACCAACGACCAGGTGACGATCGATTCGGCCAACGCCATCAAGAAATACGGCGTCGGCGTGAAATGCGCGACCATCACCCCCGACGAGCAGCGCGTCGAGGAATTCAAGCTGAAGAAGATGTGGAAATCGCCCAACGGCACGATCCGCAACATTTTGGGCGGCACCATCTTCCGCGAGCCGATCATCATGAAGAACGTGCCGCGCCTGGTGCCCGGCTGGACCAAGCCGATCATCGTCGGCCGTCACGCTTTCGGCGACCAGTACCGCGCCACCGATTTCCGCTTCCCCGGCAAGGGCAAGCTGACAATCAAGTTCGTCGGCGAGGACGGCCAGGTGATCGAGCACGACGTGTTCGACGCGCCCGGCGCCGGTGTCGCCATGGCCATGTACAATCTCGACGAGTCGATCCGCGAATTCGCCCGGGCGTCGCTGAACTACGGCCTGCTGCGCAACTATCCGGTCTACCTGTCGACCAAGAACACCATCCTCAAGGCCTATGACGGCCGCTTCAAGGATATTTTCCAGGAGGTCTACGAGGCGGAATTCGAGTCCGAGTTCAAGTCGAAGAAGCTGTGGTACGAACACCGCCTGATCGACGACATGGTGGCGTCGAGCCTGAAATGGTCCGGCGGCTATGTCTGGGCCTGCAAGAACTATGACGGCGACGTGCAGTCCGACACGGTTGCGCAGGGTTTTGGGTCGCTCGGCCTGATGACCTCGGTGCTGATGACGCCGGATGGCAATACCGTCGAAGCCGAAGCCGCGCACGGCACCGTCACCCGCCACTATCGCCAGCATCAGAAGGGCGAGGAAACCTCGACCAATTCGATCGCCTCGATCTTCGCCTGGACGCGTGGCCTAGCGCACCGCGCCAAGCTCGACGACAACGCCGAACTGAAGCGCTTCGCCGAGACTCTGGAAAGGGTCTGCATCCAGACCGTCGAGAGCGGCTTCATGACCAAGGACCTGTCGCTCTTGATCGGCCCCGACCAGCCCTGGCTCTCGACCACCGGCTTCCTCGACAAGATCGACGAGAATTTGCAGAAGGCGATGGCGTAAGTACCCGTAGTTCCAAATGCGAAGGCTCCGAAAGGAGCCTTCGCATTTTAGGGCCGGCGAAAGCGAAGGGCCGACAGCATGACCAAGCCAATCCTCTACGGCGCGGATTACAGTGTGTATGTGCGCATCGCGCGGATGGCGCTGGAGGAAAAAGGCATCGACTACGAGCTGGTGCCGCTCGACATCTTCGCCTCCGAGGGCATTCCCGCTTGGTACCTCGAACACCACCCGTTCGGCCGCATCCCGGCTTTCGAGCATGACGGCTTTCGCCTGTTCGAGACTAGCGCGATCGCGCGCTATGTCGACGAGGCGTTCGACGGTCCGGCGCTGCAGCCGACGGACCCGCGCAGTCGTGCGCGGATGAACCAGATCATCGGCATGCTCGATGCTTATGGATACCGGTCGATGGTCTGGGACGTCGCGGTCGAGCGGCTAGAGAAGGCGGAGCCCGACGAGAGCTTGATCGCCTCTGGCCTGCGGCAAGCCGAAACAGTGCTCAAGGTGCTGACGTCGCTGAAGGCACAAGGGCCTTGGCTGCTTGGCGACCAGCTGACCTTGGCCGACCTGCATGCGGCGGCGATGATTGGCTATTTCGTCAAGGTCAGCGAGGGGCGCGAGCTTCTCGCCCAGTTCGCCGCTATAAGCGACTGGTATGAGCGCATCGCCGCTCGTTCGAGCTTCGCGCATACCGCGAAGGCCGGTTGATCCGGCGACAGCCGCAATCGTCGTCCCGCCCTAGAAGCAGGCCGATCGCTTGCGGACCCGTCGACGCCAGCGCTGCCCCTCATCGCCCTGCCGGGCACTTCTCCCCGTATAGTGACGGGGAGAAGGACGATGTCATCGATGGTTTCGCCAAATCGCCAGCGTTGCAGAAGAAAGTGCCGAGTGCGCCATAGATCGCTTCTCCCCGTCACTATACGGGGAGAAGGTGCCGGCAGGCGGATGAGGGGCAGCGCCACCCCTCAATACAAAACAATTCGCCCTGAAGCGATTGCCCAACCACAATCAATCAGGCTGCCTCCAGCGCCGCCCTTACCGCGGCGATCGCATCATTGGCTTTTGACGCATCCGGGCCACCGGCCTGGGCCATGTCGGGGCGGCCACCGCCGCCCTGCCCGCCCAATGCGGCGGAGGCCACGCGTACCAGGTCGACGGCGCTGAAGCGGCTGACGAGATCATCGGTGACGGCGACCACGACGCTCGCCTTGTTGTCCTCGCCAGCGCCAACGAAGACGACGACGCCAGAGCCAAGCGAAGTCTTGCCGGCGTCGGCAAGCGGCTTCAGATCTTTTGGTGATACGCCGGAAACCGCCTTGCCGAGGAAGCCGACGCCAGCGACGATCTCGTTGGCGGCTGGCGCATCGGCAGGCGACCCGCCGCCCAGCGCCAGCTTCTTGCGCGCTTCGGTCAGGTCCTTCTCGAGCTTCTTGCGTTCTTCGAGCAGCGCTTCGACGCGCGCTGGCACATCTGCCGGCGAGATCTTCAGCGTGGCGGCGGCCGCCTTCAGCCGCCTGTCCTGTTCGTCGAGATGTTTTCGCGCGGCTTCGCCTGTCAGTGCCTCGATGCGGCGCACGCCTGCGGCGACCGCACCGTCCGAGACGATGCGCACGAGGCCGATATCGCCGGTCGCCCTGACATGCGTGCCGCCACACAGTTCGACCGAATAGGGCCGATTGGCCTTGGCGCCATGCAGGCCCGTGCCCATCGAGACAACGCGCACTTCATCGCCATACTTCTCTCCGAACAGCGCCATCGCGCCCTCGGCAATGGCGTCGTCGACCGACATCAGGCGCGTGGTGACCGGGCTGTTCTGGACAACGATCTCGTTGGACATGCGCTCGACTTCATCGAGCTCCTCGGCCGAAATCGGCTTGTTGTGCGAGATATCGAAGCGCAGGCGCTCGGGCGCGACCAGCGAGCCTTTTTGCGCGACATGGGTGCCCAGCACCTCGCGCAGCGCCTCGTGGATCAGATGCGTCGCTGAATGGTTGGCGCGTAGCCTGGAGCGCCTGGCATGATCGACCTTCAGTTCGACCGCGGCACCCGTCTTGACCGTGCCTGCGATCACCTTGCCCAGATGCACGAACAGACCATCGGCCTTCTTTTGTGTATCGGAGATCTCGACCGAGAACCCCTCACCCGAGATAACGCCGGTGTCGCCCATCTGGCCGCCGGATTCGCCATAGAACGGCGTCTGGTTGACGACCACGGCGACCGCATCGCCCTTGGCGGCGCTGTCGACGGTCTTGCCGTCCTTGACCAGCGCCTGGATGAGGCCCTCAGCCTGCTCGGTTTCGTAGCCGAGGAACTCGGTTGCACCGTTCTTTTCACGCACGGAGAACCAGACCGTTTCGGTGGCCGCCTCGCCGGATCCGGCCCAGTGCTTACGCGCTTCCGCCTTCTGCTGCTCCATCGCATTGGTGAAGCCGGCAAGATCGACCGAAATGCTGCGCTGCCGCAGCGCGTCCTGTGTCAGGTCGAGCGGGAAGCCATAGGTGTCGTAGAGCTTGAAGGCCGTCTCGCCATCCAGCATGTCGCCGGCGCCAAGCTTCTCCGTCGCCTCGGAGAGCAGCCCGAGGCCGCGCACCAGCGTCTTGCGGAACCGTGTCTCCTCGAGTTTCAGGGTCTCGGCAATCATCGTTTCGCCGCGCACCAGTTCCGGATAGGCCTGGCCCATCTCGCGCACCAGCGCCGGTACCAGCTTCCACATCAATGGATCTCGGGCGCCGAGCAACTGCGCATGGCGCATGGCGCGGCGCATGATACGGCGCAGCACATAGCCGCGGCCTTCATTCGACGGCAGCACGCCGTCGGCGACCAGGAAGGAGGACGAGCGCAGATGATCGGCAATGACGCGGTAGGACGCAACCGTTTCCGCATCGGGCGCGCGCCCAAGCGCGGAGGACGCCACATCGATCAAATGACGGAACAGGTCGGTCTCGAAGACGCTCTCCACCCCTTGCAGGATGGAGGCCATGCGCTCCAGTCCCATGCCGGTGTCGATCGACGGGCGCGGTAGGTCGACCCGCTCCTCCTTCGTCACCTGCTCATACTGCATGAACACCAGGTTCCAGAATTCGAGGAACCGGTCGCCATCCTCCTCCGGACTGCCGGGAGGGCCGCCCCAGATGTGCTCGCCACGGTCGATGAAGATCTCCGAGCACGGGCCGCAGGGTCCGGTGTCGCCCATCGCCCAGAAATTGTCGGAGGTCGGGATGCGGATGATGCGATCGTCGGAGAAACCGGCGATCTTCTTCCAGAAGCCGGCCGCCTCGTCGTCCGTGTGGTAGACGGTGACGAGCAGCTTGTCCTTCTTCAGCCCGAATTCCTTGGTGATGAGGTTCCAGGCAAGCTCGATGGCGCGCTCCTTGAAATAATCGCCGAAGGAGAAATTGCCGAGCATCTCGAAGAAGGTCAGGTGGCGCGCGGTATAGCCGACATTGTCGAGATCGTTGTGCTTGCCGCCGGCGCGAACGCTTTTCTGGGCCGTGGTGGCACGCGAATAGGGCCGCTTCTCCAAACCGGTGAAGACGTTCTTGAACTGCACCATGCCGGCATTGGTGAACATCAATGTCGGATCGTTGCGCGGCACGAGCGGGCTCGAGGCCACGACCTCATGGCCCTCCTTGCGGAAATAGTCGAGAAAGGTCGACCGGATCTCGTTCACGCCACTCATGGATACTGCCTTTTCGAGAGAACCGCCGGCCGGACCGGCGGGAGATGGCTCTGTGTTTTCTAGAAGATGGAGTTGGCCTTTTAGCCGTAGCTCTTGACCCTGTCCAGAAACACGGAATTGGGCCAATTCGCGCTTTGCACCGGCATTTGCGCGGACGCGCAAACGAAAACCGCCGGCGCGAAGGCCGGCGGTTTGGAACGCGATACTACAGAACTCTGTTACTTAAGCATCAGATAATAGGCTGGTTTTATGGCCAAACTCTGGCCGTTACCCTACATCGCGCCGGCTTCGTCCTCGAAACCGTCGTCGCCATTGCCTTCAGAGCCACCATTTTCGAGGAATTTTTCGGCGATCAACCCGGCATTCTGCCTGAGCGCCAGTTCGATCTCGCGCGCGGTATCGGGATTGTCGCGCAGGAACAGTTTTGCATTCTCGCGGCCCTGGCCGAGACGCTGCGAATTGTAGGAGAACCAGGCGCCCGACTTCTCGACCACGCCGGCCTTGACGCCGAGATCGACCAGTTCGCCGGTCTTGGAGACACCCTCGCCATACATGATGTCGAACTCGACCACCTTGAAGGGCGGCGCCAGCTTGTTCTTGACCACCTTGACGCGGGTCTGGTTGCCGACCACCTCGTCGCGATCCTTGACCGAGCCGATGCGGCGGATGTCGAGGCGCACCGAGGCGTAGAATTTCAGCGCGTTGCCGCCGGTCGTCGTCTCGGGCGAACCGAACATGACGCCGATCTTCATGCGGATCTGGTTGATGAAGATGACCATGGTGTTGGAGCGCGAGATCGAGGCGGTCAGCTTGCGCAGCGCCTGGCTCATAAGACGGGCCTGTAGGCCGGGCAGCGAATCGCCCATCTCGCCCTCGATTTCGGCGCGCGGCGTCAGCGCCGCCACCGAATCGACCACCAGCACGTCGATGGCGCCGGAACGGACCAGCGTATCGCAAATCTCCAGCGCCTGCTCGCCTGTGTCGGGCTGCGAGATCAGCAGGTTCTCAAGATCGACGCCGAGCTTGCGAGCGTAGACCGGATCGAGCGCGTGCTCGGCGTCGACGAAGGCGCAGATGCCGCCCTTCTTCTGGGCTTCGGCCACGGTGTGCAGGGCCAGCGTCGTCTTGCCCGAGCTTTCCGGCCCGTAGATTTCGATGATGCGGCCGCGCGGCAGGCCGCCGACGCCGAGCGCGATGTCGAGGCCGAGCGAGCCGGTCGGCACCGTTTCGATCTCGACGACCTGCTCGTTGGCGCCGAGCCGCATGATCGAGCCCTTGCCGAAAGCCCGCTCGATTTGCGACAGCGCCGCATCCAGAGCCTTTGATTTGTCCACTGCCTTATCCTCTACCAGCCGCAAAGAATTCTGAGCCATGATACATCACCCCTTGGTCGTCAATGAAGGCCGGACAATCCGTAATCCCTGCCATTTTGTACCTTTTTTGTTCTCATTTGGCAAGGGGTGACAACCAACTGAAAAACAAGCGATATCCCAATTTGTTCTTTTTTTGTCTCGCAACCCCGGGCAGGAGAGGGCTCCGCCCGGGCAGGAACAGGCTCCGCATTGGGCCAGACGGCTCGATCCTATCGCCCGGCCGAATCGCCGTCCTGCATGCGAAGCTCTGTCGCGCATTGTAGCGCTTGTGCGTCTGCAACAACAAAGGTCATATCGCCGCCATGATGGAATCCCTAGAGATACTGGCCGTGGGCGGCGCCCATATCGACCGGCGTGGCCAGGTGTCCGGCCCCTATGTGCCGGCGGCCTCCAATCCCGGCACGATGCGCGAGGATGTCGGCGGTGGCGTCTTCAATGCGTTGCGCAGCATGGTGCGGCGCGGCCTCTCCGCATCGCTGCTCTCGGTGCGCGGCGGCGACGCGTCAGCCGATACGGTTTCACGGGCCATCGCCGAGGCAGGCATCGTCGACCTGTCGGCGGTGTTCCTCGACCGTACCACGCCGAGCTACACGGCACTGATCGATCGCGAAGGCGAATTGATCGTCGGCTTTGCCGACATGGCGCTGTACGACCTGGCCTTTCCCAAGCAGATCCGGCGTTCCAAGATACGCCAGGAAGTGGCTGCCGCCGATGCCATCCTGTGCGACGCCAACCTGCCGTCGGCCGCACTGGAGGGGCTGCTGTCGCTCGCCGCCGGCAAACCGGTTTTCGCCATCGCGATTTCGCCGGCCAAGGTGACGCGGCTGATACCGGTGCTCGGCGGGCTGGCTCAGCTCTTCATGAACCGACGGGAGGCCGTTGTACTGGCCGACGTCAATGCAAGTGCCGCCGAGCGGGAAATGATCGACGGCTTGCGATGCAGCGGCCTTGCCAGCGGCGTGATCACGGCAGGCAGCGGCCCCGTGCTGGGTTTCGATGAGACAGGCGCCTTTTCGATCGTGCCGCCTGCTCCCAGAAAGGTCGCCGATGTCACCGGCGCCGGCGACGCGCTGGCGGGCGCGACGGTCGCGGCACTGCTGCGCGGCCTGCCGTTGCGCCAGGCCCTGCGCGAAGGCGTCGCGGCGGCAACGTTGGCCATTGAAAGCGCCAACGCCGTGCCCGAATTCACCGCGGCGAGCTTCGCGGAGGCGCTGGCCCTTGTGCCGGATGCCAGGGAAGTGGCATGAGACCGGCAAATTCATAGAGCGCAGTGGATGCGCCGCACTCCGGATTGGAGATCAGAGATGACGCCAGAAACCGCCCGCCCTTTCATCGATATCCACGCACCGGTGGCGCAGGCCCTGGCGGCCGGCCGTGCGGTGGTGGCGCTCGAAAGCACCATCATCACCCATGGCATGCCCTATCCCGACAATGGCGCCATGGCCGCCAATGTCGAAAAGATCATCAGTGACGGCGGCGCGGTGCCGGCGACGATCGCCGTGATTGGCGGCCGCATCAAGATCGGCCTCTCCGACGGCGAGCGCGAATCGCTGGCGATGACGGGTGACGCCATGAAGCTGTCGCGTGCCGATCTCGGCTTCGCCGTCGCGCAGGGACGCACGGGCGGCACCACGGTCGCTGCCACGATGATCGCGGCTGACATGGTCGGGATAAAGGTGTTCGCCACCGGTGGCATCGGCGGCGTGCACAAGGGCGCGGAAAAGAGTTTCGACATCTCGGCCGACCTCGATGAGCTGGCGCGCACGCCGGTCATCGTCGTCTCGGCCGGCGCCAAGGCGATCCTCGACATCGAGAAGACGCTGGAGGTGCTGGAAACGCGCGGCGTGCCCGTCATCGGCCATGGCTGCGAGACGATGCCGGCCTTCTGGTCACGGCAGTCGCCGTTCCGTGCGCCGTTGACCCTGCACAAGCCGGAAGACATCGCGCATTTCTACCAGACGCGCCTGGCTCTGGGGCTCAGCGGCGGCTTGCTGGTCGCCAATCCGGTGCCGGAAAACCATGAAATCCCCGCTGAAGAAATGGCCGGCTACATCGAAGCCGCGCAGAAGGCGGCCGAAGCCCTCAACGTCACCGGCAAGGCGGTGACGCCGTTCCTGCTGGGAAAAATCCTCGAGCTCACCGGCGGCCGCAGCCTGAAGACCAACATCGCGCTGGTCGAGAACAATGCAAGGCTGGCGGCGCGGATAGCGAAGGCGCTGTAGTTTCTCGCGACGAAGGTCCCCCTCACCCGGATTGCCAAGACCGAATTGCAAAAGAGCAATTCGGGGCAATCCGACCTCTCCCCGAAGGGAGAGGAACTGGCTAGCGCCGATGTCGACCTCTTCTCCCCTCGGGGAGAAGGTGGCCGCGAAGCGGCCGGATGAGGGGGCTGCCTCGCGCTCACGGGAATCTACCTCCCGGCGCGGCGCCCCGCCTCATAGGCGCGGCGTGCCCAGACCGTCATTTCGTCCGGATCGTCGAAAGCGCTGTCGGGAATGCTCCAGTAGGGCATAGCCACCAGCTTGCCGTGGCGCGTGCCGGTGTAGGTCCACTGCCGGCAACCCGCGGCTTCGAAGTCGGGCGCGCTTTGCTCGTCGGCTTTCAGCAGCAATTCGCCGCGCAGCACGATGGCGACGATGACGCCGTCGAAATAGATGCCCTTGCCGCCGAACAGTTTTCGGATGCTGACCGGACCGAGGCCTTCGAACAGTTCGGCGATGCGTTCATTGTCCATGCCGCGATCATGTCACCGGCATTTGGCCTTGTCATCGCCGCAACCAAAATCATGCTGACAGGTTGAGGCTATCCTGTCGGAGTTTTTTGCCATGCCTGTCCTGCTCAAGGGATCCTGCCGCTGCAACGCCGTGCGTTTCGAAGTGGAAAGCCACACGCCCGTGCCGTTCATGCTGTGCTACTGCTCGATCTGCCGCAAGCAGCAGGGCGGCGGCGGTTTTGCCATCAATCTCGGCGCCGACAACGCGACGCTGAACATCCGGGGCAAGAGAAACCTTGGCGTCTATCGCGCCGAGATCGAGGACGACGAGCATCCCCACTGCGAGATCTCGACCGGCGAGCGCAATTTTTGCCGCAAATGCGGGTCAGCGCTCTGGCTCTACGACCCGACCTGGCCGGAACTGGTGCATCCTTTCGCCTCGGCGATCGACAGCGACCTGCCGAAGCCGCCCGGAAAGGTGCATCTGATGCTGAAATACAAGGCGAACTGGGTCGAGCCCGATGTCGGGCCGAAGGACAAGGTGTTCGACGTCTATCCCGAGGAATCGATCGCCGACTGGCACAAGCGGACGAAAATGTGGGTGAAGTAGCGGCAGGTAGATGGGGGGCGGCGCCAAATTCTGAGAGGCAGGCGCTGCCCCTCATCCGGCCCTTCGGGCCACCTTCTCCCCGCAAACGGGGCGAAGGAAGGCTAGGCCGAAGCGCGCGCCTCGGCCAAGGCTTTCAGATCGGCTGGCTTCAATTCGACCGATTCGCCGCAGCCGCATGCCGAGCTCTGGTTCGGGTTGCGGAAGGTAAAGCCGGTGCGCAGCGTCGTCTGCTCGAAATCCATCTCGGTGCCGAACAGGAAAAGGGCGGCCTCCGGCGCGACATAGACGTGGGCGCCGTCGCGCTCGATGTGGTCATCCTTGGCGTTGGGCTCGGTCACCAGATCGACCGTATATTCCATGCCGGCGCAGCCGCCCTTCTTGATGCCGAGGCGAATGCCGTGCGCACTGTCACGCGTGGCGACGATCTCGCGCACCCGGTCGGCGGCCTTTTCGGTCATCGTGATGACGGCAAAGCGTCCCATGTCATTCTCCAATTTCGCGCGGGTCCAAGGCCCGTGGATCATTCTCACCTAAGATGGTGAACATTTCGGGGCGCTGCAAGCTTGTTCACTTTTGCCTGGACAACAACTGCTCGGCTGCGCGCTCCAGAACGGCATGCATTCCTGTCGCGTGATTATCCTCGGCGGCATAGAATCGATCAGTTGCATCGTCGAATGCCGCCTCTGGCAGTTCGTCCATTCTATCCATCCGTGCCTTGCGAGGGGAAAGTCCCCACCGAAAACCATCAGCGCACGCGTGGCAGCTTCCGCATGATTCGCTAGGCCAAACGCCTGCATAGCCGGGATAGCTCGCTCGATCGTTATCCCGAACGAGTTCTGAAAATATTGATCGAAGCCCCCGTTCATGACGTCGCCATGTAGCAAATCCGCACAGAGGACGTCGGCAACGTCAGACGGGAGTTCGCTCAGAAATGCATGAAACTCGGTTGCCTTGTCCAAGGCTTGCAGGAATCTGTCACCACCCCAGCGCTGCATTAGTTTCATGGTTGCAGGCGGCACGAATTCGGGAACGTTTGTCTCCCATTCCTCCACCTGCAGCCCCTCAATACCAGCCCACCGCGACCTGCGCCTCTTCGGACATGCGGTCGGGCGTCCAGGGCGGATCGAAGGTCATGTTGACCTCGACCCCGGACACGCCTTCGACCGCGCCGACGGCGTTCTCGACCCAGCCTGGCATTTCGCCGGCCACCGGGCAGCCGGGCGCGGTCAACGTCATGTCGATCTTGACCGATCGGTCGTCCTCGACGTCGATCTTGTAGACGAGGCCGAGCTCGTAGATATCGGCCGGGATTTCCGGGTCGTAGACCGTCTTCAGCGCCGAGACGATGTCATCGGTCAGCCGCGCCAGTTCATCCGCCGGGATGGCCGAGGCGGATACGACGCTGTTGCCGGCGGTTTCCGGCGTAGCTTCGGTGGTGGTGCTCACATCATCCATGGTCGTCACCCGAAAAACTTGCGCGCTTTTTCAAGCGCCTCTGCCAAAGCGTCGACTTCGGCCCTGGTATTATACATGCCGAACGATGCCCTGCATGTGGAGGTTACGCCAAAGCGTTTCAACAGCGGCTGGGCGCAATGGGTGCCGGCACGGACAGCCACGCCTTGCCTGTCTATCACCATCGATACGTCATGGGCATGAATGCCTTGCAGTTCGAAGGAGATGATGGCGCCCTTGCCAGGCGCATCGCCGAAGATGCGCAGCGAATTGATGGCGCGCAGGCGCTCATGGGCATAATTCTTGAGGTCTTCCTCGTGTGCCGCGATGCGCTCACGCCCGACGGAGTCCATGTAGTCGAGCGCGGCGCCCAGTCCGATCGCCTGGACGATCGGCGGCGTGCCGGCCTCGAAGCGGTGCGGCGGCTCGTTGTAGGTGACGACGTCTTCCGTCACCTCCTCGATCATCTCGCCGCCGCCCATGAAGGGACGCATGCCGGCGAGAATATCCTTCTTGCCATAAAGCACGCCGATGCCCGAGGGGCCGTAGACCTTGTGGCCGGTGAAGACGAAGAAATCGCAATCGAGGTCCTGCACGTCGATGGGCATGTGCACGGCGCTCTGGCTGCCGTCGACCAGCACCGGGATACCGCGCGCATGGGCAATGCGGACGATCTCCTTGATCGGCGTCACCGTGCCCAGGGCATTCGACATCTGCGTGATGGCAACGAGCTTCGTCTTGTCGGTCAGGCGCTTCTCGAATTCCTCGATGTGGAAGACGCCGAGATCGTCGACCGGCACCCAGACCAGCTTGGCGCCCTGGCGCTCGCGGATGAAATGCCACGGAACGATGTTGGAATGGTGCTCCATGATCGACAGCACGATCTCGTCGCCCTCGCCGATATTGGGCATGCCATAGCCATAGGCGAGGGTGTTGATCGCTGAGGTCGTGTTCGAGGTGAAGACGATGTTGTCGGTGCTTGGCGCGTTGAGGAAACGGCGCACTGTCTCACGCGCCTTTTCATAGGCATCGGTAGCGGCATTGGAGAGGAAATGCAGGCCGCGATGGACGTTGGCATATTCCTGGGAATAGGCATGCTGGATGGTATCGAGCACCACCCGAGGCTTCTGCGCCGAGGCGCCATTGTCGAGATAGACGAGCGGCTTGCCATAGACTTCGCGCGACAAGATCGGGAAGTCGCGGCGGATCGCCTCGACGTCGTAGAAATCTCCGATCTTGCCTGGAGCGTTCATCAGGATCACCCGTGCGTCACAAACCACTCATCGAGCCGCGCTTCCAGCGCCTCGACGATCGCCTCGTCGTCCAGTTCTTCGATCACCTCGGCGACGAACGCCTTGACCAGCAACCCCCGCGCGCTCTTTTCGTCGACGCCGCGCGCCATCAGGTAGAACAGATGGTCGTGGTCGATCTCGGTGACCGTCGCGCCATGGCCGCAGACGACGTCGTCGGCGAAGATTTCGAGCTCCGGCTTGGTCGAGAACTCGCCGTCGTCGGACAAAAGCAGCGTGTTGCAGGCCATCTTGGCGTTGGTCTTCTGCGCGTATTGGTGGACGTTGATGCGGCCCTGGAACACGCCCCGAGCCTTGCCCGTCACCACATTGCGGATGACCTCGGTCGACGTCGTGTGCGGCACCGAATGGTCGAGCACCATGGTGACGTCGGTGTGGGTGTCGCCAGCCAGAAGGTTGATGCCGCGCAGCTTGAAATCGGCGCCTTCGCCCGTCGTCTTGACCATGATCTCCTGGCGCACCAGCCTGCCGCCGGCGTTCATGACGAACAGCGTCAGTTTCGCATCCTTGCCGATATGGGCCTTAAACTGCGCCAGATGCGTTGCCGTCTCCGGCTGCTCCTGGACGATCAGCCACGTCACCTCGGCGCCCTCGCCGAGCACCAGCTGGCTGACCGAACTCGTCAGCGCCGCGCCCTCGCCGGCCTGGCGTTCGACGATGACCGCCTTGGCGCCGGTGCCGACCCGTACCGGCAGGCGCACATGGGTCTGGCCGCCGGCCTGCAGGTTCTGCAGCTCGATCGGCTTTTCCAGCTCCGTGCCATCGGCGATGTCGACGAAATAGCCGTCGGCGACGAAGGCGGTGTTCAACGCACCGATGGCATCGTCGCTGCCATAGGGATCGAGCCCCGGCGCAATGCTGCCATCGGTCAGCTTTTCGGACAGGCGCTGGACGCTGACGCCTTCGACGACCGGCGCCTTGGCGCTCGACACCCCGTTCAACAGGCTCAGAACCGTCGAACCGTCGACGATTGGCGCGATGGCTTTCGCGGCGGCGGCCGGATCGAAGTCCGGCACCGCATTCAACAGCCGGCGCAGATCGGTGTAATGCCAGGATTCGATGCGCCGCGTCGGCAGGCCGTGCTTGACCGCCTCGATGGCGTCGTCGCGCTTCAGCATCACCGCGCCGTCGCCCGGCAGCAGCGACAGCCGGTCGCCGAACGCGTCGATCAACGCCGTCTCGGCCGGTGTGCGCTGCGGTTGTGTATGCATGTTCATCAGTGTCGCCCTGTCTTTTGGCACAAAATGACTTGGCATCTCACGCGGCTTCGCCGATCACGCCGGCATAACCGTTGGCCTCGAGGTCGAGCGCCAGCGACTTGTCGCCCGACTTGATGACCTGGCCCCTGTAGAGCACGTGCACGCTGTCCGGCACGATGTGCTCCAAAAGGCGCTGGTAGTGGGTGATGACGACTATGGCGCGCTCCGGCGAGCGCAGTGCGTTGACGCCGTCCGAGACGATCTTCAGCGCATCGATGTCGAGACCGGAATCGGTCTCGTCGAGCACGCAGAGCTTTGGCTCAAGCAGCTTCATCTGCAGGATCTCGGCGCGCTTCTTCTCGCCGCCGGAGAAGCCGACATTGAGCGGCCGCTTCAGCATCGCCATGTCCATGCTGAGCGAGGCGGCTGCCTCCTTCACGCGCTTGAGGAAATCCGGGATCTTCAGCGGCTCCTCGCCGCGCGCCTTGCGCTGCTCGTTCATGGCCACCTTGAGGAATTCCATGGTCGCGACGCCCGGTATCTCCATCGGATACTGGAAGGCGAGGAAGATGCCTGATGTGGCGCGTTCGGCCGGGTCCATTTCGAGGATCGACTGGCCGTTGTAGAGAATGTCGCCGTCGGTCACCTCATAGTCCTCGCGGCCGGCGAGGATGTAGGAGAGCGTCGATTTGCCCGAGCCGTTCGGGCCCATGATGGCCGCGACCTCGCCGGCTTTCACCGTCAGGTCCAGACCACGAATGATCTCGGTGCCGTCATCGACGATACGGGCGTGCAGGTTCTTGATTTCAAGCATTTTCGTTCTTTCTAGTACACGATACGGCGGTCGATGTTTCTATGCAGTCAGTTGGTTTTGATTTTGAACTGGTGAATTGGCGCCACGTCGTCGCCAGTCAAAGCGTCCGGCTTCTGCCAAACAAGGCACACAGCCAACACGGCGGTGGCCACCCAGCAAACGAGCCCAACAGCTATCAACTTTCGGCTACGCATTTTTCCCTTCCCTGAAATAGTCGTCGTAGCTGATCGAGTAGTCGATGTGGCGGCGCTGCAGGATGGTGAACCGCCAGAAGGACAGGCCGAAACTCATCACGAAAACCGCTGCGCCTGCCAGCGGATGATCTCGGTGCCGTCATCGACGATGCGGGCGTGCAGGTTTTTGATTTCAAGCATTCTCTTGCTCTATCGTTCCGTTAACTACATATCGCCGGGCTAGGGTAACGGCGACGCCGCTTTCAAGTTCAGCTGCCAAGTCAAATCGCATAATTCCATCCTCGACGGCGTCGGCGGGATTCGGCCACCTGGTGATTTCAAAAATCTCAGGACCGTAGACTTGGATCATCAACTCCGTGCCGTCTTCGCGCCCAGCGCTAATTCGGTTGGCTCCGACTTCGATACTGACGGCGACCTTGCTTTCGGCAGCAAAGCTTCGAAGGTAATTTCCAAGCGACGTTGCCACTTCTCCGCAAATCTGCTCATCGAGTTTGGCCCGATAGTCGTCGGGTAGCTCACCAGAATCCCTGTCAAACTGGTGGACGCGTGCCACCAACGGCGGACCGTTCTCTGCCTCGTCGTCACTCACCCGACACTCCCCTCGAGGCTGATGCCGATCAGCTTCTGCGCCTCTACCGCGAATTCCATCGGCAGCTGCTGGATGACATCCTTGACGAAGCCGTTGACGATCAGCGCGATCGCTTCCTCTTCCGGAATGCCGCGCTGCATGACGTAGAATTTCTGGTCCTCGGAAATTTTCGACGTCGTCGCCTCATGCTCGAACTGCGCCGTCGAGTTCTTGGCTTCCATGTAGGGCACGGTGTGCGCGCCGCACTGGTCGCCGATCAGCAGCGAGTCGCAATTGGTGAAGTTGCGGGCGTTGGTCGCCTTGCGGTGTGCCGAGACCTGGCCGCGATAGGTGTTCTGCGAGAAGCCGGCGGCGATGCCCTTGGAGATGATGCGGCTCGACGTGTTCTTGCCGAGATGGATCATCTTGGTGCCCGAGTCGACCTGCTGGTAGCCGTTCGAAACGGCGATCGAATAGAACTCGCCAGAGGAATCGTCACCGCGCAGGATGCAGCTCGGATATTTCCAGGTGATCGCCGAGCCGGTCTCGACCTGCGTCCACGAAATCTTCGAACGGTCGCCACGGCAGTCGCCGCGCTTGGTGACAAAGTTGTAGATGCCGCCCTTGCCTTCGGCGTCGCCGGGGTACCAGTTCTGCACGGTCGAATATTTGATCTCGGCGTCGTCGAGCGCGACCAGTTCGACCACTGCGGCGTGAAGCTGGTTCTCGTCGCGCTGCGGCGCCGTGCAGCCCTCGAGATAGGAGACGTAGGCCCCCTCCTCGGCGATGATCAGCGTGCGCTCGAACTGGCCGGTGTTCTTCTCGTTCATGCGGAAGTAGGTCGACAGCTCCATCGGGCAGCGCACGCCCTTGGGCACGAAGACGAACGAGCCGTCGGTGAACACGGCCGAATTCAGCGTCGCGTAGAAATTGTCGGAGGTCGGCACGACCGAACCGAGATATTTCTGGACCAGCTCAGGATGCTCGCGGATGGCTTCGGAGATCGAGCAGAAGATGACGCCGGCCTGCGCCAGCTCCTTCTTGAAGGTGGTGACGACGGACACGGAATCGAACACGGCGTCGACGGCGACGCGGCCCGATTTGTAGACGTTGTCGCTGATTTCCTCGAGCTCCGAGACGTCGGTCTTCTGCACGCCGGCGAGGATCTCCTGCTCCTTCAACGGAATGCCGAGTTTCTCGTAGACCTTCAATATCTCGGGATCGACGTCGCTGAGCGAAGTCGGTCCGGGCGTGCTTTTGGGCGCCGCGTAATAGTAGATGTCCTGGAAATCGATCTTGGGATAGTTGACGCGCGCCCAGGTCGGCTCTTCCAGCGTCAGCCAGCGCCGATAGGCTTCGAGGCGCCATTCCAGCATCCAGGACGGTTCGTCCTTCTTGGCCGAAATGAAACGGATGATGTCTTCGCTCAGGCCCTTGGGAGCCTTGTCGACAGCGATCTCGGTTTGGAATCCGTATTTGTATTGGTCGACGTCGATCTTTCGGACCCGATCGATCGTGTCCTGCACAGCAGGCATATGCGTTCTCCATCCACGCCGGGGTCAAGGCCCGACAGTTTTCAAACTATGGCACCGCCGATTGGACGCCGAGCAGCGTCCGCGGCAGCGTAAGTTCAATATAGTGCGCCTCGACCGGAAATTCACCCGGCCAGCATGAAACGCACGGCTCTACCAGGCCGAAGCCCAAATCCGTTTTTCTCAAGCATCGGATTTTCGGTCCGATGCTCAAACCGCTACGCGGCTTTCTCTCTACCCGCCCGGCGCGCGGCAATGCCTGCCAGCGCGGCGCGGAACAGTTCGATGTCCTCGGCTCCGGTCGCGGCACCGACCGACACGCGCAAGGCGCCAAGGCTGTCACCGTACCCCATGGCCTTCAGCACATGGCTCGGCCCAACCTTGCCCGACGAGCAGGCGGAGCCGGCGGAAAGCGCCACGCCC
Organism: Mesorhizobium sp. B2-1-8; assembly: GCF_006442545.2. Lineage (NCBI taxonomy): Bacteria > Pseudomonadati > Pseudomonadota > Alphaproteobacteria > Hyphomicrobiales > Phyllobacteriaceae > Mesorhizobium > Mesorhizobium sp. B2-1-8. The sequence continues at coordinate 4,425,664 of NZ_CP083952.1, forward strand.
GCCAGATCGAAGGCGATCTGGGCGGTCTCGGCTTTGACGCCGGGAATAGCGAAGAATGTCGTGTTGGCAAGCCTTGGTGCGCCGGCTCCGAAGATTTCCACATCCGGCACCAGCGTCTTGATCGACGTTTCGACCGCATCGCGACGCTGACGCACGGCACCGATGGCGTTCAGTCCGGCCAGGGCTTCTCGCGCGGCGGCGCCAAAACCGGCGATGCCGGGCAGGTTCTCGGTGCCGCCACGGTGGCCCTTCTCCTGGCCGCCGCCATTGATCAGCGGCCTCGGCATCATCAGGTCGGCGGCGGCAACGATGGCGCCAGCGCCCTTGGGGCCGCCGATCTTGTGCGAGGACAGAATCACATAGTCGGCGTATCCAGCCGACATATCGATGGAAACGCGGCCCGCGGCCTGGACGGCGTCGACGGCAAGAATGCCGCCCGCCGCCCTGACGATCTCCGCGATGCGATCGATCGGCTGGATGACGCCGGTTTCGTTGTTGGCGGCGTGGATCGCGACCAGCGGCAAGCCATAGGCCTTGTCGTGACCGCCTAGCGCCGCCGTCAAGGCGTCGAGACTGACGATGCCATCAGCGCCGACACCGATCCGAGTCACCAGGTCCGCCGAGAAGCGTCCGCCATTCAGCAGGCACGGATGGTCGGCCTCGCACACGTAGAGCCGGCTCATGCGAATGGCGCCGCGCCCCATCCGCCAGTCCGGCGTCAGAAGCGTCGAGGCAGCCTCGGTCGCGCCCGAGGTGAAGACGACATGCTCAGCCTTGCCGTTGACCAATGCCGCCACGTCGCGCCTGGCATTGTCGACCAGCCTGCGCGCGGCACGCCCCTCGGCATGGACCGACGAGGGGTTGGCTGCGTCAAACGCCGCGACCATGGCCTCGCGCGCCGCTGAAAGCAGCGGTGCACTGGCATTATAGTCGAGATAGGCGCGTATCGCGGCCATTTTCGTCCAGTTCTTCCCGTCCGACGCCATTCCGGCGACGTATGGCGTTATTTCCTTGAAATTCCAAGGCAAGCCGTCCTATTTACGCGGCTTGCGGCGAGTGCGACCGGGCGATCGCGTTTCGGCCACCCAGTTTTGAACAATTCTAAACTAGCTTCTAGGAAGACGCTCGCCCTGCGTCAAGGTCTGTGGAAGCGCGGCCAGAGGAAGAGTTCCGGGTGCCGCGCACTTGTATATGTCACGTGGAGTATTTCATGCCTGAGGTCATTTTTACCGGTCCGGCTGGCCGCCTGGAGGGACGCTACCAGCCCTCGAAGGAAAAGAGCGCGCCGATTGCCATCGTGTTGCATCCGCACCCGCAGTTCGGCGGCACGATGAACAACAAGATCGTCTATGACCTTTTCTACATGTTCCAGAAGCGTGACTTCACCACACTGCGCTTCAATTTCCGCGGCATCGGCCGCAGCCAGGGCGAGTTCGACCACGGCACCGGCGAGTTGTCGGACGCGGCAGCCGCACTCGACTGGGTGCAGTCGCTGCATCCGGATTCCAAGAGCTGCTGGGTGGCCGGCTATTCCTTCGGTTCGTGGATCGGCATGCAGCTCCTGATGCGCCGGCCCGAGATCGAAGGCTTCATCTCGATCGCGCCGCAGCCCAACACTTATGATTTCTCGTTCCTGGCACCCTGCCCGTCCTCGGGCCTGATCATCCATGGCGACGCCGACAAGGTGGCGCCGCCGAAGGACGTGCAAGGCCTGGTCGACAAGCTGCATACGCAAAAGGGCATCACCATCACGCAGAAGACCCTGCCCGGCGCCAACCATTTCTTTGCCAACGACGCCGATGTGCTGATCGAGGAATGCGCCGACTATCTCGATCGCCGGCTGGCGGGAGAATTGTCCGATCCGCGGCCGAAACGGCTGCGCTAAGACATCAGGCGATCCGTATCCCCGGGCTATGAGCGGGCGGGCAATGCCCGCCTCCTCGACATGTGTCTTGTGTCTTGCCGCCGTGCTGATGGTCCGGCAGCGACCTATTTTTCAGGGGCAATAAGCCGGAACGATGGCTTGCGGACCGGCAATCCTGAAGGTGCCGGACGGAAGATGAAGCCAAGCCTGGCAAAGACCAGTCCGCACGCCAACGCGAAGGCGCAGCCGAGGCCGAAGCCGGCAACGGTGTCGCTCGGATAGTGCGCGCCGACGAAGACCCTGGTCGAGGCGACGCAGGCCGTGACCGCCAAAGCGATGTACCAACGTCGCGGGAACAAAAGCAGCAGGATACCGAACACGGCACCCATCGTCGTGGCATGGCCGGACGGAAAGCCGGCAAAGCGCGCATCGAAGGCAAAAGGGTGCAGCGCAAGGACGCCGAAATCCTGGAAGTAGAGCGGGCGGGCCCTGCCAATGGCATATTTCAGGACATTGACGGTTAGGCCGGACAGGCCAACGGCGCTCAGCACCAGGAAAGCCAGACAAGTCCAACTGTAGACCAGCATCAGCGCGCGCCGCGAAAGGCTTCGCCAATCCGTCAGATTGGCCGCCACAAGCAGCAGCGCGGACGGGATGAGATACCAGCCGCCCAGTCCGAATTGCGTGAAGAACTCGGCAAGCCTGGCCACATCAGGCGACCATTGACCATGCGCCACCCCTGCCGGCGTATCGAGACGGACAAAGGCCGCTGCCGTCAGAAAGACCCAGACCAGGCCCCACGCCCACCACGAAATGTTGGGATAGCGAGCCGGGCGAACGGCAAGGCGCCGTCTTGCGATCTGCAGGGTGTCGCGAAAATTGCCGAGGGATCGGCGTCCTATCCCGAGGAGCGATCTGGAAACTGGAGGACGCGATTTCACGAGCATTGGGAACTCGACCCCATCATTGAAATCATTGCGCTATACCGTAGAGACCGAGCGACAGTTTGTCTCCCGACGAATAGTTGAGGCCGTCGACTTCGGCGAGGCGGTTCGCCGACTTGCCTTGCACGGACAGCATGCCATTCAATTTCTGTTCGTCGCCGATCGGCACCAGGCCCAAGGAGCAAGCAGGATCGGCGAGCAGATGTTCCGCCACGCCACCGACATCGGTCAGCACCGTTTTCGTGCCGACCAGGAACACCAGGCTCGGCTCCTGATAGCGCGCCGAGGCCAGCACGGTCGTGTCGCAAGGTTTGTTGGCGCGCACCGCTTCCTTGATCGCCGGGCTCAGCCAGATCGGCTTCAGCGACGGGGCGATGACCCCGAACAGCAAGGCGTAGGCGATACCCGCACAGGCTGCGGTGGCGCCGATGCGGGGCAGCGGCACCTGCAACTGCCGCGAAAAAGCGAAATAGCCTGCGCCGAGCGCGGCTGCGGCCGCCGGAATGCTCCACCAGGAGAAAGTGTGGGCAAGGTAGATCGGCGCTCCGATGCAGACCGCCGCCAGGCCAAGGCTGACCACGACAAGACCGAATGCGGTCGACCACCACAACCATTGCTGCCAGCGCCTGAGCGGCGCATTGGCATCCTGCGGTTCCAATGTCAGCAGCCAGCCGATCAGCAGCGCCATGCCGGGATAGGCCGGCAGGACATAATGCGGCAGCTTGGTGGGAATGAGTTCGAAGACGAGCCAGAACGGAATGTACCAGGCGAGGCAGAAGCGCAGCCTGACATCGTCGCGCAGACGGTTGAGGGCCTGCAGGCCAGCGCCGACCGCGATCAGGCCGAATGGCCACATGAACAGCGAATAGGTTAGCATATAGAAGCCGGGCGGCAGGCCGTGCGATTCCGCGCCTGACGCGACCTTGCCGAGCATGTCCTTGCCGACGGCCTGCTGCAGGAAAGCACCGTGGCTCTTCCAGGTGATCGCGGCAAGCCAGGGCAGCGCAATCACCAGGATAAGCAGCAAGCCGCGCCCAATCCTGAGTTTCGAGAGCCAGCGCCCATCGCGCTCGAAGGCGAACAGCGCCGCGATGGTCAACGCGGACAGTAGCGGCGCGATCGGCCCCTTGATCAGGATCGCGGCCCCTTGCGCGATCCAGAAGATCCACCAGAGATGGCCGGCGACCGGTTCATTGCGGCGCGATGCGAGATAGATCTGCCCCAGCGCGCCTTGCGCCGCCACGCAGCAGGCCAGCAGCATCGCATCGGTCTTGGCGTCGCGGCCCTCGAAAGCCGTGGCGAAGATCGCGGCCATCACCAGGCCGGCCGCGAGGCCGGCATTGGCACCGAAAAGATTGGTCCCTGTCCAGGCAATCGCCAGCACGGCAATGGCAATGCCAAGTGCCGAAACCGTGCGATAGACCCAGATCGGTGCCTCGGCTCCCTGCCCGCTCAGCGCCACGGCCGCCGATTGCAGCCAGTAGATCCCGATCGGCTTCTGATAGCGCGAGGTCTCCTGAAAGCGGATGTCGACATAGTCGCCGCTCTCGACCATCTGTTTGGTGGCCTGGACGAAGCGCGGCTCGTCACGGTCGATCGGCGGCATGGAAGCCAGCCCCGAAGCCGTCATCGCCAGGCTGAACAGGAAGAGGAAGATGTAGTTCCTGTTCAACGCCATTTTTGAGCCTCTCCGATCATTTCTTTTTGGGCGGTTGCTCAATCGACCTTGGTCATCGCCGCCTTGCGCTCATTGGCGATCAGCCAGAGATTTCTGATGTAGATGAACATGCCCATGGCCTGCCCGGCGATGAACACCGGATCCTGACGCTGGATGGCATAGATCAGAAGCAGGCCGCCGCCGAACAGCGAGAAGAACCAGAAGGCCACCGGCACGACGCTGCGCTTGGCCTTTTCCGAGGCGAGCCACTGCACGACGAAGCGCATGGTGAAGAAGAACTGGGCGATGAAGCCGAGCAGCACCCATGCGTCGAATTGCATGATGAAGACCTGGTGAAGCCAGGTCGCCAATTCCTGAAGCACGTTAACCACGCCTGATTTCCTCTATCTTTGGCATTCTGCGGCGCCTGCGGCGCAACCACCAGACGCCACAGAGATCGAGCACGCCCTGCAGGCCGCGATCGAAAATGCCGTAATTCGATTTGCCGTGCCGGCGCGAGCGGTCGACCACGTCGCAATGCACGACGCGATACCCCTCCTGGATGACCAGGGCTGGAACGAAGCGATGGGTGCCGTCGAAGAACGGCAGTTTGCGCAGGATATCGGTATGAACCGCCTTCAGGCCACAGCCGGTGTCGCGCGTCTCGTCATGCAGGATGGCGTTTCGCAGCCAGTTGGCAAAACGCGACGCCAATTGCTTGACCTTGCTGTCGCGACGCTTGAGGCGCTGCCCTTGCGCGGCGCCGAAATCGGGGCCGGCCTGGCGCAGCGCATCGACCAGAACCGGAATGTATTGCGGATCGTTCTGGCCGTCGCCGTCGATGGTCGCGACGATGCCGCCCCGTGCCGCCCAGGCGCCCGAACGCACCGAGAGGCTCTGGCCCGCGGACTTCTGATGCCGCAACTCGCGTAGCGCAAACGGGCGACGCGCGGCCTGTTCGGATAGCACGGCAGCGGTCTCGTCGGTCGAGCCGTCATTGACGATGATCAGTTCGAAGTCGCGGCCAACCATCGCCGCCTCGATCTCATCGATCAGCAGCGGCAGGTTTGCCGCCTCGTTCCTGCAAGGAATGACAATGGATATCAATGCGTCCGGCATGTCGCGTCGGGGCTCTGTCGTCGGATATGGCATTTTGTGGATGCCGTGCGGTGCCGCTTGAGGTCGTGGGCTGCAAGAACCTTTTGGCGCGGCGCCTCATTACGCCAGCCGAAACGATGAAGCAAGCATCGCAGCCGGATCGCCGCGGGCACCATCCGCGCGGCCGCAAACCGGAATCCACTTTTGCTCATCGCCAACTCTTGGTTGGCGCGCGATCCGGCGCAAAACCGGAATCCACTTTTGCTGATCGCGCTTGGGTGCTAAACGCGCGCGTTCACATATGCCCGCGACGGACCGGGCGTACGCTTCGGGAAAGAAAACATGCCTGCCTTCAAATCCGATTTCCTGCGCACGATGAGCGAGCGCGGCTTCATCCACCAGACCTCGGATGATGCCGGCCTCGACACTGTTTTCGCCAAGGAAACGGTGACGGCCTATATCGGCTTCGACGCCACGGCCAAGAGCCTGCATGCCGGCTCGCTGATCCAGATCATGATGCTGCACTGGCTGCAGCAGACCGGCCATCGGCCGATCGCGCTGATGGGCGGCGGCACGTCGATGATCGGCGACCCCTCCTTCAAGGACGAGGCGCGCAAGCTTCTGACGCCCGCGGATATCGACGCCAATCTCGCCGGCATCCGCCGCAACTTCATGCCCTACCTCAAATTCGGCAGCGGTCCGAACGACGCGGTCATGATCAACAATGCCGACTGGCTGATGGAGATCAACTACGTCAATTTCCTGCGCGATGTCGGCCGGCACTTTTCCGTCAACCGCATGCTTGCATTCGATTCCGTCAAGTTGCGGCTCGATCGCGAGCAATCGCTGTCGTTCCTCGAATTCAACTACATGATCCTGCAGGCCTATGATTTCGTCGAACTCTACAAGCGCCTCGGCTGCCGCCTGCAGATGGGCGGCTCCGACCAATGGGGCAACATCATCAACGGCATCGATCTCGGCCGCCGCATGGAGGATGCGCAACTCTACGCACTGACCACGCCGCTGCTCACCACCTCGTCCGGCGCCAAGATGGGCAAGTCGGCCTCGGGCGCGGTGTGGCTCGATCCGGAGATGCTGAGCCCCTACGAATTCTGGCAATACTGGCGCAACACCGAGGATGCCGACGTTGCCCGTTTCCTGAAACTCTACACCACGCTGCCACTGGACGAGGTCGCACGGCTCGAGCGGCTGGGCGGCTCCGAGATCAACGAGGCAAAGAAGATCCTCGCTACCGAGATCACCGCCCATCTGCATGGCCGCGCGGCCGCCGAACAGGCCAGCGAGACGGCGCGCAAGACCTTCGAGGAAGGCGCGCTCGCCGACACGTTGCCGACCGTCGAGACGGACAAGGCCGCTCTCGAAGCCGGCGTCGGCATCCTGTCGCTGTTGGTCAGCGCTGGGTTGGCTTCATCCAATGGCGAGGCACGACGGCACATCCAGGGCGGCGCCGTGCGCCTGAACGACCAGCCGGTAAGCGACGACCGTCGACTGGTCACGCTTCAGGATTTGAGTCCGGAAAATGTCGTAAAGCTTTCATTGGGCAAGAAAAAACACATCCTGGTGCGGCCGGCCTGAGAGCCCCTTACCGGTACTCGAAGATCGACCTGAATATCCCCGGCGCGATCACCGACAGCGGGTTGACATCGAGCACCGGCTTGTTGGCATTGCCCCTGAGCCGGTAGGTGACGCCGATCAGACCGCGGTCGCGGCCATTGCCCAGAAGCGCGCCGACGATGGGCAGTTCCCCGAAAATGCGGTTGAGGCCGTAGACCGGCATGAAGGTGCCGGTCATATCCATATTGTTGTTCTGGTCGTAGAGGACGCCCTGGAACGTCGTGCCGATGCGCGGGCCGCGCAGCACGCCATTGGTCAGCTTCAGATAGCCACTGCCTTTGTCGATCTCGGCGTAGCCACGTTCGAACTTCACCCGCGACGTGTCGAGCTTGCCATTCACCGCCTGGTTGAGGCTGCGGCTGTCGCCGGCCGGCGTGGTCGAAACGATGGAGGCGAGCTTGGGTTCGTTGACGACGAAGAAGTTGCTGGTGTCGACCTTGCCCTTCATCGGTCCGTCGCTGGCCCCCGTCAGCGCCAGCGTGATCGATCCGCCTTCCATGTGCTCATAGATGTTGAGGAACCGCAGGATGGCTCCGGCGTCCGCCGACTGCACGTTGAGCGAGCGCCTGCCGTCACCGGTGGTGTTGCTGATGGCGATGGCTGCGCCGGAACTCGCCGTCGCGCTGACCTTCAGTCCGTTGACCCTCGAACCAGCCGCACTGTAGTCGAGCTTCAGGTTGGACAGTTGCTCATCGTGGAAGCCGGTCAGCTGATCGATATCGGCGCTGACGGAAATGTTGTCTGTTCCCGTCGTCTTGGTTGCGGTGTCCACGTCGGACGTGAACTGCTTGATGAGCGAACGAGCGTCGAGCGCGTTGCCGGTGATGTCGACCGCATAGCCCTTGCCCGACCGCTTCACCGAAACCGCTACGTCGTCGCCCCTGTTCAAGGTGACCTTGCTGAACTTGGCCGAAGACAGGGCGCCGTTGACCAGCACGATGCTGCCCTCGACGGAGAACGTCTTGCCGTCGAGGTTGAAGTCGGACAGCGTCGTGGTGTCGCCGGACTTGGTCATGACGAAGGTGGCGCTGGCGGGAACCCCCGCCCCCTTGCTCCAGCCGGCCCAGGGAACGTCCACCCTGGCATTGGTCAGGTCGGCCGAGACATTCTGGTTGCCGCTGCCGCTCTTGTCGATCGCGACCTTCACCGTTCCGCCAAGCAGCGGCGTCAGGCCGGGCATGGCGGCGGCGCGGATCTTGTCATCGAGCAGCAGGGCCACCTTGCGGCTGCGCGCCGGCCCGTCATCCGCCAGCGGCTCGACGAGGTCGAGTTCGGCCGGAATGCCATTCAGCGATGCCTTGGCCGAAATGACAGCCTTTTGCGGATCGACTGTGATCGAGCCATCGGCACCGGTCACGGTCTGTCCCTCGAACGGCTTGGCCAGGGACAGGCCGGTGTAGTCGAGCGACACCAGCCAATCGAGCTTCTCGGTATCGACCCCCGACTGCAGCGGAATGTCCGCCTTGACGTGGCCGGTGACGCCGCCGGAAAGGTCCTCCGGCAGAATGCCGACATGGCGCATCGCATTGATCGGTTCGTAGGACGCAAGTTCGGTCACGGCGGACGCATCGCCGGCAACGTCGATATCGAGAGCGCCGATGACCGGCGGGCGGTTGGCTGCCTTGACGGTCAATGTCCCGTTGCTGGCCGCAACCATGCGGCCACTGGGCATGAAGACGGTGCCCGACGACAACGAAATGTCGACGTCGTTGCCGTGGAATCCGACGACGCCCACTGCGTCGCGGATCGGCGGAATGCGGCCTGCCGTGTCGAAACGCGCCCCCTCGATCTGGAAGCGGCCGAAGACCTCGTCGGCGGAAAGCGGCACGCCGTTGCCCAGGCGATCCGGCACCACCTGGAACTGGAGATTGGCGTCTACCACGCGGCCGCCGAACAGATTGTCCAGCACCCAGAGCCGCGCATTGCGCGCCGAAAACCACGGCCACAACTGTTTGACATGGGAGACCGGCATGTTGTGGACGTTGAGCGCCAGATTGATCCCGGGGGCCTTGCCGTCGACGAATTCCACCGTCGCGGTGCCAAGCACCTCACTGGAAGCGGCTGATCGAACGGCGATCTGCTCGGCCACCAATTTGTGGCTTTTGGTCTGATAGACGCCGGCGACGCGGGAGAGGAAGGTCAGCGCGGGCTCCGGCGATTCCGACGGCGCCAAGGTCGAGCCGTCGCTGGTCAGGTCGTAGCGGTAGGCGGGCTCCTCGCCCGCGGCGCCGGACGAGGGCTTTGGCCCGATGGAGCCGGCAAAATCGAAAGTCGAGCGGCCGGTCTTGAGCAGCAACCTGTCCACCTGGATCTTGTTGGAGCCATAGACAAGCGTCGCATTGATATCGGCATTCGCCTGCAGCAGCCCACGCGTGCCAAGATCCAGCACCGACCCGGTGGACGAAAGGGTGGCCGTCAAGCGTGATGCAGTGGCATCTGAGCCCTCCGATCCCGCCAGCTTCAACGCGACGGCTCCAAGCTTGCCGGAACCGGCAGCGGCGGCGCCGGCATCCGCCAGATTGATGCTGGCATGCAGGTCCGTCACCCGGTGCGCGGCGATATCGCGAGTGGCTGAGGCGGCAACGGTGACTGTCCTGCCGTCGACATCCGCCTCGGAAGTAAACTCCATGCCGCCCGGCCCCGACTGGACGACGGTCGCGTCGGCGATCTTGACCAGTTTGATCGACCCGGCATCAGGCAGCACGAATTCGACATTGCGGAGATCGATCCGGCGCATCGAATCTTCCCGCACGGCGTCGAGCGCGCGATGGATGTTGGCGAACACCGCGTCCGACAGTTTCTCCGGATCGACGAGGCCGTCCTGGTTGCGCAGCGCCGCGGTCCAGTCGCCGCCGGACGGCATCGCAGCCGTGACGATGCGGGCATCGGAGATCCTGGCACTGGTCAGCCGCACCTCGCCCCATAGAAGCGGCACCAGGCGCACGCCAAAGCGCACTCGCCCGGCATCCGCCATCGGTTTGCCATCACTGGTCTTCAGGCTGACATCGCTCACCTGCAGCGCGACGAAGCTCGAACTGTCGAGTGTGATGCGCGCGGGCCCGACCGCGACATCGACGTCGACGCCCGCCAGCCTCTCTATGGCACTCTCCGCTTCGACGCGCAGCCGGTCCGACCCGATGCCGGAAAGGCCGATGAGATAGACGGCCACCGCGGCCAGCAGCATGAATGCGGCCAGGCCGGCAAACACGCGCGAAAGCATGCGGAAGCCGCGGCCGATCGCCGCCTGGCCGAGAGGCGGGACACGGCACGCGGACGGCAAGGCCCCCAGGTCGGTGATCTCGTCCCGCCTGAACCTGATCTTCTCGTGCTGGGGTTGCTCCTGATCCACGCAATCTTCCGTTGTACGAATTCGCTCGTGGACGAATCCCCGCTCGACACTATATCGCTGTGGCTGCGCGCGTAACCTCAAACAAGGGCATCGATATGGCCGACCTCGAAGTAGGCGATCTCGCGCCGCAATTCGATCTTCCACGGGATGGCGGCGGGTCGCTCAGCCTGGCGGTATCCGCCGGCAAGCCGGTCGTGCTCTATTTCTATCCGCAGGACGACACGACGAGCTGCACGCAAGAGGCGATCAGCTTCTCACAGCTGAAGCCGGAATTCGAGAAGGCCGGCGCCGTGGTCATTGGCCTGTCGCCCGACAGCGCCAAGAAACACGACAGGTTCAAGTCGAAATACGATCTCACCATCGATCTTGCCGCCGACGAGGAGCGCAAAGTGATCGAGGCCTACCATCTGTGGGTCGAGAAATCGATGTATGGCCGCAAATACATGGGTGTCGAGCGTGCGACGTTCCTGATCGGCCGCGACGGGCGGATCGCCAGGATTTGGCGCAAGGTCCGGGTCAAGGGCCATGCCGAGGCCGTGCTGGAAGCAGTTCGCGCGCTCTGAACGCAGCCAAAGCCCACGCAGGCAATCGACAATTGCGGTCGTTACTCGTCAGATGCCTCGACCTTCGGCTGCCGCCCAGTCCTCCAGGATTTCGAAACATGGCTCACATGATCGGCCAGCGCGGCGAGATGACCACGCAGGCCGCGCGCGCCCATCATCGATGACAGCGTGACTGACTGCGTGGCGAAGCGCCGCTTGAAATCCTCGCCGCCGCAGAGAAAGTCAATTGTGGCAAGACCACGGTCGAGCGACCACTGGATATAGTCCATCATCAGTACCATGCCCGGCGAGCCGCGCTCATATTCGGGATCGTAGGTGGTGACGAAAGCCATCATCGTGCCGTGCTGTTCGAAATTGATCGAGACGGCGACGATCGTGTCGTCAAGCTCCAGCACGAAGATGCGCAACAGCCCGAGGTCGGCCAGCACCGAAATGAGCGCGGCGAGAACCGGCGAGCCCTTATCGAACAGATCCGAGGCACGACCATGCCGGGCGAGCCAGAGGCGCTTCAGCGTCGCGACCCGCTCGAGCACCGGCTCACGCGGGTCCTCCGCATCCAGGAGCCGGAAACGCAAAGCACCGCTCTCTTCCATGAACTTGCGGCCACGACGATAGTTCTGCCGGCCCTTCTTGGACAACGTCTCGAACCATTCCGCCCCGCGCTGCCAGGGACCCGCGACACGATAGCTGATTTCAGTGCGGTGGTTGGGCCGAAGCGCCTTGCCATGGGCCGGTTCCAGCAGGGCATGAACACCGGCATCCGGCAGCAAACGGTTGAGATAGATCAGGTCGAAGCCGCCCTGGTCAAAAACATACTGCCAAAGTCGGGAGATCGCCCGCGGGTCGCTGTCGGGTGCAACCAGCGCGTCGCAATAGTCACTGTGATCCTTCGCCGCCCATTCGAGCATGCGGACGCCGGAGCGCCTAAAGGTCGCGAGCGCTATCACGCCATCGAGCCGGTCGCCGTTCCAGGCAAGCCCGATCCTGAGTGCGCGCCGCTCCTGATGCGGGGTGGTGCGCCACCAAGCCGCGATCCAGTCCGGGTGCTGGAAGACAAGCCCGCCAGCCCGCTGCCAGAGCGCGCTCCAGGCCGGTGCGATCTCGGCCAGGCGCACCGCCGATGTCACGACTTCGAAGGTACGTGTCCGCGGGACCGCAAGCACAACGGGAGCGTTCATGGCCGTGTCCCTTCCGATGATCGCGAGGTGCGTGGCCGTGGCTTACCAGGCCGCATGCGCCTGGCGATATGCCCCCACATCCGCTTCAACGGCATGACGTAAAGGCCGGCGAGCGACTGGTAGTCACGCACATCGCGGTCGACCAGCCCGAACTTGAAGTCCTCGTCGGGCCTCGGCACGCACAATGTTCCGAAGAGCCGATCCCAGAACGAGAAGAGCAGCCCGAAGTTCTTGTCGTAGTGGCGCGGATCGACGCTGTGATGCAACTGGTGCCAATGAGGACACAGGATCAAATTGTTGAGCGGGCCGAACGAGATCTTGAAATGCGTGTGCCTGACGAAATCCATCATCAGGATGTTGCGCATGACGTAGACGTTGACGCCAAAGACGGTCAGTTCGACAAGGTTCAGCGAAATCAGCGACCAGATGCCGAAGCAGAACCCCACGATGAGGCCGTCCCAGGCTCGATTCATCAGCTCGTCGAGCGGATGGACCCTGTCCTTGGTGACCCCGACCATCACCTCGGCCGAGTGATGCACCTTGTGCAGTTCCCAAAGCAGAGGGTAGCGATGCTGGGCGACGTGATAGAGATAATAGGAAATGTCGTAGGCGAGCAGCATGCTGACGGTGAAGATCAGCACCGTCACCGGACCTGCCGGCCCCTCGATCAGAGGCGGCTGAAACTGGAACAGTGTCGAAAACAGCCAGTTGGTCCCGTAGCCCACCGCCGTGACGAAAACGATTCCGGCTGGCAGCATCAGGAAAGGCATCAGGGCCTTCTTCGTGACCCAGAACAGCAGGTCGGCCTTCGCGGAGGGATGGGTGATGACCTCATGCGGGATGACGAACTCGAAAAACTCCTTCCAGCTCTTTTCCTCGACCGTGCGCCAATAGGCCACGAGCGCGCTGACAAGGGCAGTCAGCAGCAAAAGCCCGGTCGCCAGCAGACTGGTGCCCGAAATCTTGTCGAGGATCTTGCCAATCAGATCGTTCAGCATCCCTACCGCCACGGTGAATCCGAAATACCAGCTCGCCTTTACTCGAAAAACGTCAATCAAATGCAATCGAAGACAGTTAAGAAACCCAAGCCTTGCTCTGCGCAAGACAGATCGCTGCTGGCAGAACATTGGTGCTCATCGCCAACGATTTCGCGGCATGGCGGCCGCACCCTGGCGATTTACAAGCAACCTCTTGCCCGCGCTGCGTGCATTCGGCGCCGCGCAGTGGACAAGGCAAACCTTTGTTAACCCTAATAATGTGTAATCGGGCGGTCGTGGTGTCGTAACGAAAGCTTGGTCCCGTGAACGCAACCGGTCAGTCCGCAGTCTTCGGCAGGCGCAAGGAACCCCACACGGTCATCATCGCCCGAGGCAACGAGATCAGGCACTTCACGATCCGTCCCTGGCTCGCGGCATTCATCGGCTCGGCACTCGCCGCCATTGCCATCGGCTACCTTCTGGCCACATCCTATCTCGTGCTGCGCGACGACCTGATCGGCGCCACCACCGCGCGCCAGGCGCGGATGCAGCAGGCTTACGAGGACCGCATTTCGGCGCTCCGCGCCCAGGTCGACCGCATCACCAGCAGGCAGCTGCTCGACCAGCAATTGATGGAGACCAAGGTCAGCGAACTGCTCGAGCGCCAGACGCAGCTCAGCCAACGGCATGGCCGTCTCGGCCCGCTGCTCGAACGCGCCGAGAACGATGTCGGAACGGCGCCCGCCAACGATCCGGCCGCGGCCGCCAAGCCCGACAAGCGCGCAGAGGTGACCGGCAGCATCAACCAGCCCGCGCAGACCTACGCGGTCGCCGGCCTGGGCGCCGACCTCGGCACCGCCGACACCAGGCCCTTCTCCTTGTGGTCGACCCGCACCGATCCGCTGCCCAGCGATTCAGCCGCCGATCGCGCCGACAAGCTGTTTGTCTCGATCAACCAGTCGCTGAAATCCATCGAGAATGAACAGCTCAGCCGCATCAGCACGCTCGCGGACAATGCCTACAAAAGCGCCGATGCCATCCAGCAGGCGCTGCAGGCAGCCGGACTGCCGGTCGACAGCGATTTCGGCAAAAACGAAAACGATGTCGGTGGACCGTTGATCCCGCTCAACGCCTCGATGATCTTCGACAGCAAGGTCAAGGAACTGGACGAGGCGCTGGACACGCTCGACCAGCTGAAAAAAGAAGCGCGCCGGCTGCCGCTTGCCAACCCCGCTCCCGGCCACCCCGTCACCAGTCCGTTCGGCGTGCGCACCGACCCCATCCTCGGCACCGCCGCGTTGCATTCGGGCATGGATTTCAGGGCGCCGATCGGCATGGCGGCGCGGGTGACAGCGCCCGGCATCGTGACCAAGGCCGGCTGGAACGGCGGTTATGGCCGCATGGTGGAAGTCGATCACGGCAATGGCTTTGCGACCCGTTACGGGCATCTCAGCGAGATCGACGTGACGGTGGGCGAAAAGGTCGACGCCGGCGCAACTATCGGCAAGACCGGCAGCAGCGGGCGCTCGACCGGCCCGCATCTCCACTATGAAGTGCGGCACAATGGCGAGGCGATCGATCCGCTGCGCTTCCTGACAGTCGGCAAGAAAGTCGCGCAATATCTCTAGCAAGGGCAACCGCTCGCTTGCCGGCTGAATCCGGAAGTCCGGCCGAGCCGCGCCTCTCTCTCGCCAAGCAGTATCCCGCACCGCCAAACCGCTGACGGCCATCAGCCATTATTGCGGCGCGATCGCAACCCGTCGTTTCTTAATGCATGTCGCCCGGAAGTGTCCTCGGTTCCGGGACAACGACATGCATGAAATCAGAAGCTTACAGCAGGTCTGGCGAACCCTATTCGCCGCGACATGCTGTTGCCTCATCACTGATCAACCGAAGGTGAGACGCAGAAAGATCGGCAGCTCGGTCCCGCGTCCCGAGACTTTTTTGAATTCCATTTGACTGAATAAATGTTTGATGCGAACCTTACGTCAAGTGGGGGCGCAAGGCATGGCATTGCGGGGAACCAATCAGGAGTTCGGGCGGCCGTACAACCGGCGCATCGTGCTGGAGTCCATCCGCCGTCATGGCCCGATCGCACGTGGCGACATTGCCAGGCATGTCGGGCTCACCGTCCAGACCGTGTCGACCATCGTTCGCGAACTGGAGGAACAGGGCTACATCCTGTCCGTGCGCGAAGATCCGAAGGGGCGTGGCCTGCCACCGGCGACGCTGCGCATCAACCCGGAAGGCGGCTATGCCGTCGGCATCCACCTGACGCCGCTTGGAATAGACGCCGCACTGATCAATCTCAGCGGCGACGTCATCGAGAGTTCGCGCCGCGAAGCGCCCAACGCGGCGCCCGATCATGCGTTCGACCAGATCGGCGCCATGGTCCGGGACCTGACCGGCAAGCGGCCCGGCGGCCGCGTCATCGGCGTCGGCATGGCGCTTCCCGGCCCGTTCGACGTGGACTCCATGAGCTTCGTCGGCCCGACCACGATGACCGGCTGGAAGCATGTGGCGCTGCGCGAGCGGCTGACGGCCGCGACGGGATTGCCGGCCTTCTTCGAGACCGACATGGCCGCAGCCGCGATGGGCGAGCGGCTCTATGGCATCGGAGCCCGCCATTCCGACTATTATTATCTCTATTTCGGCGTTGGGCTCGGCGGCGCCATGATGCACGACGGCAGCGTTCTGCGCGGCGCCTGGGGCAATGCGGGCGAGATCGGCCACATTCCCGTGGTCGCCGATGGCGAGATTTGCCCCTGTGGCAACCGAGGCTGCCTCGAGCGCTACCTCTCGCTCGAAGCGCGGGGCCGGCGGGCCGGCAATGACGCCGATTGGGTGGCACAGGTCGGCCCGATCTTTCGCAACGCCATCGCCATCATCGAAAACCTCTTCGACCCGGAGACGGTCGTGCTCGGCGGCCTGGCGGCATCGGAGTTGCTCGAACGCCTGGCGGACGCGGCCGAACCGCTGCACAATTCGGTTTCGGCCCGCGCGGACCGCAAGACGCCGCGTGTCATCGTTGCCAGCGGCGGCCAGCATGCCGTGCTGCGCGGCGCGGCGGCACTTGCCGTTTCCGGGGTATTGTCGCCCCGCTTCGGCCAGATGTTCGCCGCCGAACGCGAGCGCGGCCGCGACGTCCTTTCGGCCCGGGAGATTGCCTGATGAGCGAACCCCTGCTGGTGCTCGACAACGTGACCAAGAATTATGGCGCGATCGAAGCGCTGAAGGGGATCAGCTTTTCCATCGGCAAGGGCGAGGTGGTGGCGCTGCTCGGCGACAATGGCGCCGGCAAGTCGACGCTGGTCAAGATCATCGCGGGCGGTCTCGAACCGACGTCGGGCCGCATGGTGTTCGAGGGCAAGGAGTTCCTGGCCCGGTCGCCGGCGGAAGCCAAGGCGGCGGGCATCGAGACCGTCTACCAGGACCTGTCGCTCTGCACCAATGTCGACGTGGTGGCCAATTTCTTCATGGGCCGCGAGATCACCAGGAAGGTGCTTGGCATTCCCGTGCTCGACGAACGCGCCATGGAAGCCGTCGTCGGCAAGGCGCTGGCCAGCGCCGGTACCCGCATTCCTTCGCTGCGCACCAATGTCGAGCATCTCTCGGGCGGCCAGCGCCAGGCCATCGAGCTCAACCGCTTCGTGCACTGGGGCGGCAAGCTCGTGCTGCTCGACGAGCCGTTCGCCGCCCTTGGCGTCGAGCAGACGCGGCGCGGTCTCGACATGATCCGCCAGGTGGCGAGCCAAGGCATCGGCGTCGTCATCATCACGCATATCATGCAGCAGGCTTTCCAGGTCGCCGACCGGATCGTGGTGATCCGGCAGGGCGTCGTGGCGGGCGATGTCGCACGCAACAAAACAAGTCCCGACGCGGTGATCAACATGATCACCGGGGAGACGCTCGCCGGTGCCGGACCGGCGGGCTGAGGGACAAAGAGGGGTCCGGCTTAACAGGGAGCCAACGACATGAAGCGAATACTTCTTGCTGTCATCGGTATCCTGGCACTGGCTTTTGCCACGCTCACGCCGGCATTCGCCCAGTCCAAGGGTATTGTCTACTACATGGTGCCGACATTGCTCGACGAGTTCCAGACCGGCTCCGTGAGCGCGCTGGAGCTGTTCCTGAAACAGACCGGCTATGACATGAAGACGCTGAACGCCGACAACAAGACCGACGCCCAGCAGTCACAGATGAACGACGTCATCGCGCTGAAGCCGGCGGCGATCATCCTGGCCGCCGTAGATTTCAACGCGCTGAAACCATCGATCGAGGCAGCGCGCGCCGCCGGCATTCCGGTGGTCGAGTTCGACCGCCAGATCACGTCGACGCCGTCCGACTTCACCTCGGTCGCGGGCACCGTCGAGATCGGCTACGTCGCCGCCGACCAGGCCGAAAAGCTTCTGAAAGCCAAGAACGGCTCGGTGAAGGGCAAGGTCCTGCAGGTGCTTGGCGACCCCGGCGATCCCTACACGCTCGACATCCAGAAGGGTTTCGAAGAGAAGATGAAGGCGTTCCCGGACGTCAAGATCATCTCGCTGCCGGCCATGCAATGGGAGGCCAGCAATGCCGGCACAATCGTTGCCGACCAGATGCTGGCCAATCCCGACATCGACCTGATCTTCAGCCATGCCGCACACCTGTCCGTCGCCGCCGTCGCCTCGCTCGAGGCCGCCGGCAAGAAGCCGGGCGACGTCATGCTGATGAGCTCGAACGGCGCGCCGGTCGGCCTCGACCTGATCCGCAAGGGCTGGCTCAACGTCGAGGTCGAGCAGCCGCTTTACGCACAGGCCGCGGCCGTCGCCATGTTCATGGACAAGGTCGTCAAGAAGGAAGAGATCAAGCCCGGCGAATACGATGTGCTTGGGCTGAAATCGACCCTCACCAAGGAAGCCTGGGGCCCGAACATCAAAATCCCGGGTGCCGCCATCACCAAGGAGAACGTCGACAATCCGGCCTTCTGGGGCAACCAGAAGCCGCCGACCGATACGGTCAAGTCGGTCGAATAGACAGACGGCCCAGGCGCTCCGGGCCATGCCCGGCCCGGAGCCCTTCCCTGCCCGCATGAAACGAGACGCAGGCAATCTGCCGCGGCCTTGATTGCGCACGCCAACCGGATCGACACATGAACCTTCGCACACGCCACGCACTGGAGTTCGTCCTCGACAACCTCGTCTGGTTCATGCTGCTTTTTGTCCTGGTCGTCTTCTCGCTGTTCATCCCGAACTATTTCCAGCTCGGCATTTTCGCCAACATCATCGAGGCGTCGAGCGTGCTCGGCGTCATGTCGATCGGCCTGGCGCTGGTCATCATTGCCGGTCACATGGACCTGTCGGTCGAATCCGTCGCAGCGCTCAGCGCCATGACGGTCGGCATCCTGTTTTGTTCCTCGGGCATCGGCCTCGGCGTCCAATTGCACCCGGAATGGCTGATGGTTCCGGTCTCGCTGCTGCTGGCGCTGGCCGTCGGCGGCCTCATCGGCGCCTTCAACGGCTATCTCGTGGTCAAGGTCAAGATGAGCGCCTTCATCATCACACTCGCCTCCTACATCTGGGTCCGCGGCCTGGTGCTGGTCATTTCGGGCGGCCGGTCGGCACAGGATCTGGCACCTGCCATCCGCTGGTTCGGCATCCAACGCCTGGTCGGCCTGCCGCTTACCGCCTGGATCGCGGTGGCCTGTTTCGTGGTGTTCTCGCTGATCATGGCCAAGACGCCGTTCGGCAGGCACCTCGTGATGATCGGCGGCAACGAAACCGCGACCTTCCGCGCCGGCATCCGGGTGAACCGCAACCTGATCATCGCCTTCGTCCTCGCCGGCGCCATCGCAGGGCTAGCCGGCTGGCTGCTGGCGATCCGCACATCGGGCGCCACGGCAAATCTTGGCGTCGGTCTACTGTTCAACGCCTTTGCCGCGGTCGTCATTGGCGGTGTCAGCCTGAAGGGTGGTGTCGGTACCTTGCCCGGCGTCTATGCCGGGGTGCTCCTGCTCTCCGCCATCAACACGGCGATCAACCTGATGGGCCTGCCCGCCAACTTCACCCAGGTCATCCACGGCCTACTGGTTCTGGCAGCCGTGCTGCTCGACGCATTCAAGCAAACCATTCGCCAAAGACTGGCGTGAGCGGGGATTGGCATGAGGTGGGGATTGGCATGACAGGACGGTTCGCATGACAGGACGACTGGAAGGCAAGGTGGCGTTGATCATCGGCGGCGCGCGTGGCATCGGCAAGGGCATCGCGCTGCGCTTCGCCGAAGAAGGCGCAAGGCTTGTGCTGGCCGATACGGAGGGCGAGGCCGGGCAAGCAAGTGCGGATGAGCTCGGCGTCCCCTTCATCCGAACCGACATCTCGCAAATGAGCGACGCCGAGGCCGCGGTGGCGCTTTCGCTGAAACAGCATGGCCGCCTCGACATCATCGTCCAGAACGCCGGCATCTATCCCTGGCAGCTGATCGAAAACACCAGCGCCGACGACTGGGACCGCGTCATGGCCGTCAACCTACGCGGCACCTTCAATGCCAGCCGCGCGGCCCTGGTGCCGATGAAGGCCCAGCGCTTTGGCCGCATGCTCTACACCTCCTCCATCACCGGCCCGCACGTCACCAGCCCTGGCCACGGCCATTATTCGGCGACGAAAGCGGGCATCAATGGCTTCATTCGCGCTGCGGCGCTAGAATTCTCCGGGTACGGCATCACCGTCAACGGCGTCGAACCCGGCAATATCCTCACCGAAGCCATCCAGCAGCATCGCGGCGCCGCCTATATCAAGAACATGGAGGATTCGATTCCGCTCGGTCGGCTCGGCAGCCCGCGCGACGTGGCCAACGCCTTCCTGTTCCTCGCCTCGGACGACGCCAATTACATCACCGGCACGACCATTGTCGTCGATGGCGGGCAATTGCTGCCGGAAGGGAAGGATTTCCGTATGGTGCCGCCGTGAGCGAGGCAAGATCAAGCCGGATACGAAAGTATCCTGGCTACCTACTGAAATCTTTTGATATTCGACGTCTACATTTCTCCGAAACCAAGGGCTCGAAATCCCTTGAGAGAAATGGCGCGAGTGACGGGGCTCGAACCCGCGACCTCCGGCGTGACAGGCCGGCACTCTAACCAACTGAGCTACACCCGCGCATTGACGAGCACGTGTCAGCCGTGTTCGTCGTTGGGGCGGTGGATAAGGGGTTCGGTACCGAGTGTCAAGCGCGGGAAGACAGCATAAACGCAAAGTCGAGAAGGTTTTTTGACAGCCGGTGATTTGGTCGCAGATGCGCTCGTCGAACAGGGTGCCGGCTGCTCATTTGGCCTTGCGAAGCCGAGCCTGAGCGCTTAAAGGTCCGGCCGGAGAGGGCGATTAGCTCAGTTGGTAGAGCGCTTCGTTTACACCGAAGATGTCGGCGGTTCGAGCCCGTCATCGCCCACCATTCCAAATCATAGAAATTGCGCTCTTCCGCTCCCAAAACGCTGATAAATCAGTTGCTTGCGCAATCTAAGACGTTTTGTGGTCGCACGTCAACGAGTTGACTTACTGAGCTAATCGCCCCCAAAAACCCGGCCAAATTGCCGTCCGCTGTGACACCAGTGTGACAGGAGGAAGATGATTCCCACACATCAGCTTAAGCGCAAGCGACCTTCTTAGTGGTCATTCCGCGAACATGTAAGTGCTGACCTTAGCCACTTGACTGGCGATTAATTCCGAATGCCTCGACGGTTTTAAGGGTCGAACAACAGGGCCCGATGGCCGTCTTCATCTCCCCCGCACCCAAGCACTTTCCCTAACCTCAAAGCTTGTGCACTTATGCGCGGGTTGGGGTTGGAACAGAAAGTTAAGGCGCATTGCGCCGAAATTCCGAAAACGGCAGCGGGGTTGGACATGCACGCATCGTTGAAAAATGTCCGGTTACTCTCTCTTCGAGATATTGCCCATCATTGGCACAAGCAGCTCAGATTGTCTGAAAGGGTAGTCTTGCTCGAATTGCGAAGGGGCGTTCTCAATCTGCACCGCGTCAGGGCAGGTCAAACCTGGCTGAAGCTGGAGGAGTTTCCGCCAGATGAGAAGCTCCCGCAGGAGGATACGCAAGTCGATCATGACTGGCTAGAAGCCTTCTGCAACAAGCAGACATGGCCGAAGCCGCTGTTCTGGTTTGATTCCGAAAGGGTTGAGCATCATTCGCGGGGACGGCCAGCATATCCCCGGTTTAGAGAGATCGAAGCAGAATTGCGAAGGCGAGGTGCACAGAAGGAAATGGAGACCACGCTGAGTGCAGAGGCGGACTACCTGCAAAGATGGGCTTCTAAGAACTTCTCAGAACTGGCGCCAAGTCAGAAAACGCTCAAGAATACGTTCCGAGGCTTATATAGCCGTTTTAAATCAGACACTTAGTGATACCGATTTTAGGGCCGAATTTTGGGCTGTTTTTTGGGTCTTCCGCTTTGGATAGGTTCGATGTGTCCGACGGGCTGATTAAGGAGCTCTACGAAAGCGGACAGAAAGGAAGACATATGAACAATCGGTATTAAGGAGAATATTTTGAAAGAATCAGATAAATTGAGAGGTGACTTTCTAAAAGATTGCAAAGAGATAGCGACCTACCCCAAAATCCATCAGTTATTACAAGGATATATTGAGAGGCAAGGTTTCGCTGGATCTGCAAATATACCACTGTTGGTCTACCTTGTTTTGCTGACAGGTATGCTGGAAAGGCCTGTTTCACTATTGATCAAAGGACCGTCGGGGGCTGGAAAATCATTCAGTCTCCGTATGGGCAAACAGTTCATACCCTCAGAAGCGTACGAAGAATTTGAGGGCATGTCCGAGAAAGCCATCGTCTATCTCAAGGGGTTTTCCTTGAAGCATAAGCATTTGATCATTGGTGAAGCCTCAGGAATGGCTGATGGTGCCGGTAGGACCCTGCTCCGTCAGCTGCTCAGCGAGGGCAAGGTCAGGTACGCCACGGTAGAAAGCACTGACAAGGGCTTGAAGGGCTCAGAGCTTCCGACGTTGGAAGGTCCGTGCGGCCTCATCATGACAACGACAGCGACCGGTATTCATCCTGAAGATGAAAACAGAATGCTCGCGGTGAACATCCACGAGTCTCCTGACCAAATCGCTGGCGCGCTTGTGGCGATGGCCGAGGGAAAATCCAAAGGGAAAGAGCCACTGAATCTCGAACCTTGGTTTGCTCTGTATCGATACATCAAGCTGGGACCGAAGAAGGTGGTTATTCCCTTTGCCATGGACATCGCAAAGGCGTTGCCGACAACACACGACAAGGTCAAAAGGGACTTCCCTCAGATTTTGGCGTTAATTGAGGCTTCGGCTTTGCTGCACTCCTGCACCAGGGAGATGGACGAGAACGGGGCCGTAATCGCCAACGCTGACGACTACACGGTGGTTTACGATCTTGTGAACGACTGTATCTCGGAGGGTCTTGCCAAGACTGTCCCCGACAACATCAGGACCGTTGTCGAGGCTATCGCGGCGAGGACAGGCAAGGACGCATACGTCGGGCTGAGCAACACCCAGCTTGCCGAAATTCTCAATCGCGATCCGTCCGTGATCAGTAGGACGACAAAGAAAGCCATTGAGGATGGATACCTTGAGAACTCTAATCCCGGCCAGGGCCGGGAAGCCAAACTGGTCATTGGGGGGCGTAAGCTTCCTTCTGGCTCGGCCCTTCCACTGCCGGAAGAGCTATTCGGCGCTCGTGAGGTAACCAACCTGAAGGCGGCTGAATAATTGCAAACTCCTCTCCCCTCGGCAACGCGGGGGGAGGCACTCTCAGCGGACTGCACAAGTGCAATTGTTTTGTGGCCTCGGGGCAGCGCAACAAACCACATCTGGCCCGCCGGTCTAGCCTTCCATATTTTCTAATATTAGTGAGCGGGAACGATGGTGTCGGGTATTATCGGCAATTCGCGATACAGCGCTTTAGCTGCCTCGCTAAGGGGTTTAAGCGGATTCTGACTGCAGTATTTTAGCATAAACGCTAACTGTTCTGAGACAGATGCGGCCGACAAATCGTGCCTCGTGTATGCTCCCGCTTCCTCAACGAGTTCAGCTTGTTTGTTTTTCCCAAGCAAGACTTGCTCCCACCACACATGAGCCATGTTGATCCCGCGCAAATAGCCATCCGCCCAGGACGAGATCATGTCACCGCTATCGTTTTGGTCAGTCGGGCTCCATCGGAGGATCTCGGCGCAAGAGCTGTTTCCCACGCCCATCGAGGTAAAAGGCCCGTTAGCCAGCGATACGGTGCATGACATTACAAGCATGCCTGTGGCGAGTGCCCACTTTCATACGCAATCCTTCCCGCTGGCGGCTTTTGTTTAATATATCGAGGTGTGTATTTTGAGCAACTGGGTTCGTTTCCCGCATGGACTTGCGGGAAGTGCTTGCTGCGAATTTGCGCTGTCTGAGGCACCTAAGAGGGCTGTCTCAAGACGACCTTGCGTATGATGCGGGAGTTGGCCGGAACTACCTCAGCCAGATCGAGAAGGGTAAATATTACGCGAGCCTAAAGTTCGTCGGGAAGCTTTCGGTCGTGCTCCAGGTTGAAGGATGGGAGCTTCTGAAGCCGCCAGAAGGCGTTATCAAGGAATAGACAGTGGGGAAAATAGCCGTCCACAAGGCGAACCGGACAGCCCTAGAAAGAACGTCATTGGAGACCCACGAATGCCAACATGTGCCCCACTCCATGCCCCCGCACCCTTTCATCTGAATATCTGAAATATCATGCTCCAAATCGATGCCCGAACGACGGTTCTCGCGACGGTATCGTGCATCTGATGGTTGAACGCCTTCTGCTCCACGAGGCGATCGGTCATAGCCTTTTGCTCTTCTAGGTAAATCTCTGCGAACCGCTTGGCGTCGTCATTGTCGCGAATACCAGCGGCGGCGACGTGTGATGCCAGCAGTTCTCCAAGTTCGGCGTCCCAAGCTTGACCAATCTCCCTGTGCGATAGGTTAGGGTTGACGTGGCTTCGAAGCAGATCGAAATCGGGGCCGACCATTTCGGCTATCGCGGCTCGGGTGAAGACCACTGTCTCTTTCGCCATGGTGTTCGAAATCCCGGTGTTGGGTGGATGTTACCCCAACAATTTAACAATGGCCAATAGTGCAGGATGGCCCCGCCCACGCATTCTGCGTAAGTTTACAAAACGCAATTTTCCCAAATTGCGCCGGGGCCGTATACGATACCGGTACCCCCCGGCCTACCACCTTCGGCCTTACCGGGCGGCCCTCGCTTGCATCCGCCTTCGTGATACCGATGCCTGTTCAATGAGGTTCAGTGACGCTTTTGGAAAACGTTTACAGCCTGGGAATACAAGGGCGTGCGGCGGTTTCATGCATACTTTTCGGCGTTGCGCGCTGTAAACTTTTGGCCCCTGCATCCTGGCAAATGGGCGCCGGAACAGACGGGATGGTTGCATCTGTAAGCCGTTCATAAAACCCCTGTGAGATTTCTTGAGCTGACCCGTTGATTTCCTTGACATTGAAAGGGCCCAATCGGATGTTCATAAAAGGAGTGTTTAATGAACGGAGGACAGCCGTGAGAAGGGCAGCTTTGTATCTAAGGGTCAGTACCAAGGATCAATCGATAGAAAACCAACGTCTTGAACTTGAGAGGGTGGCTCAGGCAAAGGGCTGGGAGATCATGGCCATCTACCAGGACGAGGGGATCAGCGGGGCCAAGGGACGGGAAAGTCGACCTGCTTTCGACAAAATGCTCAAGGATGCAGTGAGAAACAAATTCCAAGTTCTGATGTCATGGGACGTGTCGCGCCTAGGACGAAGCTTGACCGGCCTGATCGCAGCCTTGGACGACCTTCTTTGTCATCACATCGATCTCTACCTTCATCAGCAAGCGGTTGATACTACGACTCCCTCGGGAAAAGCGATGTTTCAGATGATAGGGGTCTTTGCCGAGTTTGAAAGAAACATGACCAGCGAACGGGTTAAGGCTGGACTTTCCGTAGCGAGGTCTAAGGGCCGGAAGCTGGGGCGGCCGTTCAAATACATTGACACTGCCCAAATGCAGCGCGACCGCGAAGCCGGCATGTCGATCCGAGCCATTGCATGCCAAAATGAAATGTCCGTGGGAAAAATCCATCGGACCCTTGTACGACTTCATAAAGAACGTCCCCTACGCGTGCATAATAGCTCTAATGGAGCGACTACTTTAATCAGCCTAACGCCAGAAGAGCGCGGGACAACTGGATAGTTTTCTTGACATCCGACGCCGATTCCCGCGATCGTGCAGGTTGAAATCCGTCGTCTAATTGAGGAAGCAGCCGCATGCCTGTCGGGCCAGAAATCATAGTCGGTGTTCTAAGTTCGATTGTGTATGACGGTTTAAAACGTCCATATAAAGGGATTGCTGACATCGTCTACCGAAGGAGAGCTATAAATCGCTCACTTAACCAGATACCGGAGCCAGAACGCGGCACAGAGTTGAGACCGGAACTCAACGACCTCATAAGGGTTCTTGGCAATGACCACGGCGTATACGATGACAATGTCGCCCAGTTCTTCTATGAGATCGAACGCAGTGCGATACCTGACGCACTGAAGCACTTTTCAATGTGTGGGAAAGACCCGGAAGCGGCTTACCCGGCGTTTGACTTGCTTTACAAATCGCATGCTCCCTTGCCCTTTCCTGGGCGAGCGCTGTTCGACGCCCTCAATACGGCGATTAAAACTCGATTACATCAAGGCGTAGAGGAGAAGATTCTTTATGAAGCGATAAAGGCAAACACTGGCGAAATCCTTCACCGGCTCGACGCACTCGCGAGCTGCTTAGAGAATGCCCAGTCGCTTGACGTTTTACCCTCAAGCCAGTTCGGAGAACTTCGCATTAAAGTGGCTAAGGGCATTGAGGCAGCAAATAGGCAAGTCAACGTAGAGACCACCCAAGGCACAAAAAAGATTCTCATAAGCAAGCTTGTGATTGCGCCCCGGCTGAGTCCATTGACGCAAAAAGAAATTTTGGCAGCGCATAGGGACGCACACCACGACCGAACTCATAATATTAGTTATATAAACTTTAGACGAACGTTCAGCCGTGTTGTCATCCTGGGAGATCCTGGCGGAGGAAAATCCACTCTAACGCAAATTCTCTGCTACGACCTTGCAACTCAGATCGGCTTGGAAGCGTCAGCGCCCAGACACCCGTCATTTGATACCCGCGATCTTATGATCCCGCTTCGTATCATTCTTAGGACTCTGGAGAAGAAGCAGCAAAAAGATCCATCATACAATATATTTGATTACCTCGTCGATGATATTCGGGTGTACTGCGACAATGACCATACATTAGCTACAAAATTTCTGAAGCAGGCACTGGCGTTAGGTGAGGCAGTTCTGCTTTTTGATGGGTTAGATGAAGTACTGGAAGTTGGCGCAAGACGAGCAATGACCGCTCTGATAGAGCAGTTTGTTCACGCCTACAGCACTTGCCCGTCGATAGTGACGTCAAGAATAGTTGGATATAAGGACGCACCGCTCAGCGACGACTTTGTGATATATACTCTATCTAGGTTGAATAAAGACGAGGTTAGGAAGTTCTCCGGACAGTTGATTCGAGCCGTATCTGGCCTTAAGAAAGCCGAAGCTGAGAAGAAGGCCGAGACGTTTATATCTCAGACTGAGAATACAGCGTCTGATCTAAGAGAGAATCCGCTATTACTCGGTCTAATGGTTTATATTTTCAATGCAAGAGGAGATGTGCCAAATAATAGGCCGGAGATATATAAGGAGTGCTCTATGTTAATGTTTGAGAAATGGGATCAGAGGCGTGACATAATTTTCGATTTCCCGCAGGATTTCAATTTGCTCGACCTATTTGGGTACCTTGCATCGAACATATTTGGCAGTGCGGAGATGGAAGACGGGGTCACCGAGGAGTGGCTGGTTGGAAAGCTGAAATCCTTCTTCTTCTCCTGGTATGATGAGGACAAAGCGCGATCATACGAGGCCGCAAAAGTCCTCGTGAACTTCATCACCGGCCGTGCATGGGTTATGTGCGATATTGGGCCGCACCTATTCAAATTCACACATAGAACTTTCCTAGAGTACTTCTTCGCCAGGCGACTCGAAGAGGAGGCCGGAGGTACAGTTGCACTGCTACAGGGGCATTTAATATCAAAGGTGATTAAAGCCGAGTGGGATGTGGTAAGCCATCTTGCTCTGCAAATCTCGACTTATCGAAGCGGAGTTCGCTCTACCCAAGCGCTCGATGCGCTTCTGAAGTACGGAGCGGACAATCGGCTGGGTCCGGAGGAGGAAACGAATTTCCTGACCTTTATTGCTAAGGCATTGGAGTATTTAATTGTCTCAGAATCTAAAATGCGAGAGGTTTTAGATTATGTTTTTCATCGTTGCATTCACCTCGGCGCCAACTTTAACGTCCGCTCTATTGAGATCATACATGACATCCTTCGCGCAACTCATAAGCGTGCAGCTTTTGTTGAAAAACGGATGCGCGAACAAATTGCACCGATACTTGCAGGTCGAAATTCTACTGATAGATCATTTGCTCTTTACCTGATCGGCGCCAGGTTTACCGGTTTCAGTTCGGGCTCAATGAATGGGTTAGTTACGCCATCTGATCGTGTTTGGAACGCATTTGCAGAGAGCAGGGCGAAGATCCAGAGTGAGGAATTGAAGCGCGCATTCAAGGACGTGGATGAGGCGAGAACGTATATATATATCTACCGGACCGATGTCATTGAGCTATACAGGAAATTTAGAGTTGGTCTTTTCGGGCTGCGTCCGTCAGCACTTGTTCCAGCGGAAATCGCTTCTCTTGCACCTATTCTGTTTCTCTCTACACTTAAAGGGCCAACTCGAACCCGGATCTATTTCGAACCACCGTTTGGTTTAAACGAAAAGCAGGCGTCCGAGCTATTGGAGCTCATTGCAGAGGACATGTTGGTTGAATGGCGTGCAAATCGTGTGAAGGATGTCCTGGGCGGCGGGGACTATATGGCCAACGAGCTGTTCGAGGATTTGATCTTTCGCTCGCGTGAGGATGCTGGTGAAGAGAAGCGGGTGCGGCGAGCTCGACCTAATGTTCGCGAGATTTTTTTGATGCTACTGTTCTTATGGGCAGGACGAAGCTCAAGAGCTATCGCTAGAGTGGGCCCCAAAGCGTTACGGGTACAGCACAAATCCACGTTGTCGCGGCTTGTTGCCGAGGAATGGGCGTTTCCGGCGGACGATCCATATGGTCAAGCTATTTTAGAGATCATTCATTCTCTAAAGGCTGAATTAGGTTCTCTACCGGAACGGTACCGTAGCCTAAATGCGTAACTGCACTATTAGGCTGAGCCATTAGGAGTACAGAGTGATTGGAGCGACGAGCCTTGTCCTTCTGATCTCTTTGCCACATGGGGATGGCGGGCCAGCTGTCGCTTACTTTCCTGTCACACTCCCGTCACAGCAGACGTCGAAGAATGGCGTTTGCTGTTGAGGATTGCGTGTAGCCGAGAAAGATCGTAGACTGCCTTAAGCAGCTGAATTTATTCAGTCTTTCGACAGGAGCGAAGGCGACGTTCAGCGGGAGAGCACTGCATTGACATTGCAGGGGTCACAGGTTCAATCCCTGTTACGCCCACCATCCAACAGATTGAACCAAAGATAAATTCGATCTGTCCGCTTTCCTGAGGCTGTTCGAATTCGCTGCTGTCACAACTCTGGCACAGTGGATGCGATGCAATGGCTACGTTCCG
Source organism: Mesorhizobium sp. B2-1-8 (assembly GCF_006442545.2). NCBI lineage: Bacteria > Pseudomonadati > Pseudomonadota > Alphaproteobacteria > Hyphomicrobiales > Phyllobacteriaceae > Mesorhizobium > Mesorhizobium sp. B2-1-8. The sequence goes on from NZ_CP083952.1 coordinate 4,454,662, forward strand.
GAAGCGTTTGAATCAAATCGCAGGGTCCAGATTCGACGCCAGGGGCTTTCCACAATTTCAAGGTCATTATTCCTGAAGAAGGAAGACGCTGCGGGATGGCACATTCGGCGCGTGTGATGAGAACCGACAGCCAGAAGACCAGTCGACTGGGTTGGGGAGGCAGGTTGCGTTATCGGTACGGCTTCAGCGCGGCAAAGGCGTCCAAGAGCTTTGGGTCAGCAAAGAGAGTGAGGCACCATTTTTCTAGCTGGGCATAGATCGCTTCAATCTGCTCGTCTTCGGTGGCGGTCTCCAATAACACGTCCCCTAAGGACCTTCTGACTAGAATGAGGGTGTGTTTATTGTTGTTGCCAGGCTGATTTTTCGTGTGAACCACAGCGCCTTGTTTCCGAAGCTCGCCAGCGCGTTGTTCCAGCAGTTCAAGCATCTTGGTTGGCGAGGAGTTCGCCGGGTTCGCGTGGACTCGAATTGCCAGATCGATCCCTTTTTCCGGGTTAATCAGTTGAACGCCGTGGTCCGTAGGGTCGTACAAGAAGCCAATCGCTATTGCGGGCTTCCAAGTACTCTCAGAGAAGACAATGGCCGTTCGTCCCCATGCATCGTGCACCTTGGGAGCGTAGTGATATTTTTGAGGTATGCAGTTCCATTCGTACTCGTTCAGGAGTCGCTGGCAATACCGATCCAATTGACCCTTAAAACCACGAGCGGCAATGAAAGCTTGCATTTCTAGAACCGTGATGGCCCTTCCAGGCCCCAAACCTTCCATATTCATGAAGTACAGGAACTCCTCTATTAACCGATCTTTTGTACTGATGGAACATAGGATGCGATATACATCCCGCCAAAGAACGGCCTTGTAGGACAGACCGTCAAAGTCTGTTTTGGGGAATCTGTCGGCGACCTTCTTCTCATGTGCGCTTGCGCATACGAACGCCAGGAAGCTCCTTTCACCTGCCTTTCTAAGCTTTGCGTACCTTTTGAGCTGGAGCAAACTGCAAGGCGAATCCCATTTGTGCTCAACAACCAAGTTGAACTTGTTCTCCTCGATGTCATATCCAGACACATGAACATCAGGGTAGATCGAGGAGTAATTTTCATCATCGATGTGCGTCAATCGCGTATTGATTTCGACCGAACTCGCTGACACCTGTCCGCTTGTGAGCAGTCTTACCCACTCTCGCATCGCGGTTGGGTTTCTCTTGAGCACGTAAACTAGGGCCTCAGTCAGGAAGTTTTCTTTGGGCGAATGCCCGTCACGTACCCTGAACGAAAAAAGTGCCTTGAAGAGGTTTGGGTCGCCAGAAAGAGGGACCGGCGTCACGCTGCCGATGTCAGGTGCATTTAGATTCATGGCTTAAGACGATGACCAATTTGACGTCGACTGACGCAAGCGTATCTGTGATGATTAGCTGCTGTCGATACGAATGTTTTGAAACAGCGACTAAATTTGCAAAAAATCTGGTTGCCCATTTAACAGTTTGCCAGCGTGCAATTCGCCCCGGGGCCAAGCTTCCGGAGTCGGCGGGGATTACCTCGTCGAGGTGGCGATCTTGCGGATGCTAAGCAAAAGAAAAGGCCCAAGGTGGGTCCCAAGGGCCTAGGGAAGTGGGATAGCACATTCTTGGGGCATAAATGCAGATATTTCAGTCGATCAGCTCTACCGTGTGCTGCCCCCTTGCCGTGTCAATCACAAATGCATGTCCTCCCGGCTCACCGTCATTGTCTATGAGTTTCGCTCTGACAGCTTCCTGACTGGCGTGAGAATACCGCATCAATTGAGCAATCGTCCTGTGACCTGAAATCGAGGCAACCTCAGGAACGGTCAGACCGAGTTCGAACAGCCTAGAAATGGCTTCGTGCCTGAGGTCATGAAAATTCAGACCATCTATTCCTGCCCTCTCTGTCAGCCTGTCCCATTGAAGCCTCATTGCTACCGGCGTGACAGGAAAGGCTAGGTTCGTTGCCTTGGCACCTGCTGGGCGCACAGCCTCCAAAATCGAGACGGCTCGCTTCGTCAAAGGAATGATCCTCGAATAGCCCGACTTCGACTCAGGGATGACCAAGGAGAGGCGTTCGAAATCGACGTGGCGGAACTGGATCGAAAGTATCTCACCACGCCTCATGGCAGTCTCCAGGGCGAACAGTACGAGAGGAGCGACAAGCTTGTTCCTCCCTTTCTTCGTAGCTTCCAGAAGCCTTTCGAGTTCGCCAGCACGAAGTCGCCTTTCCCGCTTATTGTCGACCACTCGGAGCTTCAACCCGTCGAGCGGATTTCTCAGAGGAATTTCCCATTCGACCACGGCATGACGGAACATATGGGAGAGGGGAGAAAGCTCACGCTTCAACGATTTGGGGTTAACTGGCTTGTCTGATCGATGCTTGGGCTCGCTTAATCGCTGATCCCTATAAGTCGCAAAGTCAGCCGTGGTTAGGTCATAGAGCGTCTTCTGACAGATCGGATAGCGGAGGAAGCGGTTTAAGAGGATCGTCTCGACGGCTGAGCCCTTCTTTTTGGGGACAACCTCATCTCGATACCGTGTCACGAGATCGGTAAGGGTCATCGCTTTGAGAGCCTTTCGGTCGGGACCTAGCTCATGCCTGTCATGCTGGCGTTCAATGGTCCTCGCCCATTCGTTGGCGTCTGCCTTTGAGACGAATGACCTTGTTTGGACGGGGAATCCCTGGCGTCTGACTTGGACCTGCCATTTGCCGTTTCGCTTGCGAAGAGTAGCCATTTTTTGCTCCGGTGTGACTGTGCTGTGACAGCAACCGATTGGTCAGCTTTGGAGCTAGAGAGAGATAGCGCTATATCTTTGATTTTGAAGGGGTAATTGGCCTGCTTGGTTAAGCCCTTTTCGAGTGAGCGCTTCGTTTACACCGAAGATGTCGGCGGTTCGAGCCCGTCATCGCCCACCACGTCGATTCAAAGTTCGCAAGACTCCAAATGCCTTCAAAGGCCGAGCGACCACCTACAAAATAGCAACAACTTTCGAAACGTAGCGCGATTGCGGCCGCAGTGTCGGAGCGCCACTGAGACATCAAAGATTTCTGCGTGACGCACGCCAGGCTATTGTAGTGCCCCAAGGCGCTTACTAGCCGTCAACCCAAGGGAGAAGAAGGCCCAAAGGACTATCTCGGCTTGCCTTGATCAAGTCTTCGGCGCAATTTCGGATCGCTTTTTCGATTGGCGCCAGATACATCTTAGCGATCTTCACGGACAACCGAGGTCCCAAGATTGGCGCACCCTGTATTCAGAGTTACGAATTAGGCTTCGCTTGGATCACGTCTACGAGGGGCATTTGATGCGAATTTCACATGCTTTCTTTTTGTTAGTCGTCTCAACTGTGACTATGTACGTCGCAGTCCAATTCGCCGTTGCCGACAAGGCGAAGTCGATACAGCAAGAGCCGATGACTTTTAAGATCATCGAGAATCCCCACTGCGAGAACTGCGTTGTCGTGTTCGCCGACGGCGAGATTTCTGACACGACCATCGACCGCTTTCAGACGACGCTCGATCATCTCGAGAAGTCCACAAACTGGTCGCGAGACAACGCCAGAAAGGGCCTAGGTCCACATTTTATCCTACTTCTTGATTCTCTTGGCGGGCTGGCCAGTCCAGCCTATTCAGTGTCAAGACAAGCTAGAATTTACGGCGCAATAACGGTTGTCGCACGCCCGTCTGTAACAGTTGAGATCGACGGCGCGCTTGATCCCTCATCATGTAATTCTGCCTGCAGCCTCATTTTGATGGGCGGCAAGCAGCGCTTCTCCCACATTTTCTCCAATATCGGCCTCCATCAAATTTATCCTTTAGTCAAGGATAAGCGCAATTTCACGCGAAGCGAGGTTCTGCAATATTTGTCATTTTTCAAAGAAGGATCAGCTGATCTTGCTAGACATATTTCTGAGATGGAAATGGATCAGAGAATTTTTCTGATTGCGATGCAGCAGACGGAAGATGAATTTCATTTTCTCAGTGCTTCAGAGGCCATATCGCTCAAATTGATAAACGCGAATGTTGACTCACTTGTTGGGATTGACCATCGCTCTTAGCATTCCTTGCATTGAATAACCGCATATCCAGGACCATTGACAAAATCTCTTTGGTCAATGCTTTACATCTGATATGCGGGCCTAGGCAAAAACTTCTTGCCCAATCGCTATGTCTTTAGCCCTCAAACTTTTTTAACCCCTTGGCCAGCAGCTCCCCAACCTCCTGCAATGTCGGCATCGACGGTGCGGTGCCTGGACGGGTCACGGAAATGCCGGCAACGGCGCAGGCGAAGCGCACCGCCTCCAGCGGCTCCATGCCGCGCGAAAGTGCTGCGGCCAGGCCGCCATTGAAGGCGTCCCCCGCGCCGGTGGTCTCGACGACAGGGCCGGCACTGATGGCTGGAACATGCTCGGACCGATTCTTCGCGTGCAGCAGCGCGCCCTTGTCGCCGAGCGTGACGATGACCGTACCGACGCCCTTTTCAAGCAGCTTGTCCGCGGCGACGCGCGCTTCATCGACGGAGGAGACTTTCAGCCCGGTCAATTCCTCCGCCTCTGTCTCGTTCGGCGTAAGATAGTCGCAGAGCGTGTAGATGCGGTCGGGAAGCGTTGCGGCGGGTGCCGGATTGAGAATGGTCGTCACCCCTGCCCCGCGCGCGATCTCCAGGGCCCGCATCGCGGCATCGATCGGCTGTTCGAGCTGCGTAACGAAAACACCGGCACTCCTGACAAGGTCGGCATTGGCATCGATATCCTCAGGCGTGATCAGCATGGCGGCGCCGGGGCTGACGATGATGGCGTTGTTGCCGCTTCCCTCCTCGACGAAGATGTAGGCGGCGCCGGTATAGCTGTCCGGCGTGTCGATTGCGGCGCTCTTCACGCCGGCATCCTTCCAGGTCCGCTTGGCCATGTCGGCGAAGGCGTCGACGCCGAGCCTGGTCAGGAATGTGACGTCCGCCCCCAGCTTGCCGGCGGCCACCGCCTGGTTCGAACCCTTGCCGCCTGGTCCCAGCTTGAAGGAATTGCCGAGGATCGTTTCACCCATGCGCGGCTGGCGATCGGCGCGATAGGCGGTGTCGGCAACAAACACACCGAGAATGACGATCGGCTTGCCCGAGGCCATGCCGCTACTCCGCATCCGGCGGCACGACGCCCTTGCGGAAAGCAAAGCAGCCGTAGAACCGGAGTTCGCCGGTCTGGATGACGCAATAGGCCTGCTTGGCTCGCTCGTAGAAGGCGTAACGCTCGACCGGCACCATCGGCCAAGACTTGCCCTCGGCGGCGTCGATCTCCTTCTGCACTTCCTTTTGCACGGTTGGAATCTCGTCCGGCTTGCCGACGATCTCCATGCGAGCGGCCGAGTCGTCGACGAACGTGTCCAGCGGGTAAAGCGACAGCACCGCCTTCACCACCTGCGCCGCCGAGGCATCGATGCGCAGCACCCGACCGAGCGCCGTCTGGCGCGCCACCGAATCGGAGGGAAAGTTGGTATCGGCGATGATCAGGTCATCGCCATGGCCCATCGCCCGCAATGCCTGGAGCACATCGGCATTGAGCAACGGATCGATCCCTTTGAGCATGATGGTCCTCGTGAAGTACGTTTGAGATCAGAGACGCTTGCCGGTCTCGGCATCGAACAGATGGATATGGTCGAGCCTTGGCCGAAGCCTCAGCGTGTCGCCGGGCTTGAAGTCATGGCGCTCGCGAAACAGCGCCACCATCTCGCCGTCGCCGAAGCGCAGGAAGACCAGGGTTTCCGATCCGGTCGGCTCGACCACCGAAATCTTGGCCGGCACGCCATCGGGATGGATCTCGAGATGTTCGGGCCGCACGCCATACACCACGGAGCGCCCCTCCTCGACGGCGTTGTTCGGAGCAACCGGGAACAGCGTTCCGGCAATGTCGACGCCACCCTTGCGCCCGGTGCCCTTGAGCAGGTTCATCGACGGCGAGCCGATGAAACCGGCGACGAAAAGGTTGGCCGGCCGGTCGAAAAGCTCCAGCGGCGCGCCGACCTGTTCGATGCGGCCGTCGCGCATGACGACGATCTTGTCGGCCATCGTCATGGCTTCGATCTGGTCGTGGGTGACATAGATGGTGGTGGTCTTCAGCCGCTGGTGCAGCTCCTTGATCTCGGTGCGCATCTGCACGCGCAGCTTGGCGTCGAGGTTCGAAAGCGGCTCGTCGAACAGGAATACCTGCGGATTGCGCACGATGGCGCGCCCCATGGCGACGCGCTGACGCTGGCCGCCGGAAAGCTGGCGCGGATAGCGCTTCAGATAGGGGCTGAGGTCGAGGATGTCGGCGGCGCGCTTGACCCGCTCGGCAACCACGGCCGGATCGGTCTTGCGCAGCTTGAGGGCGAAGGCCATGTTCTGCTCCACCGTCTTGTGCGGATAGAGCGCATAGTTCTGGAACACCATGGCGATGTCGCGTTTTGCGGGCGGCAGGTGATTGACGACGCGGTCGCCGATGGCGATCGTGCCGCCAGAGACAGTCTCCAGCCCCGCCACCATCCTGAGCAGCGTGGACTTTCCGCAGCCTGACGGGCCGACAAGCACGACGAACTGGCCATCGGCAATGTCGACGCTGACTTCGTGCAGAACCTTGACGGTTCCAAACGCCTTGGCCACCTTGCTTATCGCGACTTGAGCCATCGTTCCCCCATCGGCTCCAATGGCCGTAGGCGCAGAAGCTAACCAACGCGACCGGTCAGGGCAAGCCGGTCTCTTATAGATAAAAACCGTTCTCGTTGACACGGCGTTTGGTTGCGAGAATAGTGACGAGCGCCGATCCGAAACGCTGGTACTCTATCCGAAAAAACGGAACGCGAAGTGACGCAGGTTGGGGTCCTGGTTTCGCATCTGAACAAAGCCAGCGCCCGGCACGATTGGCACTTCGATTCACGACTAACGTTCTGGGAGGAATAGTCCATGCGAGTAGATCTTTACGACAAACTGGTCCGTGCCGGCGCTACAAGGCGCGACATATTGAAGGGCGCGGCCTCCATGGCCGCGATCGCGGCCGCATCCGGCGCCGGACTTGGCGCCCTGACACGCCCGGCTTCGGCCACAAGCGAACTGCGCTCGAAAATCTTGCAGATTCCCGGGGTTGGCAAAGGTCAACCGACCGACGCCGACTTCCAGAAGGTCGGCGAACTCTGCCTCGATGCGACCAAGGCAAGTGTCAAGCAAGGCGAGTTCGCCGGTGTCGAGCTCGCCTTCATGGGCCTCAACAACCAGAATCTGCACAATGTGCTGTTCCGCGGCTTCCTGAAGCCATGGGAGACCTATACCGGCGCCAAGATCAACTGGATCGATCTGGCGCAAGCGGATTACAATGCCCGCCTGCAGCAGTCGATTGCCACCGGAACCGTCGACTTCGACATTGCCGAGATGGGCGCGCCTTTCGAAGGCGATGTCTGCGGCAAGGGCCTGACCTCTGAAATGCCCGACTGGGTCAAGAAGCAGATCGACTTCGACGATCTCGTCAACTACCTCAAGCCGCCGGTCGGCACCTGGGATGGCAAGCAGTATCGCGTCACCATCGACGGCGACACGCACAACTTCAACTACCGCACCGACGTGTTCGCCGACGCAGACCTTGCCAAGCAGTGGAAGGACGGCGGCGGAGCCGGTGAATGGGGCGTACCGAAGACCTGGCAGCAGGTGCAGGCCGTCACCAAGTTCCTCAAGGGCAAGAAATTCAAGGGCCAGGACGTCTATGGCTATCTGGATGCGCCCAAGCCCTGGGGCGGTTTCGGCTTCTACTTCCTGGGCAGCCGTGCCACCGCCTACGCCAAGCATCCCGACGACAAGGCGTGGCTGTTCGACGCCGACACGATGAAGCCGCGCATCAACAATCCGGCCTGGGTGCGCGCCATCCAGGACGTCATCGACGCCTTGCCGTCCGAACCGGCCGACCAGATCAATGCCGACCCGAACACCACCGGTTTCCAGCAATTTCTGGCCGGAACCGGTTCAATGATCCCCTGGTGGGGCGACATCGGTTCCAACGCCAAAACCAACGATTCCTCTGTGATTGGCGACCTTTGCGGCTTCGACATCCTGCCGGGCTCGGATGACGTCTACAATTCCAAGGCCGGCAAATGGGAAAAACTGCCGAGCGGACCGAACTACGCGCCCAACCTCGCCTATCTCGGCTGGGGCGTCTATGTCATGGCCCGCGTCGACGGCGATCCGAAGAAGCACAAGGCCGCCTGGAGCGCGGCGGCGCATCTCGGTGGCAAGGATCTGGCAATCTGGACGGCGATGTATCCGTCCGGATTCCAGTGCTACCGCAACAGCCAGCACGACATCGACGAATGGGTGGCGGCCGGCTACGACAGGGCATTCATCACGAACTACCTCGACTCCCAGTTCAACTCTTACAATCATCCGAATGGCGCTATAGAGCCACGTATCCCCGGCATCTTCCAATACTACAGCGCTGCCGAGGACATCCTGGCCAATACGTTCGCAGGCAAGATGAAGGCACAGGAAGGCGCCGATGCCATCGCCGCTGCCTGGGAGAAGCTGACCGACCAGATCGGCCGCGAGAAGCAGATCAAACTCTACAAGGCCTCGCTCGGCGCATAGGTGGACGTTTGATAAAAGTCACGGCCCGGCGTCACATCATCGCCGGGCCGAGTTTTGACCGGCTCTGCCGGCCATCGTACCAGAAGAGGCGAGAGGCGTGGCTGAACAGACCTCGACCACGAATGCGTGGCCGGCAAATTCCACACCGATGGATCTGATCCCGCCTGGCCGCAAACGCTTCGGCTGGACACTGATGGCCTTGGCCACACTCGGCCTCCTGGCGACGATCCTGCTTCAGATCCTCTACAAGACCGAGGTCGATACGATCGGCTTCGAGACATGGCGGCCCGTGGTCTACGCCTATGTGCTATGGGGCGTTGCTATCGGGATCGGCCAGGTTCTGACACGCGGCGAGGACGGCCAGCGCGCGCTGTTCCTGCTGCCGGCGCTGCTGTTCACCATCGCCATGGTGATCTTTCCCACGCTGTTTGGTTTCTATATCGCGCTCACCGACTGGAACCTCAGTTCCTTCAGCGGCCGCAGGTTCAACGGGCTCGACAATTTCTGGCAGATGCTCGGCGATCCATACTACCGCAATGCGCTGTTCAACATGGTGCTCTATGTGCTTGCGGTGCTGGTCGAATATGTCATCGCCTTCGGGCTGGCGCTGTTGCTCAACGCGCAGATCCGGGCGCGAAAATTCTTCCGCGTCGTCTTCCTGATGCCGCTGATGCTGTCGCCGGTCGCGGTGTCCTGGATGATCGGCAAATCGCTGATGGAATACCGGTTCGGCCCGGCGGCGACGCTGGCGCGCCATCTCGGCTGGGATAATCCCGCCTTCTTCTCAGAGCCGATCACAGCCCGCATCTCGATCATGATGCTGGACGCCTGGACCTTCATCCCCTTCATGATGATCATGCTGCTGGCCGGACTGCAGGCGATGTCCCGCGAGGTGCTGGAGGCGGCGCGTGTCGACGGCGCCAATGCATGGCAAACCTTCTGGCAGGTCACCTTCCCGCTGATGCTGCCGGTGTCTGTGACCGCCGTCATCCTGCGCATCATCTTCAAGCTGAAGCTTGCGGACATCATCATTACGGTGACGTCGGGCGGCCCTGGCGGAGCCACCGATTCGGTGTCGAGCTTCATCTACCGCGAATATCGCGACCGCTCGAATGTCGGCTACGGCACCATGCTGGCGATGGCCTATCTCGTCATCATCGTCGTGTTCGTGACCTGGCTCCTGAAGATCGCCAACCGCTTCGTGCGCAACGTCAACTAGAGCGGCCGGATCATGAGCGTTCAGACCACCGACTATACCGTCTCCGAAATCCGCTCCCCGGCGAGCTTCATCACCAGCCGTGTCTTCATCTATGGCGCACTTGTCTTCTGGGCTTTCATCTGCCTGTTCCCCATCTACTGGACGATAACGACCTCGTTCAAATCGGCGGTCGACGTCACGCAAGGGCATCTGATCCCGTTTGTCGACTTCCAGCCGGATTGGAAAGGCTGGCGATCGCTTGGCCTGTCGCCGGACTCGATCTTCCAGACCTCGACCGTGCGCGACGAGTTCCTCAAGCGTTTCATGAATTCGGTCATCACCTCGGTTGGTGCGTCGAGCCTGGCGATCATCATCGGCAGCCTCGCCGCGTATGGCCTGACCCGCTATCGCTACCATTTCGCCTGGTTCAAGAACGAGGACATCTCGTTCTTCTTCCTGTCGCAGTTGATCCTGCCGCCGGTGGTGCTCGCCCTACCCTTCCTAGTGCTCTACCGCGAAGTCGGGCTGCTCGATACGCGCATCGGGTTGATCCTGCTCTACACGCTGATGGTGCTGCCGATCGTCATCTGGATCATGCGCGACCAGTTCAACTCGATTCCAGTCGAACTCGAGGAAGCAGCCCTCGTCGACGGCCTGTCGATCTGGGGCGCCTTTTTCCGCATCGTCATGCCGATCGCGCTGCCGGGCATGGTCGCCGCCTTCATCCTGGCAATGGTGCTGTGCTGGAACGAGTATTTCTTCGCCGCCCTTTTGACCTCGACGGACGCCAAGACGATCCCGGTCATGGTTGCCAGCCAGACGGGGTCGCAAGGCATCAACTGGTGGTCGATGGCCGCGCTGGCCACCGCAGCGATCGCGCCGCTTGCGGTCATTGGTATCGCGCTGGAGCGCTACCTGATCATGGGCATGACGGCTGGTGCGGTGAAGTGACCGGGCGCCTCTTCTTTCCCTCTGTACCCCTCTGTGGGAGAAGGAAGGGCGCGCTAGGCCTTCAGGATCGCGCGCAGATGATCCATGATCATGGCGACGCCCTTCTGTCCAAGCTCTGCCGAAGCATCCGCCGCGCTCGCCGTATACCAGGTTTTGTTGTCCGCGAAGTGCGCGGCGTCCACTGCTTCCGGACATAGCGCCAGCATCAGCGATGTCTCGCCGATGCCGGCATGGTCGAATGGATATTTGCCGTTCATGGCGGCCGGCATCAGCGGATGCACCTGCACCCAGTTGAAGAAATTTTCGCCCGCGGCATGCCCGGCATAGTAGTCGGCCATCGTCTCGGAACCCCACCAGCCCTCGCCGCGCTGCTTCTCGAGGAAGCGGAAGATCGCCTGCCTGCCGGCGGTCTTGAAGGCGAGATCGGTCGGCATGCCGGCGGCGAAATTCTCGGTCTGGTGATGGACGATGGCGTGGATGTTGCGGAAACCGATACGCAGCAGGCTGTAGAACAGCTCCTCGCCGAACGGCGCCAGTTGATTGCCGCCGACCTGAACGGAGCCACTGCCTTCCGGCGGTGCCACCGCATAACTCGCTGCACCGTAATAGAAGGGCGGCAGGATGACGACATCGCTCTCTTGTTCGAGCAGCTCCAACGTCTTGATGACGGCCAGCGTGTCCATGCCGACGGCCATGTGCTCGCCATGGTATTCCAGCACGCCGAGCGGCAGCGCAACCGGCCAATTCTCAGCGATCGCCTTGCGGATCTGGTGCGGCAGCATCAGTTCATAGCGCATGGTCTATTCCATGTTGGTGTGGCGGGCGCGCATGGCTTCCGGCGACGCCGCGGTCAATTCCCTGAGTTTCAGGATCATGATCTCGAACAGCAGGAACAGCGCGCCCTCGAAAACCGAGCCCATCGGCAGCACCGACGTCTTTTGCGGTCCCTGGTCGTCGGCCATGGTCTGCGCCGGGATCAGCAGCGTCATGTCGGCAAGCCCTACAGCGCTGCCGCCCGCCTGGGCGGTCAGGAGGAGGACGGTCGCGCCTGCCGCGCGCGCGATGCGCATCAGGGTGAGCACGGTCGAGGTTTGGCCAGGCCCGGAACTGACAAGCAAAACATCGCCCTGCGCTACAGGCGGCGTGTTCATGTCGCCGACGACCGAAACCGGCAGGCCCAGATGATAGAGCCGCATGGCGAAGCCCTTCACCTGCAAGGCCTCGCGGCCGCAGCCATAGACGACGATCTGCCTGGCATCCACCAGCATCCCGCAGGCGGCGTCGATCCGGTCGCCATCGACGCGCGCCAGCACCGCGCCAAGCTCGTCGAGTGCGGTCCTGAACATCTGCGAGCCGGAGTTGTTCATGGCCGCGCCACCGGCGTGCCGGTAGTCGAAGATGATTGGCAATTCCCGATCATGCTCTTCCCCGGAACGGCTTGATTTCGTTCATGCTAGCAACCGCGAAAATGCGTGTCCAACGCTCAGCGGTGCTTTTGCCTAGCCACGAGCATGATAGTGTCATGTCAGACAAATCAATCCGGGAAAATTTCAAGACATGAAGACACGGCATTTCGACCGCATCGGCAATGGCGGCATCACCTTCACGGAGCTGGGCTTCGGCACGGCTCCGCTCGGCAATCTTTACCGCGCCGTCTCCGACGAGGACGCCCATGCGACGCTGGAGGCCGCCTGGGCGACCGGCTGCCGCTACTATGACACCGCACCCCTCTATGGGCTCGGCCTGTCGGAAACGCGCCTCAACCCGTTCCTGCGCTCCAGGAAGCGCGACGACTATGTGCTGTCGAGCAAGGTCGGCCGCATCATGCGCGCCTGCCCGCCAGAGGAGCGCACGGGCATCGGCAAGTTCTTCGACACGCCGTCGCGCAAGGAGGTCTACGACTACAGCTATGACGGCGTCATGCGCTCGTTCGAGGCCTCGCTGGAGCGGCTTGGCGTCGACCGCATCGACATCCTGTTCGTGCACGACGTCGACATCTTCACCCATGGCAGCAAGGAGGCGTCCGACCAGCGCATCGAGGAGTTCATGCGCTCGGGCTATTATGGCCTGCTCGCCTTGCGCGACCAGGGCGTCATCAAGGCGTTCGGCGGTGGCATCAACGAATGGCAGGTGGCCCAGACGCTGGCCGAGCGCGGCGATTTCGACCTGTTCCTGCTTGCCGGGCGCTATACGCTGCTGGAACAGGAGGCGCTGACATCGTTCCTGCCGCTTTGCCAGAAACGCGGCATCGGCATCGTTCTCGGCGGCCCCTACAATTCCGGCATTCTGGCGACCGGACCGAAGCCCGGCGCCTACTACAACTATTCCGAAGCGCCGCAGGATGTGCTCGACCGAGTGACGCGCATCGAGGCCGTCTGCAAACGCCATGGTATCAGGCTCATCGAGGCCGCCCTGCAATTCCCGCAGTTGCACCCGTCGGTGGTTTCGGTCATCCCCGGCGGTCAGCGGCCTGAAGAAGTCGAGAGCAACCGGTCGCTGCTGGACGCGAAAGTGCCTGTAGCGCTTTGGGCCGATCTCAAGAAGGAAGGCCTGATGCGCGCCGACGCCCCGACAGCTTGAGAAGCTTCTGGTCCGATCGATTCGATACGGGGTCCAAAAATGAAAAGCCGGGCAAGCCCGGCTTTTCTGGTTTTCGAAAATTAAAATGCGCTTAGTTGACGGCGTCCTTGAGGCCCTTGCCGGCCGAGAACTTCGGCACGGTGCGCGCCGGGATCTGCACTTCGGCGCCGGTCTGGGGGTTGCGGCCGGTGGATGCAGCGCGCTTTGACACGGTGAAATTGCCAAAGCCGACAAGCCGGACATCGCCGCCCTTCTTCAGTTCGCCGGAGATGACAGAAAACACTGCATCGACCGCCGACTGCGCGTCACCCTTCGAAATGCTCGCGGCGTCGGCGACAGCGGACACCAGTTCGTTCTTGTTCATAAAAATTCCCTTCCATGAGAACACCGGAACTTACGACTCATCCGGCAGGAAACGGACTTTAGAAAGAAGCGTTCCCGCAACCAAGTCGAAAAGGCAGGAAAAAAGCGGAAAAAGCCCGGAATTCCGGGGTTTTTCACATGAAAAAGCCGGGCGCGAAGCCCGGCTTTCTGTTTGTGCGCTGCAACCTTAGCGATTTCTAACGCATGGCCCTGAAAACCGCGGTCGGTTTTCCGAAAGGACCATGCGCAAATCCCCAGTATTGGAGCGTCCTTTGCGCTGGACGCGCAGCGCCCTAATGCGCAAGCGACTTTCCGGCATCGTCGGCGCTGTCGGTCGCGGCCGGCGGATTGACCGGTTCGACCCATTCGATCGGCTCCGGCATCCGCACCAGCGCGTGGCGCAGCACCTCACCGACGCGTGAGACCGGAATGATTTCCATGCCGTTCTTCACGTTGTCCGGAATCTCCGCCAGATCCTTGGCGTTGTCTTCCGGGATCAGCACCTTCTTGATGCCGCCGCGCAGTGCGGCGAGCAGCTTCTCCTTGAGGCCACCGATCGGCAAGATTCGGCCGCGAAGCGTTATCTCGCCAGTCATCGCCACATCGGCCCGAACCGGAATACCCGTCAGCACCGACACAATGGCCGTGGCCATGGCCGCGCCTGCGGACGGACCGTCCTTCGGCGTTGCGCCTTCCGGCAAGTGCACGTGGATGTCGCGCTTGTCGAACAGCGGCGGCTCGATGCCGAAATCGATGGCGCGCGAACGGACATAGGAGGCCGCCGCCGAGATCGATTCCTTCATCACGTCGCGCAGATTGCCGGTCACCGTCATGCGGCCCTTGCCGGGCATCATGACGCCTTCGACCGTCAGCAGCTCGCCGCCGACTTCCGTCCAGGCAAGGCCGGTGACGACACCGACCTGATCGTCAGCCTCGACCTGGCCGAAGCGGTAGCGCTGAACACCGAGGTAGTCGGCGAGGTTCGCCGCCGTGATGCTCACCGTCTTCTTCTTCGTCTTCAGGATCTCGGTCACCGCCTTGCGCCCGAGCTTCATCAGCTCGCGCTCCAGGCTTCTGACGCCCGCTTCACGGGTGTAGGTCTGGATGATGGCGCGGATCGCGTCCTCACCGACGGAGAACTCCTTCGGCTGCAGCGCGTGATCGCGGATAACCTTCGGCATCAGGTGCCGCTTGGCGATCTCGATCTTCTCGTCCTCGGTGTAGCCGGCGATACGGATGATCTCCATGCGGTCCATCAAGGGCGCAGGGATGTTCAGCGTGTTCGCCGTCGTCACGAACATCACGCTCGACAGGTCGTATTCGACCTCGAGGTAATGGTCCATGAACGTCGAGTTCTGTTCGGGATCGAGCACCTCGAGCAGCGCCGAAGACGGGTCGCCACGGAAGTCCTGGCCCATCTTGTCGATCTCGTCGAGCAGGAAGAGCGGATTGGACTTCTTTGCCTTCTTCATCGACTGGATGACCTTGCCGGGCATCGAGCCGATATAGGTGCGCCGGTGGCCACGGATCTCGGCTTCGTCACGCACGCCGCCGAGCGCCATACGGATGAATTCGCGACCGGTCGCCTTGGCGATCGACTTGCCGAGCGAGGTCTTGCCGACGCCGGGAGGGCCGACGAGGCACAGGATCGGCCCCTTCAGCTTCTTCTGGCGGCTTTGCACGGCAAGGTACTCGACGATGCGGTCCTTGACCTTGTCGAGGCCGAAGTGATCGGTGTCGAGGACGTTCTGCGCGTAGGCCAGGTCCTGCTTGACCTTGGAGTTCTTGCCCCACGGGATCGACAGCAGCCAATCGAGATAGTTGCGCACGACGGTCGATTCAGCCGACATCGGCGACATCGTCCTGAGCTTCTTCAACTCGGCTTCCGCCTTTTCGCGAGCCTCCTTTGAGAGCTTGGTCTTCTTGATGCGCGCCTCGATCTCGGCGGCCTCGTCGCGGCCATCCTCGCCTTCGCCGAGTTCCTTCTGGATCGCCTTCATCTGCTCGTTGAGGTAGTATTCGCGCTGCGTCTTCTCCATCTGGCGCTTGACGCGCGAGCGGATGCGCTTCTCCACCTGCAGGACGGAGATTTCGGCTTCCATGAAGCCCATCGCCTTTTCCAGCCGCTCCTTGACGGAAAGCGTGGCCAGCATCTCCTGCTTTTCAGGGATCTTGATGGCGAGATGCGAGGCAACCGTGTCGGCGAGCTTTGAATAGTCGTCGATCTGGCTGGCGGCACCCACCACTTCGGGCGATATCTTCTTGTTCAGCTTGACGTAGTTCTCGAAGTCGGTGACGACCGAGCGGGCCAGAGCCTCGACCTCGACCTCTTCCTCTTCCGGCTCGACCAGCGCCGTGGCCTTGGCCTCGTGGAAGTCGGGACGGTCGGTGAAGGAGACGATTTTCGCACGCGAGGCGCCCTCGACCAGAACCTTGACGGTGCCGTCGGGCAGCTTCAGCAACTGCAGCACGTTGGCGAGCGTGCCGATGTCGAAGATCGCATCGGGCTCGGGATCGTCATCGGCGGCATTCATCTGGGTGGCGAGCAGGATCTGCTTTTCCTGACCCATCACCTCTTCCAACGCCTTGATCGACTTTTCGCGCCCGACGAAGAGCGGAACGATCATGTGCGGGAACACCACGATGTCGCGCAGTGGGAGGACTGCAAAGACGCCGTCGCTGGGAGCCTTGGATATTTTGGCCATTGTCCAACCTTTCATGTCGCGGCCACCATCAGGCCAACCGCGAATCTCATATTAACGACCGGGGATCGTTCCGCCTACCACCGTTTATGACGGGAGTTTTACAGCACAGAAATCGGGCACCTCGGCCTTCTCGTGTTAGGTGGATGCAGGCGGGCCAAAGATCAAGAGTTAACATGGTCCGCAATCCATTCCATCGCGAAGGTGTGCCGGTTCCTCACAGCAAAACGGCGCCGCAAGGGCGCCGTTCCACAAAAATATAGGGCCAAGTGCCATATCAGGCGCTGACATTGCCCTTCTTTTCCTTCTGTTCGGAATAGATGTAGAGCGGCCGGGCGCTGCCGGTCACCACTTCTTCCGAAATCACCACCTCGCGCACGCCTTCGAGCGCGGGCAGTTCGAACATCGTGTCGAGCAGGATCGCTTCCATGATCGAACGCAGGCCGCGCGCACCGGTCTTGCGCTCGATGGCGCGCTTGGCGATCGCCGAAAGCGCGTTCTCGTGGAAGGTCAGGTCGACATTTTCCATCTCGAACAGGCGCTGATACTGCTTGACCAACGCGTTCTTCGGTTCGGTCAGGATCTGGATCAATGCTGGCTCGTCGAGATCCTCCAGCGTCGCCAGGACCGGCAGACGACCGACGAACTCCGGAATGAGGCCGAATTTCAACAGATCCTCGGGCTCGACCAGGCGGAAAACGTCACCCGTGCGGCGATCCTCCGGCGACGCGACGATGGCGCCAAAACCGATCGATGTCTTCCTGCCGCGGTCCGAGATGATCTTGTCCAGCCCGGCGAAGGCACCGCCGCAGATGAACAGGATGTTGGCGGTGTCGACCTGCAGGAACTCCTGCTGCGGGTGCTTGCGGCCGCCCTGCGGCGGGACGGAGGCGACCGTGCCTTCCATGATCTTGAGCAGCGCCTGCTGCACGCCCTCGCCCGACACGTCGCGGGTGATCGAGGGATTGTCGGACTTGCGCGAAATCTTGTCGATTTCGTCGATGTAGACGATCCCGCGCTGGGCGCGCTCGACATTGTAGTCGGCCGACTGCAACAGCTTCAGGATGATGTTCTCGACGTCCTCGCCGACGTAACCGGCCTCGGTCAGCGTCGTGGCGTCCGCCATGGTGAAGGGCACGTCGATGATGCGGGCCAGCGTCTGCGCCAGCAGCGTCTTGCCGCAGCCGGTCGGGCCGATCAGCAGTATGTTGGACTTGGCCAACTCCACATCGTTGTTCTTGCCGGCATGCGCGAGGCGCTTGTAATGGTTGTGGACCGCCACCGACAGCACGCGCTTGGCGTAGGGCTGACCGATGACGTAGTCGTCGAGAACCTTGAGGATCTCCTGCGGGGTCGGCACGCCCTCGCGCGACTTCACCATCGAGGTCTTGTTCTCCTCGCGGATGATGTCCATGCAAAGTTCGACGCACTCGTCGCAGATGAACACCGTTGGGCCGGCGATCAGCTTGCGCACCTCGTGCTGGCTTTTGCCGCAAAACGAGCAATAGAGCGTGTTCTTGGAGTCACCGCTGTTGTTGCCGACCTTGCTCATTTCATGTCCTTTCATGGCCGCCCGCCGATGGTCTGGCTGAAAGGGCGCATACTCTATTTATCGCGGGAATCCGCCGCCGCCAGTCTTCCGGCTCCCGCAACGTATTCCATACGAAACACAAATCAGAAAACGTGGCAATGATTCGCAGCTTCCCCACGCAAAGCTAAGCCGTCGAAAATCAACATAGCCTTAACGTAGGCAATCCCGACCTCCGAGGGAACAGCCAATTGTGGCCGAAATGACGCAAGACGCGCCAAAAGCGCGTGATGGTGCCATCCAACTGCCAACCAACCTTTATGCCAACGCTCCCTCGGCCGCCTCGCGCGACGAAATGACCTTGTCGATCAGGCCGAAATCCTTGGCCTCGTCGGCGGTCATGAAATGGTCGCGGTCGAGCGTCTTCTCGATCTCTTCATAGCTCTTGCCGGTGTGCTTGACATAGACCTCGTTGAGGCGACGCTTCAGCTTGATGATGTCCTGGGCATGACGCTCGATATCGGACGCCTGGCCCTGGAAGCCACCGGACGGCTGGTGAACCATGATGCGGGCGTTCGGCGTGGCAAAGCGCATGTCCTTGTGGCCGGCGGTCAGCAGCAGCGAGCCCATCGAGGCCGCCTGGCCGATGCACAGCGTCGACACGGCCGGCTTGATGAACTGCATGGTGTCGTAGATCGCCATGCCCGAGGTGACGACGCCGCCCGGCGAATTGATGTAGAGATTGATTTCCTTCTTCGGGTTCTCGGCTTCGAGGAACAGGAGCTGCGCGCAGACCAGCGTCGCCATGCCGTCCTCGACCGGACCGGTGATGAAAATGATGCGCTCCTTGAGGAGGCGCGAGAAAATGTCGTAGGCCCGCTCGCCGCGATTGGTCTGTTCGACCACCATCGGAACGAGGTTCATGTAGGTTTCGATGGGATTCTTCATCAGTTATCTCTTCTCGCGGTGGGATTTCCGGCGCCGGACAGGCTGGCAGTTCGGGCAGAATCGGTTCTGGATCGTCAAGATGTAAATAGGATGCCGGCTCATCCTTGTGCAAGGCCGACCCGTCCTAGCCATCTGGGTAAGTCGAATCAAGCTTCCGGGCAAGGATTGGCAGCAGCTGATGCCACGCCGCCCCGAAATACCGAGCCTGCCCCCGCCAGGTAGCAGTTTCTTAACCTCGTCACTTAACGAAATGCGCCGAAACCGCTTTTCTCCGCAATGGCTTCCCCTACAATTCAACGTTGAACTTGTGCCTGCAGTTCAAACGGGGGACTGCCATGTCCGGGAAAACCGCATGCTTCACCATTGCCGGGCTGACCCTGCTCGGCTCGATTTCGCAAACGGCGGCAGGCGGCCGCGCTGTCGAATGCTACGAGCCCGTCCGCACACCGGCCGTTTACGACACCGTCTACGAAGACGTCATGGTCAGCCCTCCGGGCCAGCAGATCGTCGACTATGACCCGCCAATCTACGGCACCCGCGAGCGCGTGGTGATGACCGTGCCGGCACAGGTTCGGTACGAAGTGGTCCCGGCAATCACCCGGACAGTCCACACCGTCAGGGTCGATGGCGGCGGCTATTCCTGGGAATGGCGCGTCATCCATGGCCGCCGGGTGCTGTGCAAGGTTTGGCACAAGGCACGCTACGAAAGCGTCGCCGAGACGGTGGTGATCCAGCCCGAGCGCACGCGGCGCGTCGTCATTCCGGCGCAATATGACAGCATCGCCGAGGAGGTGCTGGTGCGGCCCGAGCAAGGGCGCGTCATCGATATTCCTGCCGCCTACCAGACCGTTCCGCGGCGCGTGCTGGTGCGCGAAGGCTCATCCGGCTGGCGGCGCGTGCATATTCCGAGGCATTGCCAGGATTGAGCTTAGGCCACCTCGGCCCGTAGCCAAGCCTTGAGGCCGATGACATCGCCGTCGCCGATGGCTTTGGCCACACGGCGCCCCACTGCCGCGCCGAACTTGTAGCTGTGGCCCGAGCACGCCGAGACGACCAGGCACTTGCCTGTTTCATGCGCCAGGAATTTCTCGTCCTCGGTGAAGGTGTAGGCGCAGGTGACCACTTCGGTCACCCTTGTACTCCTCGATGCGGGTGATCGGCGGCGAGAACAGGTTGCGGATCGCCTCGCCTTCGCCCGGCACCGGCTCGCGGTTCCAGTCGGCGTCGCTGGTCGGCACCTTGTGCAGGCCCGAGCCGAATTTCATTCCGGCGCCGCGGGTGAGCGGGATCATATAGCCATCGGTCTTGCCGCCGACATCGAGAATGACGGGCGCGGCCTCCCATGCGGCCTCGAGATCGGCCGGGGGCTCGACATAGGCGAGCGCGGTGCGAAAAGTCTTCAATTCGCCGCCGAGCTCGGGGAATAGCTTCAGCACCCAGGCGCCAGGGGCAACGACGATGCGGTCTGCCTGCATCGTCTCGCCGCTTTCCAGCACGATATGGCCGGCCTCTGCATCGATCTCCGTCACCTTGCTGTGCTCGTAGACGTTGGCGCCGTTGGCGCGCAGCCATTTGGCCAGCCCGACCGCGATCTTGCGGCAATGCAGCGCGCCGCCTTCGGGCGAAAAATAGGCGTAGCGGAACGAGCCGGTCTCAAGGAACGGCCAGCGCTCGACGGCTGCGTCCGGCTCCAGCAATTCGAAAGGGAAATTGCCCTCTTCCAGACCCTCGCGGTATTCCTCGGCCTCATCGCCGGGCTCGCGCGAAACGCAGACGAATCCCCTGGGATCGAGGTGGTTCTCGCCGAGATCGGCCCACATCTCGTCCCAGGCCTCATAGGCTTCGGTGATCAGCCGGCCGTAGCCGGTTCCAGCGCGGTAGGCACGGCGGATGATGCGGTGATGGTCGCCCGATGCCGCCAGCGGATTGGGGATCGGCCCCTGCTCGACGATCGAGACGGCGTGGCCTGCCTTGACCAGCGACCACGCCGTGGAGAGACCGGCGATACCCGCGCCGACGACGATCACATTCATCCGTTCAGACCTTTCGCAACCCTACTGGCTGGCTCAATGCATCAGGCTGCCGAACGCAACATACGGTCTGGAACCGGGCTGGCAAGCCGCGCTATGGGTCTGGCATGACCAAATCGACGCTCCCGTATCTGGCCTTTGATCCAGCCACACGCCGGCTGAGGCTCGACCCGCGCGAACCGGCTTTCTTCATGAACCCGTACGAGGCCTACGGCCTCCTGCATGACGCATCGAATGCATTTTTCTGGGAAGAGTTCGGCTTCTGGTGTTTTGGCGGCTTCGGCGATGTCAACAGACTGCTGCGCGACCGCCGTTTCGGCCGCCAGAACCCTGCTGGCATCCCAGACAGCCACGGTGTCGGCCAGGACAGGACCCATCTCGAGGCGTTCGACGGCATCGAAGCCAACTCGATGCTGGAACTGGAGCCGCCGGTGCACACGCGGCTGAGGACACTGGTCAACCGTGCCTTCGTCTCGCGTCAGGTCGAACGGTTGCGGCCGGGTGTCGAGGCACTCGCCAACGAATTGATCGATCGTTTCGAACCTGGCAAGGCCTTTGACCTCCTGCCGGCCTTCGCCTCCCCGCTGCCGATCACCATCATCGCCGAAATGCTCGGCGTGCCGGTGGAGATGGGGCCGCAACTACTCGACTGGTCGCATCAGATGGTCGCCATGTACATCCATGGCCGCACCCGCGAGACCGAGGAGACGGCCAATGGCGCGGCACGCGAATTTTCCGATTTCCTGCGCGGCTACGTCACCGAGCGGCGCAAGAACCCGGGCAATGATCTGCTGTCGCTGCTGATCTCGGCGCAGGAAGACGGACAGAAATTGTCCGAGGACGAACTGGTCTCCTCGGCCATCCTGTTGCTCAACGCCGGCCATGAGGCAACCGTGCACCAGACCGGCAACGCAGTGCGCTCGATCCTTGTGCAAGGCGGCGACCCGCGCCGCTTCTTCACCTCACCGGAAACGACCGCGGCGACCGTCGAGGAATGCCTGCGTTTCGACGCGCCGCTGCATATGTTCATGCGCTATGCCCATGAGGAGATCGAAATCGCGCCCGGCATCGTCGTGCGGCCGGGCCAGACGATAGGGCTCTTGCTTGGCATGGCCAATCATGATCCGCACGCCTTCGCCGAACCGCAGGCCTTCCGGCCGGAGCGCACCGACCAGAAGAATGTGTCTTTCGGCGCCGGTATCCATTTCTGCATCGGCGCGCCGCTCGCCCGCCTCGAACTGCAGGTTTCGCTGAAGACTTTGTTCGAGCGGCACCCGCGACTGCATCTTGCCGAACAGCCCCGCTTCCGCGACACTTACCACTTCCATGGGCTGGAGGCGCTCGCCGTGGGTTTCTAGCTGGCGAGTTGCCCGGAAATCCGATCCGATCCTCGATATGTGATCAGCCTTTCAAAGCTTGATCACATACTCCTTGCGAGTCGTCTCAAGCACTTCCCAGCTTCCCTTGAAGCCCGGCCGCAG
Organism: Mesorhizobium sp. B2-1-8; assembly: GCF_006442545.2. Classification (NCBI taxonomy): domain Bacteria; kingdom Pseudomonadati; phylum Pseudomonadota; class Alphaproteobacteria; order Hyphomicrobiales; family Phyllobacteriaceae; genus Mesorhizobium; species Mesorhizobium sp. B2-1-8. The sequence continues at coordinate 4,477,036 of NZ_CP083952.1, forward strand.
CACGAAGCTGTCGCCGGGCTTTATGGTGCGCGCTTCGCCGCCCTCTTCCGCGATCACCGAAACGCCTGAGAGAATGTGGCAGAACTCCCATTCGTCATAGACGATGCGCCATTTGCCGGGGGTCGATTCCCAGATGCCGGCATAGAGGCCGCCGTCGCGCTCCTCGACGTTCCAGGTGCGGAATTTCGGATCGCCCGAGATCAGGCGATCCGGCGCGGGCGCGCCGGATTCGGGCTCCACGCTTTTGGTGTCGACGGAAAGAAACGCGGTCATATCAGATCAGACCTTGGCGAGCGCCTGTTCGAGGTCAGCGACGATGTCGGTGACGTCCTCGATACCGATGGACAGTCGCACCGTATCCGGCCCGGCACCGGCCTTGACCTTCTGCTCGTCGGAAAGCTGGCGGTGCGTGGTCGACGCCGGGTGGATGACCAGCGACTTGGTGTCGCCGACATTGGCCAGGTGCGAGAAGAGTTCGAGTGCCTCGACGAACTTGATGCCCGCCTCGTAGCCGCCCTTGAGGCCGAAGGTGAACACGGCGCCGGCGCCTTCAGGCGAGTATTTCTTCTGCAACGCATTGTTCTTGTCGCTGGGCAGGCCGGGATAATTCACCCAGGCGACCTTGGGATGGTTGGACAGCCAGCCGGCGACCGTGATCGCATTGTCGCAGTGCCGCTGCATGCGCAGCGGCAAGGTTTCGAGACCGGTCAGGATGAGGAAAGCGTTGAACGGCGAGATCGCCGGACCGAGATCGCGCAGGCCGAGCACACGGGCGGCGATGGCGAAAGCGAAATTGCCGAAGGTTTCGTGCAGCACGAGGCCGCCATATTCGGGGCGCGGTTCCGACAGCATCGGGTACTTGCCCGATTTCGACCAGTCGAAGGTGCCGCCGTCGACAATGACGCCGCCGATCGAATTGCCATGGCCGCCCATGAACTTGGTCAGCGAATGCACGACGATGTCGGCGCCGTGCTCGATCGGGCGGATGAGGTAGGGCGAGGCCAGCGTGTTGTCGACGATCAATGGAAGGCCATGCTTGCGGGCGATGTCGCCGATCTTCTCGATATCGACGAAGGTGCCGCCCGGATTGGCCAGGCTCTCGATGAAGATCGCCTTGGTCCTGTCGTCGATCTGGTTCTCGAAGGTCGAGAGATCATTGGTGTCGGCCCAGCGCACCTCCCAGCCATAATTCTTGAAGGCATGGCCGAACTGGTTGATCGAACCACCGTAAAGCTTGTTGGCGGCGACGAAATTGTCGCCGGGCTGCATCAGATTGTGGAAAACGATGACCTGCGCGGCATGGCCGGATGCAACCGCAAGCGCAGCCGTGCCACCTTCGAGGGCCGCGACTCGCTCTTCGAGCACTGCCTGGGTCGGGTTCATGATGCGGGTGTAGATGTTGCCGAACGCTTTCAGCCCGAACAGCGAAGCGGCGTGGTCGGCGTCATCGAAGACGAAGGAGGTCGTCTGGTAGATCGGCGTGGCGCGCGCGCCGGTGGCCGGATCGGGCTTGGCGCCGGCATGGACGGCGAGCGTGTTGAAACCGGGTGTACGGGTCACTGAAACCTCCCTTTGAAACTTCTCAAATCAGCTGCGCATTCTTGGCGAAGGCGGCGTGCGAATGCAAAGAAGAAAATTCCGCTCGGCGTTGATCCTTCGATCACACCGCAGGATAATGCGGCATTCCGCGGAATAATTTTGCGCCCCTGCGTTGCGCCTATTTCTGACGCACGCCGAAACTCTGGAAACCCTGGCGCATCAGCGGCTTCTTCGACGACAGCACACCGGAATTGACACCGGTCCAGCCGATCTCGCCGGAGAGCTTGCCGTACTCGATCTTGGGGCAGCGGTTCATTACCACCTTGATGCCCGCCGCCTCGGCGCGTGCGGCCGCCTCGTCATGACGCACGCCAAGCTGCATCCAGATGACTTTCGGCAACGGATCGAGCTGCAACACTTCGTCGACGATGCCGGGAACCGCCGCGGCATTGCGGAAAATGTCGACCATGTCGATCGGCTCCGGTATGTTGGCCAGCCTGGCATAGGTCATTCGGCCGAGGATTTCCTTGCCGGCCTGGCCGGGATTGATCGGGAACACCGAAAACCCCTTGGCCAGCAGGTATTTCAGCACGAAATAGCTCGGCCTGACGTCATTCGCCGACGCGCCGACCATGGCGATCGTCTTCACCGAATTGAGGATGCCGCCGATATAGGCATTGTCGTAGCTGTCGTGATTCATGTCTCGTCCTCATACAACGCCTCGGCGAGAAAACCATCCGGGTCGTTGCTGAAATCGCGCAGCATGCGGAAATGGTCCGTATCACGAAAGTCTGCGGGCTCGAGCCCGAAGCGGCTGATGCGGAACAGCCGCGCATCGGGACAGGCCATCAGCAGCGGCGAATGGGTCGCCATGATCACCTGCGCGGTGCCCGATTGATCCATGCGCCGCAGCATCTTCAGCAGTTCGATCTGGCGCGTCGGTGAAAGCGCGCTTTCGGGCTCGTCGAGAATATAGATGCCTTGCCTGCGGCAGCGCTCCTCGAAGAAGCGGATGAAGCCTTCGCCGTGCGACCAGGACAGGAAATCCGGCGGCGGTGGCTTGAACGGGTCCTCCTGCGCGGCCTGGTCGAGGTAGCGGGCCACCGAATAGAAGGATTCGGCGCGAAAGAACCAGCCAGCGGTGACTTTTGGCAACCAGTGGCCACGGAATGTGTTCGCCAGTGCCGCTCCACTCTTGTCGATGGCACTGGAGTGGTCGACCGGTCGATAGCCCTTGCCGCCGCCGGCCTCGTCATAGCCGGCCAGCGCGCCGATTGCCTCGAGCAGCGTGGATTTACCGGTGCCGTTCTCGCCGACGATGATGGTGATGGGCGTGGTGAATTCGAGTTCGAACTCGTGGCCGCGAAACAGCGGCAGGTTCCAGGGATATTTTTCCCATTCCGCCACGCGCTCGGGGTCGAGCAGGATGCGCTTGAGATACGGTGCCTTGAGCCGTGTCAGTTGCTTGCGATAAGCCATCAATCAGGCAGCGAAATCGTGCCGTCGTCCGCGATCGGGAAGGCCGGATTGTGCGCCACTTCCCAGACATGCCCATCCGCATCGGCGAAATAGCCGTACCAGCCGCCCCAGAAGGCGCGGCCGGCCGGCTTGACGATCCTTCCGCCGGCCTTTTCAGCCATGGCGAGCACCTCGTCGACTTCGGCATCGGAGCGGGTGTTGTAGGCGAGATAGACGGCCGAAGGCGCCTTGGCGAAGGTGATGCCCGAGTCCTCCTCGGCGCTGGCGCGCGGGAACAGACCGAGGATGGCGCCGCCCATCTGGAAGAAGGCGACACCGTCGGTGATCCCCGCGTGGCGCTTCAGACCCATCGCCTCGTAGAAACGCACGGCGCGATCCAGATCGTCCGTGGCGATGGTGATGATGGAGATGCGGGGTTCCACGATCCTCGTCCTATTCGTCCGTCCATTCCGGCTTGCGCTTGCTGATGAAGGCGCCAATGCCCTCTTCCGCGTCTCGCGCCAGCATGTTCTCGACCATGACGCGGCCGGCATAGGCATAGGCATCCGCCAAACCCATCTCGGCCTGCGCGTAAAAGGCCTCCTTGCCGGTCTTCACCACCAAGGAGGATTTGGAAGCAATGGTTTGCGCGTATTTGGTGACAATCTGATTCAGGTACTCGCGCGGCACGACGCGGTTGACGAGGCCGAATTCCTTCGCCGTTGCCGCGTCGATCGTCTCGCCGGTCAAGAGCATCTCCATTGCCTGCTTGCGCGAGACGTTGCGCGACAGCGCCACCATCGGCGTCGAACAGAACAGGCCGATGTTGACGCCCGGCGTACAGAAGGTCGCCTCATGCGAGGCGATCGCAAGGTCGCAACTGGCGACCAGTTGCAGGCCGGCGGCAGTCGCCAGGCCGTCCACCTCGGCGATGACAGGCAGGGGATGGCGCACGATCGTCTGCATCAGCGTGGCGCAAGCGGCAAACGTCTCTTCGAAGAAGGCCTTGCCGCGATCGGCGTCGGCGCGCCGCGCGGTCATTTCCTTGAGGTCGTGGCCGGCGCAAAACACCTTGCCGGCCGCTGACAGCACGATGACGCGAACGGCTTTGTCGGCCTTGGCGCGGTCGAGTTCCGCCGTCAGCGCCGCCATCACTGCCAGCGACAGGGCGTTGGCGGGCGGATTGGCGAGCGTCAGGCGCAGCACTCCCTTATCCAGCCTTGTCGCAACCGGACCCTCGTCGGCGGCAGCAGGCTTGATGGCAAGGATTTCGGCCATGGCTAGGTCTCCGAGTTTCCGCTGGCAGAGTATCTAATATCGGATCGGGTTTCGTCCAACACCCATCGCTTGCGCCAGGGCGATGTATATGTTGCCAGAAACACCCAGCTGCGCCCATACAGGCTTGGCGCAGAACGAGAGACCGACATGCCCGCCCAGACCAACCTCAAGCCGGTGCTGACCGCAGCGCAGATCAACGTGTTGATGGAGACCGTCTTTCCGCAACTCAATGAGAACTCGGCCGCCTATGAGGCGATCGACGTGTTTCCTGGGGGCTGCATCGTGCGGCTCAATGCCGACGAGCGGCATTTGCGTCCCGGCGGCACAGTGTCGGGCCCTGCCCTGTTCACGCTGGCCGACATCGGCGGCTATGTCTGCGTGCTCAGCCATGCCGGGCCGGATGCGCTCTCGGTCACCACCAACCTCAACATCAACTTCGTGCGCAAGGCCGAAACCGGGCCAATCGACGGGTATTGCCGCATCCTGAAGCTCGGAAAGAGCCTGATGGTGTTCGACATCGACATCGTCGCCAGCCGGGATGGACACACGATCGCGCATGCCACGGGCACCTATTCGATCCCGCCGCAGCGCTCTGTCGGTGTGGTAAAATAATACCTTTAGACCAACATATTGTTTCTACAGCATTTTCTACGCGGCAGGACTTCCCCGCAGCCTTGACGCGGTCACTCCGCTCGCCTATAAGCCCCCACGAAGCAGCGGCCCGCAAAGGCCGCCGTTTTATTATTGGCAGGGGACAAGTGTCTTTAGCCAATTCAAGCAACAAGAAACGCCTTCCCCGTGAAGGTCAAAACCGAGAGCAGAAAACATGACAACCTTTTCGCAGAAGCCTGCGGATGTGGTGAAGAAGTGGATCCTGATCGACGCCGAGGGTCTCGTCGTCGGCCGTCTTGCCACTGTCATCGCCAATCATCTTCGCGGCAAGCACAAGCCGACCTTCACCCCGCATGTCGACGACGGCGACAATGTCATCGTCATCAATGCCGACAAGGTGGTGTTCACCGGCAAGAAGTTCACCGACAAGGTCTATTACTGGCACACCGGCCACCCCGGCGGCATCAAGGAGCGCACCGCGCGCCAGCTGCTCGAGGGCCGTTTCCCCGAGCGTGTCGTCGAGAAGGCCGTTGAGCGCATGGTTCCGCGTGGTCCGCTCGGCCGTCGCCAGATGAAGAACCTGCGCGTCTATGCAGGCGCAGAGCATCCGCATGTCGCCCAGCAGCCAGAAGTCCTCGACGTGGCCAAGCTGAATTCCAAGAACAAGAAGGTCGCATAAGATGGCTGAGCTTTCCTCGCTCGCAGAACTGGGCGCCGCCACCGGCAACACCAACACGCAGGCCGCGGCCCCCGTCCACGTCCAGAAGCTCGACAAGTCGGGCCGCGCCTATGCCACCGGCAAGCGCAAGAACGCCATCGCGCGCGTCTGGGTGAAGCCGGGTTCCGGCAAGATCGTCGTCAACGACAAGGAATTCGCGACCTATTTCGCGCGTCCGGTCCTGCAGATGATCCTCAACCAGCCGATTATCGCCTCCAACCGTTCGGGCCAGTACGACATCGTCGCCACGGTCGTCGGCGGCGGCCTCTCCGGCCAGGCCGGTGCCGTGCGTCACGGCATCTCCAAGGCGCTGACCTACTACGAGCCGGCGCTGCGCGCCGTGCTCAAGAAGGGTGGCTTCCTGACCCGTGACAGCCGCGTCGTCGAGCGCAAGAAGTACGGCAAGGCCAAGGCCCGTCGTTCCTTCCAGTTCTCGAAGCGCTGAGCGTTTCGAACTGTCGATATCGAAAAGGCCGCCTCCGGGCGGCCTTTTCTTTTGGGGCTACAGATCTGAGTGATCGACAGGTTGTGGGACAGCGCCCTACAGGCAACTCTCACGAGAGAGGAGAGCGGCAGCCTCTGCCGCCACTCCTAATTGATGCTGGCCGTATGCGCCGGTTTGAAAGGCCGATTGTCGTCGGCATAAGGCACGCGATAGCCGTTTGCCGCCAGCCAGTGGATCGCCGCCTTAGGTTCGTCGGTCTGGATGATGGTGGCGCCGCGATCGGCCCAGAAGCCCCAGGCTTCGCGCGGCAGGCTGGCCTGGACCGCCAGTTCGTCGCCACGCCCGCCGGCGAGGAAGCCGCCCGGCTTGTTGACGATGGCATAGGTGTCGGCCCAGATATGCCAGTCGCCCTTCACCGCCTCGGCGCGCATGCGGGCGCTGAACAGCGGCCCGCCGGTTTCGGTGAGCGTCTCGGCGCCAGCCCGCCAGTTGATCAGCTCGATCGCGCGCGGCGCGAAGGCGTGGTCGACCATCGAGGCGAAGCCGGCATCATGCACCGCGTCATCGGCGATGATCGGCATGAACTGGAAGCCACCGCCTGCCGCTGCCATGGCGGCTTTCACCGTGGTGATCCTGTTCTGGTTCCACAGGTTTTCCTTGACGATGACTTGCTCGGCCATACCGAGGTCGCGCGCCACCGCGATCATGCCCGGGAGGTCGCCGACTTCGAGCTTGTTGTCGAGATTGATGAGGATTCTGTCCCTTGTCGTCATCAGCATCTCGCGCAACGTCGAGACAGGCTCGTTGGTGACGGCATGGGTGCCCTCGATCACCAGCCGGCATCTCTTCAGCTCGGCCAGCGTGTAACTGACGACCTCGCCCTTGCAGGTGGTCGTGCGGTCGAGCCAACTGTCGTGCATGACGATGTACGCGCCGTCCTTCGAGCGCCGGATGTCGACCTCGACGATTTCGGCGCCGATCGCGATCGAGCCTTCCACGGCGGCCAGTGAATTTTCCGCATAGAGGGTCTTGCCGGCCTGCATGCTGCCGGCGCGATGGGCGGCCACCATGACATGGTCGCGCCACTGGTTGGCATGTTCGAAACGGTCGAGGATCTGGCTGGCGCGGGTTTCGCCGGCCAAGGCCTGGCCGGAGGCGGCCGCCAGCGCGGTGGAAAGCAGAAGGCTCAGCCAGATCGTCCGCATCGAGAATCGCTCCTTGCCGGATCGAGCCGGGGATAGGCGACATCAGTGACATCCAGGTGAACGAAGCCGGCTAAAGCGCGTCGCATCGAAACGGATTCAGGCACCCCCTGGGGGCGCACTCCAAACCGAGATCACCTTTGGGCGATATGCATTAGCGGTTGGCCGGAGATATCGGTCAGATGCGCTTCGACAGTCGGCGGAACCACGCCATTGCCGGCATTTCGACCAGGCGCCATGTGGCCCAAGACACGGCGATGGTGGCGGCGAGCATGACGACGATCGCCACAGTCCCCGTCCAGCCGGCGCCAAAGCCGGTGGCGGGATCGCCACGCAGTACGATGTCGCCAATCAAGCCGAGGCCGAGTTTGCGCTCGACGAGCCCGGCGACATTGATCAGGCGCGCCTGGACGAAGATGTGGACCATGTAGATCGAATAGGACAGCGCGCCGAGCGTCAGCATGAACGGTGTCCTGAGCAACGCGCTGATCCAGCCGCCTTCATGGGCGAAGAGGAACAGCGCCAGGGCGAACACCAGGGGCGCGGCAATGCCGGCGTCGTTGTCGCCCGCCAGCGAGACAAAAAGACCGATGACGGCCACCATGACGATTTCGGCAAGAGTCCAGCTCATCCGCGGGCCGTTTGCGAGCAGAACCTGTCGCGCCCCTGCAATGGAATCTTGCTGAAACCAGGCCAACAGGGCGCCGAGCGAGAAGCCGTGGAGGCAGCGGATGAAGCCGAAATCGTAGGACACATCCATATGACGCATGGAGAAGCCGAGCAGGAACAGCGGCGCGGTGACGGCGGCGGCGACAAACCATATCCAGGCGCGCGCGCCGGCGATGAAGACCACGCCGGCAAACAGGAGATAGGCAAAAAACTCGGCCGAAATGCTCCAGCTTGGCGCGTTCCACGTCAACCGATCCTCGAAGCCGACACCTTGCAGCAAAAGGAGATTGGCAGCCAAGCTCTCGACGTCGAAGCCGCCGGTGAAGGGAGCAGCCCCCGTGCCATGCAATTGCGGCAGCACCAACCGCAACAGCTCGAAGGCGGCAAAGGCACCAAGCATGACCAGATGCAGCGGGTAGATGCGGCCGAAACGGACCAGCGCAAAGCGGGCGACCTCTTCCGGTCGGCCCAGCCGATTGGCATAGCTGGAGGCGATGACGAAGCCGGAAAGGACGAAGAAGAAGTCGACGAAAAGATAGGCCGAACCGATAAAGCTGCTCTGCGAGATCGCCGAGGCGGTCGGAAAATGAAACAGCGCCACCAGCAACGCGCAGATGCCGCGCCACGAATCGAGAACCTGGAAGCGATCGCCGGCGATCGTGCCGGCGTGGGTCGACACCACGGCATCCGACCGATTAAGAAACGCGGTCTGCGTCATGATGATACAAATCCTGTCTTGCCGCGGCACCCGGGCGGCGCCGTTTCGTCTCCCCAGGCCGTGACTGGCATCTTCCATGCCGGTTCTGTAGTTGTTGCACCCCGATGAAAACGAGGACCAGTAATGGCGACCAAGAACATCGACCATGCCTTCACCGCCCGCTCCAAAACGGGTGGCGCCCTTGAGCCGACCTATTCCGGCGCGCTGTCTTTCATGCGGCGCAAATACACCAAGGACGTGAAGGGCGCGGATGCGGTGGTGTGGGGCATTCCCTTCGACGCCGCCGTCACCAACCGGCCGGGCGCCCGGTTTGGGCCGCAGGCGATCCGCCGCGCCTCCGCGATCCTCGATAACGACCCGCAATACCCGTTCTCGCGCGATCTGTTCGAGCACCTCGCCGTGGTCGATTACGGCGACTGCCTGCTCGACTCGGGCAACCATCAGAAGACGCCCGGCACGATCGAGCGCGAAGCGACCAAGATCCTGAAATCGGGCGCCTTCCTGCTGACGCTCGGCGGCGACCATTTCGTCACCTGGCCGCTGCTCAAGGCGCATGCCGCCATCCACGGGCCGCTCGCCTTGGTGCAGTTCGACGCCCACCAGGACACATGGCCCGACGACGGCAAGCGCATCGACCATGGTTCCTTCGTCGGCCGCGCGGTCAAGGAAGGCATCATCGATCCAGATCGCTCGATCCAGATCGGCATCCGCACCCATGCGCCCGACACGTTCGGCATCAAGATCCTGCATGGTTATGAAATCGAGGAAATGCGCGCCTCCGATATCGCCTATGCCATCGTCGACCGCACCGGGGGCAAGAAGACCTATCTGACCTTCGACATCGACTGCCTCGATCCGGCCTATGCCCCGGGAACCGGCACGCCGGTTTCGGGCGGCCCATCCTCGGCGAAGATCCTGTCGACGCTGCGTCAGCTCAATCAGGTCGATATTGTCGGCGCCGATGTCGTGGAGGTTGCGCCGGCCTATGATCACGCCGATATAACGGCGATCGCCGGTTCGATGGTGGCCATGCAGTATCTCGGCCTGCTGGCGGAACGAAAGGCGCGGCTCGAGGAACTGAACAACGGCAACCACAATGGCGCCGCAGTCAATCAGGGCAACGGCATATAGTTTTGAGATATCAGGGAATTTGATCAGGCAATGAAACCGAAAATCTTCATCGACGGCGAACACGGCACCACCGGTCTCCAGATCCGGGCGCTGCTTGCCGAGCGCGGCGATCTGGAGATCATTTCCATTCCGGTCGAGCGCCGCAAGGAAACGGCCGCGCGCGCCGAATTCCTCAACGCCGCCGACATCGCGATCCTGTGCTTGCCCGACGATGCAGCCAAGGAAAGCGTCTCGCTGATCACCAACGACACCACCAAGGTCATCGATGCGTCGACCGCGCATCGCGTGGCCGAAGGCTGGGAATATGGCTTCGCCGAGCTGGACAAGGAGCAGGCCAAGAAGATCGCCACGGCCAGGCGCGTCGCCAATCCCGGCTGCTGGCCGCAGGGGCCGATCGCGACGCTCAGGCCACTGGTCACCGCAGGTCTGCTGCCGGCCAATTTCCCGATCGCGGTCAACGGCATTACGGGGTATTCGGGCGGCGGGCGCCCGATGATCGAAGACTACGTCGCCAAGGGCGAGGACGCCTCGGAGTTCCTGCCTTATGGCCTGACCCTGCAGCACAAGCACGTGCCGGAATTGAAGGCGTACGCGAAGTTGTCGCATGATCCGATCATGCAGCCGGCGGTGGGCAATTTCGCGCAAGGCATGATCACGGTTGTGCCGTTGCAACTCGGTGGCCTCGACCGCGTCCCGACGGGTGCCGAACTTCACGCCGCCATTGCGGACCATTTCGCCGCGATCGAGGGCGGTGTGGTCGAGGTGGCGCCTTACGCGCATCTGGAGCGGGTGCCGGACATCGATCCGGAGATCTACAACGGCACCAACCGCATGAAGGTCTATGTCTTCGCCAACGACAGCAGAGCCCAGGCGCTGCTGCTGGCGGTCTACGACAATCTCGGCAAGGGCGCCTCGGGTGCAGCCGTCCAGAACATGGACCTGATGCTCGGTCTGTGATGGACGCGCCAGCCTTCCCAGCGCGCTGGAGGGTCAGCGAACCCGAACTCATTGCCGAGACCTTTTCGAGCCGCATCTGGAAGGTGCGGCTCGAGGACGGCTCACCGGCGATCGTGAAGGCGCTGAAGCCGTTCGACGACGTTGCCGACGAGTTGCGCGGCGAGCATTTCCTTGCCTGGCGACGCGGCGAAGGCGCGGTGCGGCTTCTCGGCCTCGACGGGCATTCCATGCTACTCGAATATGGCGGGAACACACTTCTGTCGCAGGTTCTCGACGAGCAAGGCGACGATGCAGCGACCGCCATCGCGGCGGATGTGATGGCGAAATTGTTTTCGCCATCCGAGCACCCCTACCCGCCCGAGCTTCAGCCGCTCAGGGAGCGGTTCGCCAGCCTTTTCAAGAAGGCCGCAACCGATCGCGGCATCGGCGATGACAGCCTCTATGTCGAGGCCGGCGCCATCGCGGATCGATTGCTGGCCAATCCGCATGACATCAGGCCGCTGCATGGCGACCTGCATCACGAAAACATCCTGCGGGGAGCGCGCGGCTGGCTGGTGATCGATCCGAAAGGCGTGCTCGGTGATCCCGGCTTCGACGCCGCCAACATGTTCTACAACCCGCTCGATCGCGACGCACTTTGCCTCGCCCCGGAGCGGATCGCGCATATGGCCGAGGTCTTTGCCCGGGCGCTGGGACAATCACCGGCAGCGATACTGGACCATGCCATCGCCTATGGTTGCCTGTCCGCGGCCTGGCACCATGAGGACGACAATGCGGTCGAGGAGAACCGCGAGCTGTCGATTGCCGCGGCGATCTGGGAAGTGCGGGCGCGTTTGTGATCCCGGGGAAGAGCTGAAGTAACGGCTTGTTCACCATGATCGGCTACAGACCGTGTCCTGGCTCCCTCCTCAAGGATTTGTCATGGTCGGCGCGATCTCGGGTTCCTCCCAGGCAACCCAATATTCCTCGTCCGGTTCCTCGAGCAATGCAGCCCAGGAGGCAGCGCTCGAAAAGCAGATCCAGGACCTGGAAGACCAGGCCAAGGCGATCAAGGATCAGGTTCAAGCCGCCCAGGTGCAGCAGGATATCGCCACCGCCCAGGCCAAGCTCGACGCACTGAGAGCCTTGGACGCCGACAAAGCTGCCAAGGCCGCTCAGAGCCAGTCGACGCCATCCGCCGCCGCATTGCGTCAGGCTGAATTCGATGGCGAGAAGACGACGCAGTCGAACGAATTCTGGATGTGATCGGCCGCACTCAGCGTCCGACGGCAACCTCGTTGGGCAAGGGATAGGCGCCCTTGGTGCCGCGCCAATGCGCGGCGGCAAAGCCCAGCACGACAAGCGCAAAAGCCTGATGTGTCAGCGCCATATGCAGGGGCACCTGCATCAGCAGCGTACCGATGCCGATCGAAGCTTGCACCAGCACCAGAACGAACAACAGGGTCGCGCGTCGCGCATGCGTCGAGCCGGGCAGCCGCCGACGCGTGGCGATCATGTGCCAGAGCGCGACGGCGAAGACCGTGTAGGCGCCGAGCCGATGGACGAACTGCACCGTCTTCGGGTTCTCGAAGAAGTTGCGCCATGCCGGCTCGAGGATGAGCAGATCGCCGGGGATGATCCTGCCGTCCATCAGCGGCCAGGTGTTGTAGCTCATGCCGGCGTCGAGACCGGCGACCAGACCGCCGAGATAGATCTGGATCAGCGCCAGAAGCACGATGAAGCCGGCCAATCTCTGCGTCGAGCGATCGGCCGCAGGCTCGGAGTGAGGAGCGAGACCCCGCGCGACGACCATGGTTGCGGTGAAGATCAGTGCCGCCAGCGTCAGGTGCGTGGCGAGCCTGTACTGGCTCACCGACACGCGGTCGACCAGGCCGGAGGCCACCATCCACCAGCCGATGGCGCCCTGGAGGCCGCCGAGAAGCAGAATGCCGACCAGTTTCGGCCCAAGGCCGCGCTCGATGCGGCGCGTCGCCCAGAAGACCAGCAGCGGCAAGGCAAAGACCAGGCCGACGCTGCGCGCCAGCAGGCGATGCGCCCATTCCCACCAGAAGATCGACTTGAACGCTTCGATGCTCATGCCCTTATTGAGTTCGGTGTATTGCGGGATCTGCTGATAGCGCTGGAATTCCTCCTGCCACTCGGCGTCGTTGAGCGGCGGGATGACGCCATGGATCGGCTGCCATTCGGTGATCGACAGGCCGGATTCGGTCAACCGCGTGGCGCCACCAACCAGCACCAGCGCGAACAGCACCACGAGCACGGCGTACAGCCAGCCGCGCACGAGAGCCCGGTTGTGCAGATCGCGGTCGCGGGCCTGATAGGGCGCGGCGGCAGTGATGGCGGCCATGAATATATCCCGACGGGTTGAATGTCGCGGATTGGTGAACCATCGCACTCCTGCTGGCAAGACCGGGCAGCGCGGCACGCCGTCGCGCCCGATGTCGTGGGTTGCGCGCGTCCCGCGTTCGGCCTAAGCGGTAGCCATCAACGAGACCGTACCATGCCCATTCGCCTGAAAAAGCTGATCGGAATGTTCCTGCTGTTGGCGCTGGTCATCATCTACGCGCTGGTCGCCTCGATCTTCGCGGTCGCCCGGTTGTCGGAATCGGGCGCGCTGGTGCAATTCCTGTTCTTCCTGCTTAGCGGTCTGCTCTGGGTGCTGCCGGCGATGGGCATCATCAAGTGGCTGATGCTGGAGCCACGGGCCAAGCGCTGAAACGCCTTGGGATCAAAACTCAATTACTCAGACGCAGTCGAGTGCGCTCTCGCATAGTCCTTCAGGACGGGTCGAATTCTCTGTCCAATACCCCCATAACGATGTCGTCCTGCTAGGCCCCATTGACGAGTGCGGCTTCGCGTTCGCGCCCCTCCTCCACAAATCCACACTTGCGATAGCAGGCGATAGCACGGGAATTGCTCGACAACACCCGCAGAGACACGCGGTGCAGACCACGATCGAAGGCATAGCCGAGGACGAGCTTGATGGCCTCGGCGCCATATCCCTTGCCGAGATATGCCAAGTCGTCGATGCCGATGGCCAAGGTTGCCCTTTTGTCTTGCCGGTCTATGTTTTGGAGGCGGACATGACCGATAAAGCAACCCGCATCGATCACCCAGGCACAATTCTGTTGCTCAATGAAGCGAGTGGCGGCTTCGGCGTCGCCCTGGCTTAAGGTTGCGTTTGGGTCGAATGTCCCCCCATAGCCTTCAACAATCTCGCGATGCCGTCCAAGCGCTAGCCGCGTCTCCACATCTTTGGGTATTGGCCTACGAAGAATGAGACGAGCGCTTCTGAGCTCGGGAAGATCGGCTGTCATTGCAAAAAACTAAGATGCTCGCGCCCATTTGTCGAATGGCCGGCTCCCATCCGGAGCGGTCATCTTGCGACAATCAGTTGATAGATCACCGCAATTCCAGAAGGAAAACCGCAGCGCATTTTCCTGGAACTGCTTTTAGATCGTGACGAGCATCTTGCCGGCATTGGCGAGCGGCGTCGTCACGCCCGACAGCATGGTGCGGATATGGGCGAGGCTCTGGTAGCGGCCATTGACCGAAATGCGCGGCAAGGCGTGCAGGAAGCCGGCATGTTCGGCGCGCAGCACGCCGTGGCGGGTGGTCACTGCGGAGGCATAGCCGGCGTCGCGCGCAAAGCCCACTTCGCGGCAGCCAACGGCGCTGGCGTAACCATAGGGATAGGCGAAATGGCGCGGCTCCTCGCCTAGCTCGGTCCGTAGCATGTCGTTGACGGCGCCGATCTCGCGCCGCGCGTCGGCCTCGGAAAGCCGTTTCAGATTGCTGTGGTTGATCGTATGGGCGCCGATCGTCACCAGCGGGTGCGCGGCGACGGTGCGGATCTCATCCCAGTTCATCAGCGTGCGCAGGCGCGGGGCGTCCGCGTCGACGCCATTCGAAGCGGCCAGGTCGCGCAGCACGGTCCGCAGGTCTTCCTCGCGGACCTCGGTGGTGAAGTAGGCATGCAGGCGGGCGATGGCCTGATGTTTCCTTGCGGGGGTCGCGCAATCGATCACAGTCGGGCCGTTCGATGTCGCCAGGGCCAGCTGATCGCAGGCATTGACGATGTCCTCGACCACATCCCACCAAAGGTGGGCGGTGCCATCGATCAGCCCGGGAGCGACATAGATGGTGAGCGGCGCGTCATGCTTCTCCAGCACCGGCAGGGCCTCCGTCATGTTATCGCGATAGGCATCGTCGGCGGTGATGGTGGCGAACCGGCCGCCCTTGCCACCTGCCTTGATGCGCTCCACGGCTTCGTCCATCGAGACGAAGGCATAGCCGTTCGCTCTCATGTCGGCGATCACGGCATCGAGGAAACTGGGCGCGATGTTGAGGTGCCGGTTGACGCTGTCGGGCTTTTCAGGTGTCGCCGTCACGCGGTGCAGCATCAGGATGGCGCCGATGCCGCCGACAAACGGCCTGGCCAGCGGTGCTAGGCCGGTATAGCGGGCGACGTTGAGCGCCAATTTCCGGATTGCCTCCCCACCGTCGATCATTCATTCACCTTTTGCGCCTAGGCTATCCAAGCACGGAATACGCCCGAGCGCCCCCCAAATCGGGATCAGTACGCCCTAAGGATTGAGGTATGGTTGACGCAACCGCGTCATTTGATGGCAAGCGGCTCGCGGCGGCCCAGGCCTCGCCACGCGCACTGCCTGGGAATGCCGTGGGGCTGTCGGTTTCCGTTGCCGCCGCCGAGGGGCTCGCGGCATATGCGGCGTTCTGTCGTTCGGCGCTCTGTGCGCCGCCGCAAAGTGCGGCATGGATCTTGAACTGGGCCACCGAGGTCAAGCCCGATCTGCTCATTGCCACGCTTGAACTGGAGGGCAAACCGGCCTTCGCACTGGCGTTGGAGGTGGTCAAGCGCGGCCCGTTCCGGTTCGCCCAGTTCATGGGCGGCCGCCACGCCAATGGCAATTTCTGCGCCGCCGAACCGCAGTGGCTCGCCAGCGGCGACCTCACAGCCATCCGGTCGATGCTGGCGGCGATCGCCAGATCCCGGCCCGATATCGATCTCATCGCGCTGGAAAGGTTGCTGCCCGATCTCGACGGCATCGCCAATCCGCTGGCATCGCTCGATCATTTCGCCAGTCCCAATCTTTCGCTGGCCGTCGACCTCAGCGGCGGGTTCGATGCGCTGCTGCTGCGTGCCGGCGGCAAGCGCAAACGCAAGAAGCATCGTTCGCAGACGCGCAAGTTCGAGGCCGTCGGCAGCCACCGGCGCATCGAGGCACGCAGCGCCGACGAGGTGGAGAGGCTGCTCGATGCGTTCTTCGAGATGAAGGAACAGCGCTTCCGCAAGATGGGCATTGCCAACGTCTTCGGTGACGGCCGGACACGCGCCTTCTTCCGAGGGCTGTTCACGCAAGCAGTCGCCGAGGACAAGCCTTACTTCGTGCTGCACGGGCTGGAGGTCGCCGGCAAGCTGCGCGCCGTCACCGGATCGAGCCGCTCGGGCAGCCGCCTGATCTGCGAGTTCGGAGCGATCGCCGAGGACGATCTCTCCAACACCAGCCCGGGCGACTTCCTGTTCTTCGACAACATCCAGAATGCCTGGCAGAGTGGGTTCGCGGTTTATGATTTCTCCGTCGGAGACGAACCCTACAAGCGGCTATGGTGCGATATCGAAACGCAGCATTTCGAGGTCCTGGTCCCGCTGACGCTCAAGGGCCGTGGGCTGGCACAGGCACTTCGCCTGGGCGCGCGGCTGAAGGCCTTGGTCAAGAACAGCCCGACGATCTGGAAGCTCGCCAAGATGCTGCGCCGCAAGGCAGCCGGACAGGCACAGCCGGCGGCCGGCGAGGACGACAGCTAGGCCTGCGCGACCCGCGGTGGTCTGCTGGCCTCGATGCGAAGCGCGGCGTCTATATGGGCCGCTGGTCAAGACTTGCCATCCCGTGCTGAAATCCATCGACCGAACACTATCGCTGCGAAATGAGCACCATGAAACCGATCATCCGCACGCTGTCGCTGGGAGAATTGGCCGATCTCGTCGACTGGGCGGCCGCGGAGGGTTGGAACCCCGGCCTTGAAGATGCGGCGATGTTTCAGGCAGCGGATCCCAGGGGTTTCATCGGTGCCTTTGCCGGCAGCGAAATGGTTGCCGGGATATCAGCGGTGGCCTATGGGCACGATTTTGGTTTCATAGGCCTCTACATCTGCCGGCCGGACATGCGCGGCAAGGGCTATGGCAAGGCGGTATGGACCGCGGGCATGACAAGGCTGGCCGGGCGCACCATCGGCCTCGATGGCGTCGAAGAGCAACAGGCCAATTACGAGAGCAAAGGGTTCAGGCCGCTCTACGAGACCATTCGTTACAGCGGGCGCCCTGCAACCTTGACCATCGGCGCCGAACGGCCTCGCACGGTGACCGCGCAATTGGTGCCAGACATCATCAGGTATGACGCACTCTGCTTTCCCGCGTCCCGCCATTCCTTCCTGCAGCGATGGCTGCAGCCGCCGCATCGCGCGCTGGCAGCAATCACGCCGCGGGGGACGGCCGGTTACGCGGTAGCGCGATCCTGCCGCAGCGGCTTCAAGATCGGCCCGCTCTTCGCCGACGATACACGGACCGCACTGGATTTGCTCGACGACCTGGCGAGCGCCTGCGAAGGTGGCGACCTTCACATCGACGTTCCGGCCAGCAAGGTGGATTTCATCGCGGCGCTCGTGGCGGCAGGCTTCTCATCGACCTTCACCACCACGCGCATGTACAAAGGCCCGCCGCCGAGGCTCGACGCCAACAGAATATTCGGCGTGACGACCCTGGAACTGGGATAGGCCTGACGTGCCTTCGAGTGGCAGCTCTTTCAGGCTGCTGAACGCCGCCCCGGCACCGGGTTGCCTGGCGGCTCGTGGCCGAGCGG
This sequence comes from Mesorhizobium sp. B2-1-8, assembly GCF_006442545.2. Classification (NCBI taxonomy): domain Bacteria; kingdom Pseudomonadati; phylum Pseudomonadota; class Alphaproteobacteria; order Hyphomicrobiales; family Phyllobacteriaceae; genus Mesorhizobium; species Mesorhizobium sp. B2-1-8. Next base: position 4,494,644 of record NZ_CP083952.1, read on the forward strand.
CGTCACCAGCGTCAGGTCGGGATAGCCGCTCTCGATCAACTTGACCGCGGCCTGCGTCACCTCGTCGTCGGCCTCCAGCATGGACAAGAATACCTCGGTGGCCTCGCCGCCCAGACGGCTGATGCCTTGTGCGTCGGCCGGGCCGCATTCGACCACCACCAGGTCATAGGCTGTTGTCAGCGACTGCATGATGATCGGCAGCCTATCGGCGGCGCGCATGGCACGGACCGGATCGGCGGTGCCTACCGGGATGACATGGCAGTCGGAATAGAGGTCGGCATGGATCACGTCGCTGAACTGCGCCTGCGACGCCAGCAGATTGGTGATGCCGGGGAAAAGCCCGCTGTCCAGCATCGGCCGCGAAGCAGCTCCCGAGGCCGTGAGGTCGAGCAGCAGGACGCGCAGGCCGGCGTCGGAAACCTCGCGCGCCACCAGGATCGCCGACGCCGCCGCCTCGTCGCCCTCGGGGGAAACGAATATGGCGCGCGCGGCCCCGCTGGCGATCAGCTTCTCGGCAGCCTTCTCGACGTCGATCTCGCCGAGCACGGAACGCGGCCGACGAACCTCCACGACGGGCTCCGGCGGCTCAGCCATGGGCTCAGGCTCGGCAACGGGTTCAGATTTGGCCAAGGATTCAGGCTCGGCGACAGGCTTCGCTTTGGCGACAGGCTCGACCTCGGCGGCAGGCCGCGGCTGCGTCGGTGCAGGCGCTTCGGGCCATGACGGCTCGGCGGCGCGATTGGCGAACTCGTTGGCGACTGCCGGCTCCGAGCGGGGGGATGGCTCCTGATAAGCGGCTGGCGGCATCGCCACCTCGTCGATCGGTTCAAACCGCGCTCCGCTGGCCGGGCGCATGGCGCGGCCCGAGAAGAGCTCCCGAAGCAGCGTGAACACCGCCGCCAGCAGAAGGGAAGCCGCGGCGGCGGCACCGACGATCGGCCCGATCTTGGGGAAGTACGGCTCGGAGGGAACGGAAGCCGGCGAGGCGATGCGAGCGTCGACCGGAACATAGTTGCGATCCTGACGCGACGCCGCCTCGCGATAATTGGTCAGGTAAAGTTCGAGCTGCTGGCGCTTGGCGGCGGCATCGCGCTGCAGCGCGTCGAGCCCGACCTGCTGCTCGCCGGCCTGCGCCGAAGCAGCCTTGAGCGTGTTGACGTCGGCGACAAGCTGGCTTTCGCGCGCCTTGGCGGCATCGGCCTGCATCGCCAGCCCCTTCATGATCTTCTGGGCTTCGCTGCGAATCTGCGCATCGAGATCGGCCAGTTGTGATTTGGCGGCGCGAATACGCGGATGATTGTCGAGCAGCGTCGTCGACAGATCGGCGATGTTGGCACGCAGTTCGACCTGCCGCTCCCGCAAACGCTGGATCAGATCGGAAGACAGCACTTCCGGCAGTGAATCCAGCGATCCGCCATTCTGCAGTGCCTTGCGCACGCTCTCGGCCGTGCCTTCGGCAGCGGCGCGGTTGGCCCGCACCCGCGACAACTCGGTCGACAACTCGGCCAATTGCTGGGTGGCCAGGGTGGAATTGTTACCGCCCATCAGAAGGTCCGACTGGGCGCGGTAAGCCGCGACCTTGGCTTCGGCATCCCTGACCTGCTTGGACAGGTCGGCGATCTCGGGCGCCAGGAAGTCCGCTGCGGCGGTGTTCGATTCGCTCTTGGCCGCCCCCTGCCCCGCTATATAAGCGGCGGCAATGGCATCGGGGATGGCGGCGGCAAGCTTGGGATCTTCCGAAGAGAACTCGATGGCAATGATGCGAGTCTTTTCAACACCGTAGACGTTGAGCTTCTCGCGCATCTTCTTCAGCACGCGCTCGTCGGTTGGAACGTCCATCGGGTCGCTTTTCAATCCAAGCAGGATCAGACCGCGGCTCAGGGACGACATGTTGATCGTTTCGTCGAACTCAGGCAGTCGCGACAGGCCGAGTTTCTGCGCCACCTGTTTGAGAATTTCGTTGGACGAAATTATCTGGACCTGGGTAGCAACGCCCTGCTCGTCGAGGATCGGCTTGTCGCCGTCATTGTTGCTGCCGGCCGGACGGGTGTAGACGGATTCACGTGGAGCGATCTCCACCTGCGTCTCGGCCTTGTAATACCGGGTCGCGAACGACGCGGCCGCGAAGGCAAGTCCCGTCACGACGAGAACGAAGACCAGAATCCGCAGCCAGTTCCGCCCCAGGCTGGCAAAGAGCTGCCTGAGATCAACATCGACGTCTGCGGCCGCGGATTGAACGGACATGCATCCCTACTCCGAAACTGGGTCGGGACGCACCGTAAACAACTATGGTAACTCAGCCGTTAAGATCACGGTAAGCTTCCATTAGGGTTTACTGCGGGCAACAGAAAAAAATCGATAAAATCGCAAAACCTTGTCTGCTGATCGCTATTGGCGGGGCTCCTTTACCGGCCATTAACCCTAACAGGATGATAACGGGCGCGATCCCAGATGTTTGCTGCGACGCCGCAGCGGCCAGTCGAAGGTACCTGTCCGATCATGAAAAGCACTGCTTCCCTCTTTCGCGCACTGCTTGCCGTGTCGATGCTCGCGGGCTGCTCCAGCTACCGGCCGACGCCGGCCGCCTTTCATGAGGTCCTCGACCAGCCCTATCGTCTCGGCGCCGGCGACCGTGTCCGCGTCACCGTGTTCGAGCAGGACGGCCTGACCAATAGCTACAGCGTCGACCAGTCCGGCTACATCTCCTTCCCGCTCGTCGGCGCCATACCGGCACGTGGCCACACCGCGCAGCAGATGGAGAAAGAGATCGCCGACAAACTGCGGCAAGGCTACCTGCGCGACCCCGACGTCTCGGTCGAGATCGATCGTTACCGACCGATCTTCGTCATGGGCGAAGTGGGCGCCGCCGGCCAGTATTCCTACGTGCCCGGCCTGACCGTGCAGAAGGCCATCGCCATCGCCGGGGGCTTCACGCCACGCGCCAACCAGGAGAGCGTCGACATCACCCGCGACATCAACGGCAAGGTGATAACCGGCCGCGTGGTCACCTCCGATCCGCTGCTGCCGGGAGATACCGTCTACGTCCGCGAACGCCTGTTCTGAACAGACACCTCGTGGCGGGCAAGCTCAGGATCGTCCACTGCTTTCGCTCACCCGTCGGAGGAATTTTCCGGCACGTGCGCGACCTGACGGAAGCGCAGGTCGCCGCCGGCCACATGGTCGGCATCGTTTGCGACTCGACCACAGGCGGCGAATTCGAGGAGCGTCTGTTCGAGCAGATGAAGGACATGCTGGCGCTCGGCATCCATCGCACGCCAATGCAGCGCCATGTCGGCGCGGGCGACCTGACTTCGGCCCGGCAAACCTACAGGATCATCAAGGAATTGCGGCCGGACGTGCTGCACGGGCACGGTGCCAAGGGTGGCGCCTATGCCCGTCTGTTCGGCTCATTGTTGCGGGTATCAAGGTCTCGCGTAGCCCGCCTTTATTCGCCGCATGGCGGCTCTCTCCACTATGACGAGAATACAGCCACCGGAAAGCTGTTCTTCGCGCTCGAGTATCTCATGGCACGCTTCACCGATAGCCTGCTGTTCGTGTCCGACTACGAGCGGCGGACCTATCGCAGGAAGGTGGGCGAGCCGCCGATCCCGAACACACTGGTCTACAATGGACTTCGCGCCACCGAATTCGAGCCGGTGAACGCCAGGGCCGACGCGGCCGATTTTCTCTATATTGGCATGATGCGGGACCTCAAGGGCCCCGACATCTTCATCGATGCCCTGGCCGCCGCCGCTTCCCGGCTTGGCCGTACACCGAGTGCGGTGATGGTCGGTGACGGCGACGACCTGCCCCGCTACCACGCGCAGGTGAAGCGCCTGGGGCTTGAAGGCAATGTCCGCTTCCTGCCGCCGATGCCGGCCCGGGAGGCCTTTGTGCTGGCGGCGCTCGTCGTCGTTCCCTCGCGCGCCGAAGCCATGCCCTATACCGTGCTGGAGGCACTTGCCGCGGCAAGGCCAATGATCGCGACCTCGGTCGGCGGCATACCGGAGATTTTCGGTTCGGGCTCCCCTGCCCTGATCCGGCCGGATCCGACTGAGCTCGCCGAGAAGATGAGCCAGGCGCTGGGCGACCTTGCCGCCTATCGCAAACTCATGCCCGATGACTCCACGCTCAGGGCGCGCTTCGGCGCCGACGTCATGGCCGCCGAAATCGAGAAGGCCTACTTCGCCGCGCTCGAAAAGTAGTTCAGGCTCTTCCAAAGCCACAGGTTGTTTCAAGGGTTTCTTAGCTCTCTTTTGCTAATCACCCTGGCAAAGCTTGCGGACAGTTCCATGAACGAAATCGACCCCGCGCACCGCTTTTCATCAGAAGCGGTGCGTCAATTCGACGGCCCTGCCGACGGCGACAAGCCCGGCGGCATGAACGACGTTGCCCGGCAGGTCGCGTCGCAATACCGGCGCGATACGATGTCGCCGATCATGGTCAGCGGCGTGCTGCGCATGGTCGAATTCGCGGTGCTGCTGGTCTCGGGGCTCTGCGTCTATTTCTACTACGTCGGATTCTTCAATTACCTCGCCTGGCAATATCCGCTGACGATCGCCGCCGCGTCGTTCCTCGCCGTGGTGCTGCTCGATGTCACCGATTGCTACCAGGTCGTCGCCTTGATGCGGCCGATCGCCAATTTTGGGCGCATCCTGTTGGTCTGGGCCGGGACCTTCGCCATGATGGCGTTGACGGCGTTCACCATGAAGATGTCGCAAGACTTTTCGCGCCTGCTGTTCGGCACCTGGTTCGTCGTTGCCTTCGTCTGCCTTTTCGGTCTCAGGCTGGTGATGTCGAAGCTGATCCGGCGCTGGGCGCGCGATGGCAGCATGGAACGGCGCGCGGTCATCGTTGGCGGCGGCAAGGCGGCGGAAGTGCTCATCCGCTCGGTGGAAAAGCAGCCTTACAACGACATCCGCATCTGCGGCATCTTCGATGATCGCAACGACAAGCGTTCGCCAGCCCTCGTCGCCGGCTATCCCAAGCTCGGCACCATTTCGGAACTGATCGAATTCGCCCGCATCGCCCGCATCGACATGCTGATCGTGTCGTTGCCGCTGACCGCCGAATCGCGCGTGCTGCAATTGCTGAAGAAACTGTGGGTGCTGCCGGTCGACATCCGGCTGTCGGCGCATTCCAATGCGCTGCAGTTCCGTCCGCGCGCCTATTCCTACATCGGCTCGGTGCCGATGCTCGACATCTTCGACAAGCCGATCAACGACTGGGACTCGGTCGCCAAACGCGCCTTCGACATCATCTTCAGTCTCGTCGGCATCGTCGTCTTCTTGCCGGTGATGCTTGGCACGGCAATCGCCATCAAGCTCGACAGCAAGGGGCCGGTTCTGTTCAAGCAGAAGCGGCATGGCTTCAACAACGAGGTGATCGAAGTCTACAAGTTCCGTTCCATGTACACCGACAGGTCGGACCCGACCGCCAAGCAGACAGTGACCAAGAACGATCCGCGCGTCACCCGTGTCGGCCGCTTCATCCGCAAGACCTCGATCGACGAACTGCCGCAGTTCTTCAACTCGCTGCTCGGCTCGCTCTCGCTCATCGGTCCGCGCCCGCACGCCATTGCCGCGCAGTCGCACAACCTGCTCTACAACGAGGTGGTCGATGGCTATTTCGCGCGCCACAAGGTCAAGCCAGGAGTTACCGGCTGGGCACAGATCAATGGTTGGCGCGGCGAGATGGACACCAACGAGAAGATCCGCATGCGGACCGAATACGACCTCTATTACATCGAGAACTGGTCGCTGCTGTTCGATCTGCGGATCCTGTTCCTGACGCCGATCCGCCTGCTCAATACGGAAAACGCCTATTGAGGGCGATCAGCCATGATCTGCCGCGCGCGGCGGTCAACGCCAAGCTGATCACGCTGATCTCCTCGAGCGCGGTCGTGCTCGGCATTCTTCTGTCGGGGTTCGTCATCAGCGAGCCGGCGCCTTACGAAATCTACATGGCCGGGCTGATCGCCATCTGGGCTCTGTTCGGCCTGAGGATTTCGCGCGCGGCCATGCCGCTGCTGGTGCTGCTTGTGACGATGAATATCGGCGGCATGATCTCCATGACGCAGATGGCGAACCTCGCCAACACGCCGCTCTATCTCGCCGTGTCGCTGTTCCTCGCCTTCAGCGCCGTCTTCTTCGCATCGGTCACCGCCACGCAGCCGAATCTCTACCGGCTGATCTTCAATGCCTATGTCGTCTCGGCGGTGGCGACGTCGCTGCTTGGCATAGCGGGCTATTTCCATGCTTTCCCGGGCGCGGAGATGTTCACCAAATACGACCGCGCCGCCGGCGCCTTCCAGGACCCGAACGTGTTCGGGCCGTTCCTGGTGCTGCCCGGCATCTACCTGCTCTATCTGCTGCTGACCGGACCGGTCACGCGCATGCCGCTGCTGGCTATGCCGCTGCTGGTCATCAGCGCCGGCATCTTTTTCTCCTTCTCGCGCGGCGCCTGGGGCATGTTCGCGTTTTCGGCCGTCCTGCTCACCGGCTGCCTGTTCCTGCAGAGCGCCAGCGGCATGTTCCGACTGCGCGTGGTGATCATGACCATCGCCGCGCTATCGCTGCTGGCCATCGCCATCATCGTCATATTGCAGTTGCCTGGCGTGGCGGAGATGTTCTCCAACCGCGCCCATCTCGAACAGAGCTACGACACCGCCCGCCTCGGCCGCTTCGCCCGCTACACGATCGGTTTCCAGATGGCGATGGAGCATCCGTTCGGCATCGGGCCGCTGGTCTTCGGCACGATCTACGGCGAGGACACGCACGACATCTGGCTGAAGATGCTGATGGACTATGGCTGGCTCGGCTTCGTCTCGTTCCTGACGCTGATCGTCTGGACGATATCGGCGGGGTTCCGCATCCTGCTGCGCGACCGGCCCTGGCAGCCCTACCTCCTGTGCGCCTACGTCGCCTTCATCGGCAATATCGGGCTCGGCACCTTCATCGACATCGACCACTGGCGCCACTTGTATCTGCTGCTTGGCTTGATCTGGGGAGCCATCGCCCTGGAATACCGCCACCAGCGGGAGTTGAGGCCGGTATTGCGGGCCTCGTTCAAGCCCGCGGTCGCGGCAAGATAATTATCGCGGAAATCGGTTGACCCGAGCCGGGTTATCACGATACATCGCGACCGGTCCGGAGTGTAGCGCAGCCCGGTAGCGCACTTGACTGGGGGTCAAGGGGTCGTCGGTTCGAATCCGGCCACTCCGACCATTTCACAGACGCCTCATCCCCCAATGTGGCGATCCAGCTTTGACTCCGAAGGACCTGGATTTTCCCCGCACCGCTTGCAGCGGCCGCCGCGGAGCCGGGTTCGTGCATTATCGCCCCCTCGCGCATCAGTCTCCATGGTTGCCTAACTGTCCAAAGCCCGTGAATTTCCGGCAGCTTCATCCATGACCCGTGGCGTGTTTCGGGCTGAGCTTGTAGGCGTTGAAGTCAATCTGCGAAATCATGCATAGATCACGTTTTCGCCGCCCGGGGCACAATGAAGGACATCAGCCAGACCAATCCAGGGGGCGGATTCTGGCAACGTATGGACGTCTTCGACGGTTGACCTACCTTTTCGAAATACGTTGCGTCAGACTCGCTGAACGACGGTCAGTGCTTGGCGTTTCCTCGTCAGATCTTCGGCCAAACCCATGCCCAATGTCCGCACCCGTTCGTCCTGGTTGACACGCGACGTCATCCTGCTGTCGTTTTGCAGTTTGTTTGCCGACATCTCGACCGAGATGCTCTACCCGATCCTTCCACTCTTCCTGACCGGAGTTCTTGGGGCGGGTGGCAGCGTAGTCGGATTGATCGACGGTGTCGCGCAGGCGACACAGAACATCGTGCAAGGCTTCTCCGGGTGGGCGTCTGACCGGATGCAGCGCCGCAAGCCCATTGCCCTGGCCGGCTATCTCCTTTCGGCCCTTTCCAAGCCCATAACCGGACTTGCATCGGCATGGCCGATGGTGCTCGGTGTACGGTTCCTCGATCGTGTCGGCGCCGGCACCCGCTCCGCACCGCGCGATGCACTTATCGCCGCAGCCGCGGCGGAGGAACACCGCGGGAAAGCCTTCGGCCTCGAGGGAGTCGGTGACAATCTAGGCGCCTTTCTCGGGCCACTCATCGCCGTGCTGCTGCTCGGTGCGTTTCGACTCGATATGCGCGTAATCTTCTACCTCACCGTCATCCCGGGCCTGCTCGCCTTCGCCATCGTGCTGTTCGTGCGCGAGGAGCATGTCGATTTCGCCGCTAAGGCCAAGGTTGATATCAGCCTCCGGCGGTTTCCTCGCGCCTACTGGAAGTACCTGATGGCGACTGGCCTGTTCTGCATCGGCAACTCGAGCAACGCCTTCCTTATTCTTGAAACACAGGCCGCGGGTGCCTCGGTTGAGAACACGGTTCTCGTCTATGCCGGGTTCAACCTTGTCGCTGCGTTGGTCTCCTATCCGACGGGCTTTCTGTCCGATCACCTCGGCCGCCGCAATCTTCTGCTCGCTGCGTTCGCAGTGTTCTTTGTCGCTTATGGGGGATTTGCACTCAGCGCCAACGTCTGGATTGTTGCCATTCTGTTTGTTTGTTACGGCGCCTACCAAGGAACCTTCCGCACTGTCGGTAAGGCGCTCGCCGCCGATTTCGTGCCGAGCGAGCTGCGCGCGGGCGGCATCGGCTGGTACAGTTCGCTCGTCGGGCTGACCCAGCTCCTTGCGAGCCTAATCGCAGGCCTTCTTTGGGACCGACTTGGGCACCTAGCCGTATTTATCTACGGAGCTGTCTTCGCCGTGGTTGGTACTGCGGCAACCCTGATCCTAGTCCCATCGGACAGCCCGAAAAGCACCCGATCCAGCTAGACTGTCGAAACGCACGCTTCATCTAAGGCTCGCGTTGTGCAGCGCGCGTAGGCAGCGCAGAGACGAATGCCACACTATGTTCCACCGGGGAGGTGTCGGATTGCCTTGCCGTTCAAGCAGCGGCTATTCGGTTCGAGCGGGCTGGTGAAGATGAAAGCTATGCTGCGTCGGTATCCCCGACGCAGCGCTTGCCTCAGGCCAACTATTTGCCCTGCAGGAAATCCATGAACGATGGGAAGGTGAGGAGTACACCGACGAGGAGCAGCCCAAAAGCGGCGATATTGACCCTGCTCATCGCCACGGTCTTGGTCGCCCAACGACGCGAGAGGGTGAACCACGCCACCAGCCAGACGATGATGGCCACGGTCGTCACGCCGGAGAGAGCTCCTGTCGGATTGTAGAAGTTCAGCAAGCCGTTGATGGCCTTCGAGGCATCGCCGGCGAGAGCCAGGATACCGATGGCAGCGCATCCGATGCCTGCGGCGAGAATGGCTGCCCCGCCGGGACCATTGGGTATGGTTTCAGCGATTGTTTCAACGAGTTGGCTTTTGCCGACGACCGGCTTCTGCGAGATGGTCATGGCTGTTCTCCCTTTGGCTGCGCGGCCTGTCGCTGCACTCCTGGTGTTTGAGCTCCTTCCGGTTGCTCTCCTTGTATCAATACGATCGACTGGCCGCCGCGGACGGGAGCGTATTTGTTGAGGAACGCGCCCAGTGCACCGGCTGCGCCCGTGGCGAAGAAGGCCGCGACCGCAAAGGCCAAGACCGAGATGCGCATGTTCCGGTGCTGAATGATCGCTCGTCCGTACTTCATGGTGACATAGGCCACCATGGTCATTGCGATTGGCGCCAGCCAGGCGACATGCTCTTTCCATTCCATGCCGAGAGAATGCCACTCAGATGTTCTTGGGCTCGACAGGAGAAGGCTCCGCGGATACTCCGCAAGATCGGTCACCCCGGCCGGCGGAACAGCGCGATACCACGGATAGACGCCGTAGGTGCCAGAGAACACCGTGAGCCATGAGAGAACCACCATCGCGACAATCCAAAAGTTGAGCAGCGACTGTTCCCTTGAACTCATTGGCGGCGCCCCTGGGGCTGACATTCTATAGAGACCGGCAATGGCACCGGAAAATGCGAGCATGAAAAGAGCGCCGAAGCCCATTCCATGGAGCACCGTCATTAGATCGCGAGTGGTGATTTCCATCAGAACCTCCGTTGTCATTCGGCATGCGAAGCGCCGGAATGGTCAGAGGCATCAATATCGGTGTTCGATAAGGCAGTCTTTGATTTTGCTCAAATCGGAGTCAGCAAGGCCGTCTTAGACGGGGACGGTGATGGGCACACTGGCTGCCCTGGGCCCCGTGGCTCGTCAGGGCGTATGCCAAGCCGAGCGACCAAGTCGCCGTCAGCGCCCGCCGGATCGTCTCCCACGACCTGTGACGTGAAGCGATAATGGCGGCTGCGGGGGGGCGAAATGTGGATACTCTTCCGAAACGGAAGTCAGCGCTGGCTAATCGGGACGGCGCGTTTTGTCGTGAGCGCAGTTCGGAAGCTTGCGAAAAACCAATCTACACTCTCAGTGGACACTCGGACTCCGGATAAGGTTCGAATCCGGCCACTCCGACCATTTTAAAGCAGGGACTTGCCCCCACAAGTCCGCCCCTCATTCTCGAATTGCCCATCCTGCCCGGCTCAACTCAGGATTGGATCCGGCACTAGGCCTGGCACACATCCACCCATTCCGCGCCAACCAGTTCGACCATCCTCTGCGGTGCAATCCGCACTGCCGCGTTGGTGGCGCCGGCGGCGGGTACGACCTCGGCGAATTCGCGCAGCGAGACGTCGCAATAGACCGGCAGCGGCGCCGGCAGGCCGAACGGGCAGACACCGCCCACTGGATGGCTCGTGGCAGCGACAACCTCTTGTGCGTCCAGCATACGCGGCTTGCCGCCGAACTGGTCCTTGAACTTGCGGTTGTCCAGCCTGGCGATGCCGCTGGTCACGACCAGCATGGTGCGCTCGCCGACGCGAAGGCAGATCGTCTTGGCGATCTGCGCCGGCAGGACGCCATGCGCTTCCGCCGCCAGCGTCACCGTCGCCGAACTCGATTGCGTGACAATGACCTCGATATCAGGCGCGTGAGCCGTGAAGAAGGCACCAACGGAGTCCAGGCTCATATCGAAAAACTCACGGTTCAGGCCCGATGCATGGCAGATGCGATCGGCGCGGATTTGGGGGCCGCGCGTATGAACACGTGCGATCTGCAAATCGGCAAGCCCGGCTTGCCGGAGAATGCCATCGCGTCAACAAGAAACCCGCCAAGCGGGCCTTGGCGGGTTTCTTGGGCATGCCTGTCGCCGATCTATGCCTGAGGCCGGCCTTGTGCGGCCAGTGTCGGTGCGGCGGAAGCAATGGGAGCGTCCTGGGGCAAACGAAGCGCGGACGCGATACGACGCAGCTTCGCCGGGTCGGCCGCCCGGCCGCTTTCGATGTCCTCGATCTCGTCGACCGAGAGGCCGCAGGTCAGGGAAAGCGCTTCGAGGCTGTATCCGCGCGTTTCCCGCATTGCCCTGAGGGTGTTGTAATCTGGCCCGATCTCGTTGGCTAATGGTTCGGAAAGGGCGTGGTTTTTTGCATTGTTGGGCATTGGCAACTCCGTTGACTGAAAGCATTTGATCAAAATGGATGTTGCCTGAGACGAGCAGGAAGATGCCCTCTCGCCAGCGATTTGCCAAGCGCTGCCACGCCCTGCCCCGATCAAGTTGTTTTGAACGCCCGACCGGCTTTTTGCCCAGCAGTTTCGCCCCACCCGTTCGTTATCTCGACGTCGCTGGCGTGAAACCATCGCTTTCCGCCAGCCTTTCCCAAAAGGATACCCCCCATGAACCTCAAGACATCCCTCTTCGTGCTCGGCACGATTTCCATGCTTTCCGGCGTCGGCGTGGCCAGCGCGCAGGCAGCTGACGCAGTGCGCGTGCGCGGCACGGTGGTCAGTTTCGAGCCCTCGCTGCTCGCCGTGAAAACCCGTCAGGGCGATGCCGCCGCGGTCAAACTGAAAGAAGGCTGGAAGATTTCAGGCGTTGCCAACGCGTCGGTAAAGGACATCAAGCAGGGCGATTTCCTCGGCATCGCCTCTGTCTCCAAGGCCGACGGCGGCAGCGGCGCTCTGGAAGTGGTGATCTTTCCCGCAGCCCTGAAAGGCACTGGCGAGGGGGACCGCCCCTGGGACCTGGAGCCGAACAGCCGCATGACCAACGGCACCGTCGCCGACGTCACCGACATAAACGGGCGGGCCGTGACGCTGACCTATGACAATGGGCAGACGAAGAAGATCTCCATACCCGACGGCACGCCCGTCGTCACCTTCGCGCCGGCCGCGCCGACCGATCTCAAGCCAAGCGCGACGGTCTTCGTTCCCGCGCATCGCGAGGCTGACGGCACGCTCAGCGCCAGCCGCGTCGTTGTGGGCAACAATGGCGTGATCCCGCCGATGTAAGCCAAACAGCCGGCTTTCGACCCTGGCGATAACGGAGCAGGAAGCCGGTTTCCTCCGAAACAGTTCAGAAACAAGATTCTACAATCGGGAAATACTGACGAAAAAATTCAGGAGCGTAATTCCATTCGCGGCGGTCGGGATATCGGCCCGATTGATACCTGCCTGCGAAGAAAGGAAACGATCCATGAAGAAGTCCCTCCTCTCGGCCATCGGGCTTGCAGTTGCCCTCGTTTTCACGGCGCCGGTCATCGGTGCGACGAGCGCGGATGCGGCCATGATGGCAAAGCATCATCATCGCCACCACCATCATCGCTACCATCACCGCTACCACCATCGCCATCATCACCATCACATGAAGAAGGTTGTGAAGAAGGCATACTGAGCGTACCAGACTGCCAACGAGAAGACCGCCTTGGCTCATTGTTCAGGGCTGGTCTTCTCTTGGTCGTACAATGCCAAGCCGACATGAATGGGACCTATCGATTTTCGCCGAATGACAGCGCGGGCGGGATTTCTGGCGCCAATTGCCGATACCGCGACGACAGACGAAATCTTTCACGCGACGCCAAATCGCGATACGGCAAGGATATTTCCGAGCGGCATGCTGCGCCGGATCAGGCTTCGCCAACAGGCCAGGTATCCCCGATGACGGCCAAGGCCTATCTTTCCCGGACAGACCGCGTTGTCCTGTCGGTCGCGCGATTGTGGCTGACGCTGCGCCACCCTGTCCTCGTCGTACGATTTGTCATGAAACTGGGCTATCTGCCCAATACCGCCGTACCCAGCCGCTACCATGAGCTGTTGCTCTGGCGAAAAATCCTCGATCGCAACCCGCTGTTCGTGACGCTGACCGACAAGCTCGCGGCCAAGGTCCATATCCGGGACGCCTGTCCCGAGATCGCAATGCCAAAGACGCTTTGGTCCGGGCGCGACGCCACGGACATCCCACCGGGCCTGCTCGTTGGAGACGTCATGGTCAAGGCAAACCATGGCTGCGCAATGAACATATTCGTCTCCGACGGAGAACCAGATCGCACTGCCATCGTGCGCAAGGCGAGCCGCTGGCTCAAAAAGCGTTACGGCCGGCGCAATGGCGAATGGGCCTATTGGCCTGTCGTACCGACTGTTTTCGTGGAGGAGCGGCTGGCGCTCAGCGGCGGTACGATCGCCACTGACATCAAGGTCCATGTCTGCAGCGGGGTGATATGCCATGTCTGGGTGGAGGACAAGCACGCCAAGCGTTCGCTGCTGTTCGACCGGGAAGCCAATCCGTTGCCCGGCCGCGATCCGGACTATCCCGGCGAGGATCAGGTCTTGCCTGTCAATGCGCGGCTCATCGCCCATGTCCGCCAGGCGATCTCGATCGCGCCCGCCATAGCCGGCGACCTCGATTATGTCAGGATCGATTTCCTGGTCACCGACGAGCGTCTCCATGCCGGCGAGATCACCGTCTACTCGGCCGCCGGATATGGCACATGGACAAACCCGACGATCGCCGCGGAAATCGAGCGGCTGTGGCGGCTCGATCAATCCGCCTTCCTGCGCCGGCCGCACGCCGGTGTCGTGCGCCTCTATGCCGACGCGCTTCGTGCCAGATGCCGACGCGGCACGACAAATCGCTGATATGAATGGGAATGGCGGCCGGCCTGGAAAAGCGAGCCGCCATTTCTCTCTAGATTTGTCCTGGAGTAGCAGTCAGCGCCGGCCGAGCAGCAGGCTGGCGACTAGGCCGAGCACGACAAGGCCGACCGCGGCGGCCGCGGCCGGATGGTCGCGTGCCGATTTCTCGATCACCCTGCCCTGTTTGCGGATTGCCGGCATGGCATCGCGCAGGCGCTCCGCAAGATCCGAATACGCATCAAGAGCGGCATCACGGCCGTCTTCATAATAAGCGCCACCTCGCTTTGACACTGCCTTGCGCAACGCCGCGAGTTCCCTCGAGAGAGCCGCGACCTGCTTTTCCAGGTCGATGTCCGAAAGGGTCGAATATGATACCATCATCCGTTTCCTTGCTTCGCAGAAGGAAACGTAACGCCTCACCCGACCGCCGGTTCCGGTTTTCGGGACGTCGAAGCCACTCGCGGTCAGCGCACCTGGTCAAGCAGGCGCTTGCATTCCAGGAGGTCGAACAACGCCTCCTGCAGCAGCGCGCGATTGTCACGCGAGAGTTTCGACGCATCCGGCGCAACCGGACCTTCCTCGTCGCTCTTGCCCAGGCCGAAAAAGCGGCGGCTGGGCTTGACCCTTGGCTGGCCAACCAGTTCGTCATCTCCCCCGCGCGGCTGGGCGGCAGGCGTCAGCGGCACCTGGTCGGCCTGCTTGCGTTGCGAAATCGCCTCGACGGCGGCCATGTCGCCATTGCCGATGGCGACCAGGAAATGATTGCCGTTTTCGCGCAGCAGCTTCTGCACGCCCTTGATGGTGTAGCCCTGGTCATAGAGCATATGGCGGATGCCCTTGATCAGTTCGACATCCTGCGGCCGGTAGTAGCGACGGCCGCCGCCGCGCTTCATCGGCTTGATCTGATTGAAGCGCGTCTCCCAGAAACGCAGCACATGCTGTGGCAGGTCGAGGTCTTCCGCGACCTCGCTGATGGTGCGAAAGGCGTCAGGGCTCTTGTCCATGGGCGAAATCCTCACGCTGGAGCGTGGCCCGGAACGGTCTTCAGACGAGATCACGCTCAACGAAGAGAAGAGCTTGTTCCGCCAGCGCGGAATCGATCATACGCCAGAACACCAATCCGGCCATACCGCCGAATCGGGCCTTATTTCAGCGGTTTGTGAAGCAATATTCAAGCCCGCCGTCATCGCGGCACCGGTTTTCAACCGTGCAATGAGGACTATTTGCCGCCCTTGGCCTTGCTGTTCTGGTGAGAACGCAAGATTCGGCTCTTCAACACGTTGGACGATTTGAAGGTCATCACCCGACGCGGCAGGATCGGCACTTCCTCGCCGGTCTTGGGATTGCGCCCGATCCGCTCATTCTTGGAGCGGACATGAAACGTCGCGAAGGACGACAGCTTCACCGTCTCGCCGCGCACGATCGCTTCACAGATTTCGTCCAGTACCGCCTCGACGAGTTCGGCGGATTCAGTGCGCGACAGACCGACCTTCCGGTAGACGGCCTCGGCCAGGTCGGCGCGCGTAAGTGTTTTTCCCCCCATGCGACCGTCCCATCAGTTCAAACATAAAATCGGCACAACAACAGCAGAGCCTAAGTAATTGATCCGGCAAGGTCAAGGACCGAAACCGGACCGTTCTCCACTTACCAGCGAACCAGAACGGCGCCCCAGGTGAAGCCGCCGCCCATCGCCTCCAGGAGCACCAGGTCACCCTTCTTGATGCGGCCGTCGGCGACGGCCACCGACAGCGCCAGCGGTACGGAAGCAGCCGAGGTGTTACCGTGCAAATCGACGGTCACCACCACCTTTTGCTCTGCTATCCCAAGCTTTTTTGCTGAAGCGTCAATAATCCGTTTATTGGCCTGGTGTGGCACGAACCAGTCAAGATCGTCGGCGGTAATGCCAGCGGCCGAGAAGGTCGTCTCGATGACATCGGTGATCATGCCGACCGCGTGCTTGAAGACCTCACGGCCTTCCATGCGCAGATGGCCGACCGTTCCCGTCGTCGACGGCCCGCCATCGACGAAAAGCTTCTCCCTGTGCGCGCCGTCGGAACGCAGGCTGGCCGCCAGGACGCCTCGGTCGGCGATCGTGCCGGCCCCCTCGCCCGCTTCCAGAACGACCGCGCCGGCGCCGTCGCCAAACAGCACGCAGGTCGAGCGATCGCTCCAGTCGAGGATGCGCGAAAAGGTCTCCGAGCCGATCACCAGCACCCGCTTTGCCAGGCCGCCGCGGATATAGAGGTCGGCTGTCGTCACCGCATAGACGAAGCCTGAGCATACCGCCTGCAAGTCGAAGGCAAAACCGTGCTGCATGCCGAGCCGGTTCTGGATCTCGACAGCGGTAGCGGGGAACGTGTTGTTGGGCGTCGAGGTCGCCAGCACGATCAGATCGATATCGTCCGGGGTCAATCCGGCATCGGCAAGCGCGGCGCGCGCCGCGGCCTCGCCCAGGGAGGCCGTCGTCTCGTCATCGGCCGCGATATGGCGCTGGCGGATTCCGGTGCGCTGGGCGATCCACTCGTCGGAGGTCTCGACCATGCCTTCAAAATCGGCATTCTTCATGATGCGGCGGGGCAGCGCGGCGCCCGTGCCGCGCACAACTGATCTGATCAAAATTCTTTCCTATTCCTTTGCGTCGGTAACGACGTCGGATTTCCTAGCTGTCAGGGCATGCGGGTTGCGCGCATGAAACAGATCGAGGTCGGCCTCGATGCGGTCGAGCAGATTGTTGCGCACCATATCGTAGCCGAGTTCGATCGCCGCGGCGAAACCGTCCGAATCGGCGCCGCCGTGGCTTTTGACGACGATGCCGTTCAGCCCCAGGAACACGCCGCCGTTGGAGCGGCCGACATCCATCTTTTCGCGCAGGCGGTCGAAGGCGCCCTTGGCGAAGACATAGCCGATCTTGGCCATCAGGGTGCGGCTCATCGCGGCGCGCAGATAGCCAGCTATCTGACGCGCGGTGCCTTCCGCCGTCTTCAGCGCGATGTTGCCGGCGAAGCCTTCCGTCACCACGACGTCGACCGTGCCCTTGCCGATGTCGTCGCCTTCGACAAAGCCATGGTAGTTCATCGAGGCCATGTTGGCCTCGCGCAACATGCGTCCCGCTTCCTTGACCTCTTCCTGGCCCTTGATCTCTTCCACGCCGACATTGAGCAGGCCGACCGTGGGCCGGGCGACGCCGAATACGGAACGCGCCATGCCGGTGCCGAGAATGGCAAAATCGATGAGCTGGTGCGCGTCGGCGCCAATGGTGGCGCCCACGTCCAGAACCACACTCTCGCCACGCAATGTCGGCCACAATGCCGCAATCGCCGGACGTTCGATCGTGGCCATGGTGCGCAGGCAGAATTTCGACATCGCCATCAGCGCGCCGGTGTTGCCTGCGGAGATGCATGCATCCGCGGCGCCCGACTTGACCGCCTCGACCGCCTTCCACATCGACGACTTCCAGCGGCCATGGCGCAGCGCCTGGCTCGGTTTGTCGTCCATCCTGACCGCGATCTCGCAGTGGAAGAACTCGCTGACCTCGGCCAATTTGGGAAACTTGGCCAGTTCCGGGCGCACCAGTTCCTCACGTCCGTAGACGACGAAGCGGATGTCGGGACGGCGGGTCGCGACCGTCATGAGCGCTGGAATGACCACGGTTGGTCCGTGATCGCCGCCCATAGCATCGATGGAAATCCTGATCACGCGGTATTCATCTCACGGTTAGGCGGCAAGTCGTTTTAGCGATCGCAAAGGTTCGGCGAAAATAGCGGTTTTAGGCTGTCGCACAACCGACTTTTCCGTCGCGGGCGAGGTTTTCAGGATTTTCCCAGCAAGGATCGCAGTTTTTGCTGAAATTCATTCTCGGCCGATCCGGTGTCGTCACCGGCACCAAGCGACGCGCCTGGCTTGCGTGGATAGGGGTCGATCGCCAATCCGAAGAACTGTTCGGCAAGCGCCCCGACATCGATGATGTCGCCCGAAAATGTCTCGGGACTGTCGGGCCCGTCCGCGTCGAGCAGGATCTCGCCGCCGCCTTCGAATCCCTGCCGCCCGAGCTTGGAATCCTCGGGCAAGAGCAGCGCCTCGACCGGCTCATCGATATGCGCCTGGACGGGGTCGAGCGTGACGATGCAGGCCTGGGTTATGTCCGCCTCGACACGGCCGCTGACCTTGACGCCATTGCGCTTCCACGACGCTACGAGCAGTTCGGCGCGATAGGCTTCGACCGACAGCAGCCCGTGCGCCTCGGCGAGTGCCGCGCGCTGGGCAGCGTCAGCCTCGATCACCACGGGCAGCCCCGGCAGCCGGGCGACATTGGCGAAAAAGGATACCGGACTTTGCATATCGGCGTGTTTCATCGATCAGCCTCCGTTGGCTTCTGGAAATGCCACAGTGCCGGCAGCGATCGATTCGGTCGGCTGCGCGCTCAGTTGCCGGCTGGCGCCGGCGACATACCCGGCCAAACGCGATGCTTCCGGCCAGGCGTCGGCGTCGGGACGGACGTTACGGGCAAGTGCCGCGGTCAGACCGTCATGATCGTTTCGTTCCAGCGCATCATCATAGGCGGCGGTGCGGCCATAGAACATCTTCGCCAGTTTCTTCATGCGTTTTGGCACGCCGACATCGCCAATGCCCAGTTCCCGCAACGAATGATCGACGTCGAGGAAGAACTCGTCGATCAGCACCTGCGCGATCTCCTGTGCTACACCGTCCTCGCCGCGCATGCGGTGCTGGACCAGGAACATGTGCAGCGAAAGCATCTCGAAACGGCCAAGTGGCGTGTCCGGCACATTCCAGTGGGAATAAAAAACAGTCTGCCGCGCCGCCGCCACGATTTGTGCGTAAAGCGCCTCGGTGATGGCGCGGTTGGCGTGGCGTTCGCGGCCAAAAAGGCGCTGGAACATGGGGATGGTCTCCGGGGACCGTTTGTTGAATTGGCCTTGTTGCATCGGCAAGCAAGCTGGTTTACCGGTTTTGCGGCCCAGCGCAAGTTGCGGCGATGGAATGGAGAATTGTTGTTGCGCGCGCTGAATTTCAAGTCGACTTTCATTTCGAGGCCTGCCGGTGCGATCTCTTTGCTGGCTATCGTGGCGGCGCTGTCTGCCTGCCACACCAATAAGATGATCGGCGACCTCAATCCGAGCGAGACGTTCACGCAAGGCTATGTCCTCGATCAGCAGGCGATCGATTCGGTGCCGGTCGGTTCCAGCCGCGAGCAGGTGCTTCTGGCGCTCGGCACGCCGTCGACCACGGCGACTTTCGACAACGAGGCGTTTTACTATATCTCGCAGACGCGCAAGCGCTACGTCGCCTTCGACAAGCCGAGGCTGGTCGACCAGAAGGTGCTGGCGGTCTATTTCGGCCCGGACAGCCGCGTCACCCAGATCGCCAATTACGGCTTGAAGGACGGCAAGATTTTCGACTTCATTTCGCGCACCACACCGACCGGCGGCAAGGACCAGAACTTCCTCAGCCAGATCATCAACGGTGCCAGCAAGCTGGCGCCCGGCATTCCCGGCGGCGGCACCCCCTAATCCCCAGGATTCCTGCTTCCCTAGATCCTGCTTCCCCGACTTGGGGAACAGAAATGTCTCAGGCGACCGAAAACCCGCGAGGATCGCTCCTCGCGGGTTTTTGATTTTAAGTCCTGGTCTCAGCCGTGCGCGAGCACGGCCAGCAGCAGCAAGGCCACGATGTTGGTGATCTTGATCGCCGGGTTGACTGCCGGGCCGGCGGTGTCCTTGTAGGGATCGCCGACCGTATCGCCGGTCACCGAAGCCTTGTGCGCCTCGGAACCCTTCAGGTGCTTGGCGCCGTCCTTGTCGGTGAAACCGTCCTCGAACGACTTCTTGGCGTTGTCCCAGGCGCCACCGCCCGAGGTCATCGAAATCGCGACGAACAGGCCATTGACGATGACGCCGAGGAGCGAGGCGCCAAGCGCGGCAAAGGCGGACGCCTTCGACCCCGAGATCAGCAGCACGCCGAAATAGACGACGAGCGGCGCCAGCACCGGCAGCAGCGACGGGATGATCATCTCCCGGATTGCCGCCCTGGTCAGGAGGTCGACGGCACGCGCATAGTTCGGCTTCGAGGTGCCGGCCATGATGCCCGGATCCTCGCGGAACTGCTTACGCACTTCCTCGACGATGGCGCCCGCCGCGCGGCCGACGGCCGTCATGGCGATGCCGCCGAACAGGTAGGGTATGAGGCCGCCGAAGATCAGGCCGGCGACGACGTAAGGGTTGGAGAGATCGAACGAGATTTCGCCCATGCCCTGGAAGTAGGGATACTTGTCGCCATTGGCGGCAAAGAACTTCAGGTCGTTCGAATAGGCCGCGAACAGCACCAGCGCGCCGAGGCCGGCCGAACCGATGGCGTAACCCTTGGTCACCGCCTTGGTGGTGTTGCCGACCGCGTCGAGCGCGTCGGTGGAGTGACGCACTTCCTTGGGCAGGCCCGCCATCTCGGCGATGCCGCCGGCATTGTCGGTTACCGGGCCGAAGGCATCGAGCGCCACGATCATGCCGGCGAGGCCGAGCATGGTGGTGACGGCGATCGCCGTGCCGAACAAGCCGCCGAGCTGGTAGGTGGCGATGATGCCGCCGACGATGACGATTGCCGGAAGCGCCGTCGATTCCAGCGAGACCGCGAGGCCCTGGATGACGTTGGTGCCGTGGCCGGTTACCGACGCCTGGGCGATCGAGTTGACGGGGCGCTTGTTGGTGCCGGTGTAGTATTCGGTGATGACGACGATGAGACCGGTCACCACAAGGCCGATAAGGCCGCAGATGAACAGGTTCTTGCCGGTGATGGTGATGCCGGCGACGGTGCCGACCTCGCCCCAGCCTAGCGTGGCCGAAGTGGCGACGCCGAGGCCAACGACCGACAGCAGGCCGGTCACGATCAGGCCCTTGTAGAGCGCGCCCATGATCGAGCCGTTGGAGCCGAGCTTGACGAAGAAGGTGCCGACGATCGAGGTCAGGATGCAAGCGCCGCAGATGGCGAGCGGATACAGCATCGCCGCACCGAGGACGGCGGTGCCGCCGAAGAAGATGGCGGCGAGTACCATGGTGGCGACGACCGTCACCGCATAGGTTTCGAACAGGTCGGCGGCCATGCCGGCGCAGTCGCCGACATTGTCGCCGACATTGTCGGCGATGGTGGCCGGGTTGCGTGGATCATCCTCCGGAATACCGGCTTCGACCTTGCCGACCAGATCGCCGCCGACATCGGCCCCCTTGGTGAAAATGCCGCCGCCGAGGCGGGCGAAGATCGAGATCAGCGAAGCACCGAAGCCGAGCGAGACCAGCGAGTCGATGACGATGCGGTCGTTAGGCTGGAGACCGAGGAAATGAGTGAGGATGAGGTAGTAGATCGAAACGCCAAGCAGGGCCAGGCCGGCAACCAGCATGCCGGTGATGGCGCCCGACTTGAAGGCGATGTCGAGGCCGGCGGCGAGGCTGTTGGAAGCCGCTTGTGCGGTGCGCACATTGGCTCGCACCGAAACATGCATGCCGATGAAGCCGGCTGCGCCCGACAGAACGGCACCGATCAGGAAGCCGACGGCGGCGGTGATCGACAGCAGCCACCAGGCGAGCAGGAGCACGACCACGCCGACGATGGCGATGGTGCTGTACTGGCGCGCCAGATAGGCCTGCGCGCCTTCGCGAATGGCGGCGGAGATTTCCTGCATGCGTGCGTTGCCCTGGTCGGCCGCAAGGACCGAACGTGTCGCCCATATGGCGTAAAGGACAGAAAGCAAGCCGCAGGCGATGACGGCGGAAATTATGGTCATTGCCGGGTTTTCCTCGATTGTTGGCCCAAAAGAACCCCTCCCTGAGCCGTTGAGACAAAGACGGAATCCCGTGCATGGAATCCCCCTCTTCGCATCGGTGTATGCGAAACAGGGCTGCGAACGTCAAGATATTGTTCGGTTTTTGCCCGGCTTTCGCCGCATTGCTTCGTGCAAACCGATTAAATTCGGATCACAGCCCGTGCCCGACATAGAACGGCTTGCCGCCGCCCTGAAAGCGCTGGCGCTCGGTACCCAGCCACAACGCCACCTCATCGTCCGTCGGCGCGGTCAAATCAGGCGGAGTGCCCCTGAACACCACCGTCTTGTCAAACTTCGACGCCTTGAACAGCTTGGGAGTGGAGTGTTCGCCATGCATGCCGATGTAGCGGGCGTGACAGGCGAAGGTGGTAACCCGCACCGCGCCACGTTCGGCGCACGCTATCCAGCGGGCGGCATCTTGACTGGTGATCTCATTCTTCCAGCCGCGTCCGGAATAGAAAGCCTTGATCGCTTCGTGATCGCGCCTGGAATAGTCGCAATCGCCGACCAGTTCGAGATATTGCTTGCGAAAAGGCCGCTCGGCCAGCCAGGCGGATCGGGTGAGCGCGGCGCCCCAGTTCTCGTGCATCGGGATGAGGTCGTGTGCTCGGCGCCGCTGGCTGCGCCGGCCGGCCCAGAGATCGCCATAGGCCGCGACATAGGCGATGCGCTGGTCTTGCTCGGCGAGATCGAGGAGTTGCCCGACAACGCCGAGATAGTTGGGCGAAAGCAGCAGATCATCCTCGAGAAACAGCGCCTTCTCTGCCCGCGAATCCTCGAACAGGTAACGCTCGGCGCGCTCATAATTCAGCGCGATGCCGAGGTTTTCCGGCGCCTCGACTACCTCCCCCCACGGGATGATCCGGCGAAAGGCGGCAACGCACTGAGCAATCAGTTCGGCATTGCCCTTCTGGCGGCCGCTCCAGCGGTTCCAGCCGCCATCTTGAAACAGCACCACCCTGTCCCGCTCTGCGATCTGCGGGCGAAGGCTGTAGAGCACCTCGCGCAGATAGCCCGGCCTGTCGAACGACAAGATCGCAATCGGGAAGCCGACTGGCCGCGCCGGCCTTGCTTCACCGGAGCGCCAAAGCCTGCGACCGAGGCCTGCTAGCCAATCCATCTTCCTGCCTCTCCTGGTGCCGTTGAGCCTGTGCCTTGCGCCCACCTTGGTTGAACAAGCGTTGCGATTTTCAAGACAATGGCAAGGGCCTTGAGAAGGCGACCCCCTGGCGGCAATTCTCGACCACTTTGCCCTGCCAACGCGCGCTGACAGCTATTCCGCCTCACGCCCCATCCGGCGCGCCGCGTAGCGCTCGACCGCGGATAGTCCGTCATAGATCAGCACGGCAAGTGCCGCGACGATCAAACCGCCCTGCAAGATGAAGGCCAGATTGTTCGACAGCAGCCCAGCGATGATCACCTCGCCGAGCGTCCTGGCGGCCACCGTGGAGCCGATGGTGGCGGTGGCCAGGCTGATCACCACCGACAGCCTGATGCCGCCAAGGATGATCGGCGCGCTGAGCGGCAGTTCGACCTTGGTGAGCCTTTGCCAGCCGGTCATGCCCGCGCCGCGCGCCGCCTCGACGACATTGGCCGGCAGCGTCGTCAGTCCGGTGAGCGCGTTCTCGAAGATCGGCAGCAGGCCGTAGAGAAACAGCGCGATCAGCGTCGGCTTCTCGCCGAAGCCGACCGCCGGCACGGCGAGCGCCAGCACCGCCACCGGCGGAAAGGTCTGGCCGATATTGACCAGGCTGCGCGACAGCGGCAGGAATTCTGCGCCTGCGGGCCGGGTGACGAGGATGGCAAGCGCCACGGCGACGATGGTGGCCGCGACGGTCGCGATCAACACGGTACGCAGATGCAGCAGCGTCAGCGTCAGCAGGCTGCCTTGGTTGTAGATCGCGGGAGCGTTGTTTTCGGTCAGCGGCTTCAGCAACGGCTCGAACCAACCCGGGCTGGTGATGAAAGCAACAAGCAACACCACCAGCGCAAGCCTGAGCAACAGAGGCAGCCAGGCTTTCATGCCGGCCTCGCCGCCCGCTTGACCAGGCCATCCACGGTGACGCGGCCGATCGGCTTGCCGTCGGCGCCCTTCACCGGAAGCGCCGGCCTGCCGGACCAGAGAAGTTCCGCAAGCGCGTCACGCTGGCTGGCGTCGCCGGGGATCGCTTCGCCTTCGGCTCCGCCCTGCTCCACGGCGTCACGCACCCGACCGAGCGACAACAGCCTGAATGGCCTTTCACTGGCGCCGACCAACGTCTCGACAAAGGCGTTGGCCGGCTTCGCCAGGACCTCCGCCGGCCTTGCATATTGCACGAGTTTGCCGGCATCCATCACCGCGATCCTGTCGCCCATGTGCACGGCCTCCTCCATGTCATGGGTGACGAGGATGATGGTGGTGCCGAAGCGCTTCTGGATCGCCAGCAAATCCTCCTGCGCCTTGGTGCGGATGATCGGGTCGAGCGCGCCGAACGGCTCATCCATCAAAAGCACGTTGGGTTCGGCGGCAAGCGCGCGGGCCACGCCGACGCGCTGCTGCTGGCCGCCGGAGAGTTCGTGCGGGTAGCGCGGCCCGAATTCCAGGGGATCGAGCTGGTAGAGCGTCATCAGTTCATCGACGCGGGCCTTGATGCGACCTTTGTCCCAGCCAAGCAGCACCGGCACGGTGGCGATGTTCTGCGCCACGGTGCGATGCGGAAACAGGCCGTGGCCCTGGATGGCGTAGCCGATACTGCGGCGCAGTTCGTAACCGGGCACCGATCGATTGTCGGCGCCGTCGAGCTTGATGGTGCCTGATGTCGGTTCGACCAGCCGGTTGATCATGCGCAGCAGCGTCGTCTTGCCGGACCCCGAGGTGCCGACGATGACGGCGATGGTCCGTGGCTCGATGATCATCGAAACGTTGTCGACGACCGTCGTCGCGTCATAGCGCTTGGTGATGCCTTCGATCTCGATCATGCCGTTTCAACCCTGCGCTTGGTGGCGGTCATTTCGATCACCGCGTCGAGGATGATGGCGGCGGCGAAAGCCAGCGCCACGGTCGGCACGGCGCCGAGCAGCACCAGGTCCATCGCCGTCTGGCCGACGCCCTGGAACACGAACACGCCAAAACCACCACCGCCGATCAGCGCGGCGATGGTGGCAAGGCCGATGTTCTGCACCAGGACGATGCGGATGCCGGTGAGGATCACCGGAAAGGCCAGCGGAAACTCGACACCGAGCAGGCGCTCGCGGTCGGTCATGCCCATGCCCCGCGCCGCATCGTTGGCCGCACGCGGCACGCCGGCAAGGCCGACCACGGTGTTGGCCACCACCGGCAGCAGCGAATAGAGAAACAGCGCGACGAAGGCGGGTGCCGTGCCGATGCCCCTGATGCCGAGCGCGGCGGCTCCCGGCACATGGGTCGCGACCCAGCCGAGCGGCGCGATCAGCAGGCCGAACAGCGCGATCGAAGGAATGGTCTGGATGATGTTCAAGACGTTGAGAACGCCGGCCCGCAGGCTCTCGACGCGGTGGCACAGGATGCCGAGCGGCAAGCCGACGATCACGGCGGCAAGCAGCGAGCCGAGCGCCAGGGTCACATGTTTGGAGCCTTCGGCCCAAAAGCTGTCGGCGCGGTTGAAATACTCCTTGAGGATCGAGAGGCTGTCCCAGCGTCCCGAAATCAGCAGCAAGCCGATGGCCAGCGCCGCAACGACAAGCACGCCGACGCGCGCCCAAGGCGACAGGTTGAGCCGGGTCAATACGTCGGCGAGCAAAAGCGTGAAGGCGAAGATGAGAATCCAGAAGCCGGAAGCTGGCGAGACCCGGGCAAAGCTATTTCCGGCCGGAGTGAGGAACGTGCCGGCGACACCGATGAGCAGCGCAAGCGCGACAAGCGCGATCGCGCTGGCTGCAAGGCGCAAGATGAGCGGCGTCCTGAACAGGGCGACAAGGGCAGCGAGGACGAGGATA
Source organism: Mesorhizobium sp. B2-1-8 (assembly GCF_006442545.2). NCBI lineage: Bacteria > Pseudomonadati > Pseudomonadota > Alphaproteobacteria > Hyphomicrobiales > Phyllobacteriaceae > Mesorhizobium > Mesorhizobium sp. B2-1-8. The sequence continues at coordinate 4,520,395 of NZ_CP083952.1, forward strand.
GCCAAAAGCAGCGGACCGGTCGTTACCGGCAGCGCTTCGAGGATCGAGCGTGCCTGGCCGGGAACGATGCGGTTGGCGCGGAAGGTGGCGAATGGTGCCGCGAAAGCCGCATAGGCAGCAATCACGGCGATGACCACGCCGAGCTTGTCGAAACGCGGGGTCATAAGGCGCGTTTGCGCGAGGCGCCCCCCTCTGTCCTGCCGGACATCTCCCCCTCAAGGGGGGAGATCGGATGTCGTGACGGCCTTCGCCGATCTTCGGCGCTGTAAAGAGAAGCGAGGCGCACAAACTGCCAATCTCCCCCCTTGAGGGGGAGATGTCCGGCAGGACAGAGGGGGGCGCCTCGCACTGACGTCACTTATCGACGCGTAGCTATTTCAAAAACCCGTTCTTCTTCAAAAAGTCCTCGGCGACGCCCTTGGCCGGCTCGCCGCCGACCTGCACGCGCCCATTGAGCTCCTGCAGCGTGACGAGGTCGAGCTTGGCGAAGACCGGCTTAAGCAGCGTCTCGATCTCCGGGTGCTCCTTCAGCACTGATTCGCGGATGATCGGCGCCGGCTGGTAGACCGGCTGCACGCCCTTGTCGTCGGTCAACACGACGAGGCCCGATGGCGCGATGCCGCCATCGGTGCCGTAGACCATGGCGGCGTTGGCGCCGCTGGTCTGGTTGGCGGCCGCGGCGATGGTCGCTGCCGTATCGCCACCCGAAAGGGTGATCAGCTGGTCCGGCTTCAGCGTGAAGCCATAAGTGGTCTGGAAGGCCGGCAGGGCTGCGGCCGAATTGACGAACTCGGCCGAGGCCGCCAGCACAATCTTGCCGCCGCCGGCGACATATTTGCCGAAATCGGACAGCGTGGCGAGCTTGTTGGTTTCGGCGACTTCCTTGCGCAGGGCGATCGCCCAGGTGTTGTTGGCCGGCGCCGGCGACAGCCAGACGATCTTGTTGGCGTCGTAGTCGAGCTTCTTGGCCGTCTCATAGGCCTTGGCCGCATCCTTCCAAACGGGGTCATCGGCCTTTTCGAAGAAGAAGGCCGCATTACCGGTGTATTCGGGATAGATGTCGATCTCGCCGGCGATGATCGCCTTGCGCACTACCGGCGTGCCGCCGAGTTGGATGCGGTCCGTGGTCTTGATGTTGTTGGCGTTGAGGACGAGCTGGATGATGTTGCCGAGCACGCCACCCTCGGTGTCGATCTTCGAGGAAACGACGACCTGAGCACTCGCGGAAACGGCTGACAGGCTCAGCGCGACAGCGGCGCCGACCAGATGCTTGATCGAAAACATTGTGAAATCCCTTGCTGTGAACCGGAATGCGGTGGGCGCATATGAGCATGGCTTCAACGGCCAGTCGGGGCATACGGTTTCATAAGAAAGGGGATCAGCGCAATATTTTTGTTCCAGACGCGCCGATTTCGGCGCGGCGGCAACAGCGGGCTGGCGATCGGCCGCCTTCCGGCGGATAATGCCCCGAGGGTGCGGGCGGCAAACACGGAGAGCGTGTCATGGCCATACACAAGGTCGGTTATCTCATCGGCAGCCTTGCCCGGGAATCCATCAACCGCAAGCTCGCGAAGGCGCTCGTTCAACTTGCCCCTCCAGAACTCGAAATGACGGAAATCGGCTTCAAGGATCTGCCGCTCTACAGCTACGACTATGACGCCAATTTCCCACCAGCCGCCCAAGCTTTCAAAAAGGCGATCGCCTCCGTTCAGGCCGTGCTGTTCGTCACCCCGGAGTATAACCGCTCGATCCCCGGCGGACTGAAGAACGCAATAGACTGGGCCAGTCGCCCCTACGGCAAGAATTCATTCGCGCGCAAACCGTCCGCCGTCATCGGAACATCACCGGGAGCCATCGCGACCGCCGTCGCCCAACAAAGCCTGCGCAGCGTTCTGGGTTTCTGCAACTCGCCGCAGATGAACGCGCCCGAAGCCTATATCCAGTTCACGCCGGGGCTGATCACGGATGAGGGCGAGGTGACGGTTGAATCCACCGAGGACTTCCTGCGCAACTATATGGCCGAGTTCCATATGTTCATCGCGCGGGTGCTTCAGGTCCTGCCGCCGGACGCATAATTTTCAAATCGGCGTCAAGCCGGTCGCAAGCTCGTTATCTTCAGCGCGCCGAGTGCCACGAAGCAGAGGGCGGCGACCGGAAAGATCATCCAGTTCAGCATCGTCCAGCCCCAGGCGTTGTAGACCATGCCCGACATCAGCGACGCGCAGGCGACGGAGCCGAACAGGACGAAGTCGTGGAAGCCCTGCACCTTGCCCTTTTCGGAAGGGTGGTAGCTGGCCGCCACCATGGCGGTGGCGCCGATGAAGGCGAAATTCCAGCCGAGGCCGAGCAGGATAAGCGCTGCCCAGAATTGCCACAGCGCCAGGCCCGACAGTGCAACGACGGCACAGCCGGTCAGCAACAGCAGGCCGATGGCGACAATGCGCTCGGCGCCGAAGCGATGGATCAGCGAGCCGGTGAAGAAGCTTGGCCCGAACATCGCCATGACATGCCAGGAGATGCCCAGCGTCGCATCGTCCTCGGACAGGCCGCAGCCGACCATGGCGAGCGGCGCGCCGGTCATGACGAAACTCATCAGCGCGTAGCTGCCGACGGCGCAGAAGAGCGCCGCGACAAAACGCGGCTTTGTGACGATTTCGGAAAGGGGTCTGGCATCGCCGTCGGCAACGTCCACCACCTTGCTCGCGGCCTTCGCCGGCAAGCGCAGGAACGACAGGATGATGGCGCCGGCCGCCGCCAGCGGCAGGATCGAGGCGAAAGAACCGGCAAACATGACAGGCGCGAACAATTCGCGGGTGAAGATGACGATCTGAGGTCCGAGAATGGCGGTGATGATGCCGCCGGCGAGCACGAAGGAGATGGCGCGCGCCTTGAACGCCGGCGGTGCGTTGTCGGCAGCGGCAAAACGGAACTGCTGGACGAAGGCGCCGCCGACGCCGATGACGAGCAATGCGAACGCGAACAGCCAGAAGCTGCCGTGGAACAATGCCAGGGTGGCGACCAGCCCGCCGAGCGCGGTGACGACGGTTCCGGTCATGAAGCCGCCCCGCTGGCCGAGCCATCGGATGATGGCCGCAGCCGGCAAGGCGCCGAGCGCCACGCCGAGATTGAAGCCAGTGATGGGCGCCGTCGCCAGGGATTTGTCGGCGCCGAGCAGATACTGCCCAGCCAGCGCGCCCATGGAGATGGCTATGGGAGCCGCCGAGCCGATGATCGCCTGCGAGGCGGCGAGGATCAGCGCGGTCCGCCGCGCCTCCTTGCCCGCCTCGACGGCGATGGCGGTCACGAAGCGTCCTTGCCGCGGCCCTCGCCACGCACACGGCGTGACACACGGTCGAGCACGGCGTTGACCAGCTTCGGCTCGTCTTCCTCGTAGAAGGCCTTGGCGATATCGACATATTCGGTGACGATCACCGCGACAGGCACGTCCTCGCGCTTCATCAGCTCATAGACGCCCGCGCGCAGAATGGCACGCAGCGTGGAATCGAGGCGCGACAGCGGCCAGTCGTCGGTCAGCGCCTGGCGGATGATCGGATCAATGGTCTTCTGGTTCTCGACAACGCCTGTCAGGATGGCGCGAAACCACTGCGCGTCCGCCTCGCGATAGAGCGCACCGTCGACTTCCTTGCCGAGGCGGAACGCCTCGTACTCGGCGGTGATCTCGAACACACCGCTGCCGGCAACATCCATCTGGTAGAGCGCCTGCACGGCAGCCAGACGGGCAGCACCGCGCTTGTTGGCGTGGCGCACCGCGGGCTGTCCTGGCGAAGCGGGTTCGCTCACGATCGCGCTCCCAACTGTTCCTTCAGCGCGATCATGGTCAGCGCCGCACGCGCGGCAAAGCCGCCCTTGTCGCCTTCCGAGCGCTTGGCCCGCGTCCACGCCTGTGCATCGTTCTCGGTGGTCAGGATGCCGTTGCCGATGCAGACCGAGTCCTGCACGGACAGGTCCATGAGCGCACGGCTGGATTCATTGGCGACGATGTCGAAATGATAGGTATCGCCACGGATAACGGTGCCGAGCGCGACAAAACCGTCATAGCCCGTCCCGCCTTCGGCCATGCCGTCGAGCGCGAAGGTGATCACCGCGGGAATTTCGAGCGAACCGGGAACAGTAACGACGTCGTAAGTCGCGCCCGCTTCATCGAGCGCGCTTGTCGCGCCGTCGAGCAGCGCGTCGGCAAGGTCGTCGTGAAAGCGCGCCTCGATGATAAGCAAGTGCGCCTTCGTCTTGGGACGGATGAACGCCTTGCCGTGTTGGGATGTGCCAGCCATAAATGTCTCCGGGGTCGCCGGTGACTTAGGCCGAAGCCGGTTTGATCGCAAGCGGAAGATTGCCCGTGGGCTAGTCGTCCTATCGATCCTCTCGCGTGTGCCACAGGCGCAGCAACAGAATCGTGGCGTTCGCTATCTCATAGCGAATCTCGTAGTTGCCGACCAAAATGCGGCGGACTTCGCGCGGCTCGAACTCTTCCAGCTTCTCCCCGATACGCGGATTCTCGATTAGCCGTGCTGGGGCGGCAACCAGCGACTGCACCGCACGGGCTGCCGCCTGATTGTTCACTGCTGCAAGAAAGTCATGAAGCCTGACCAGATCGGACAAAGCCTTACTGGTCCACTTCAGCTCCATCAACGTGGTACCGGCAGTGGCTTTTCAGTACCAAGACTCTCGGCCCATGCCTGAACGGCCTGGTGGTCTATAACCCGACCAGCGTCGACATCGGCCAGCGCTTCAAGCGTGAGCCGTCGACGTTCCTCCTCCAAATCGACCCAAGCGGAAAGGGCTTGTTTGACGATCCACCCGCGCGGACGCTCAAGTCGAGCAGCCAGTTGGTCCACTTTCTCCGCAAGCGGTAGCGGAACATGAGCGGTGATAACTTTTGTGTCCATTCAAGCCTCGCAATCAAGTTTAATCATAGCGATTAAAGTTGATTAAGTCGAGGTGAGATTGGGGCTGTGCCTACAGCCCCTCTTTCGCCGCCTCCGCCAGCCGCGCCGCGTAGCGGGCCATGGTGTCGATCTCAAGATTGACGCGGTCGCCGGCCTTGCGCTCGCCCCAGGTGGTGACGGTCAGCGAATGATGGATCAACAGCACGTCGAAGCGGGTGCCTTCGACCCTGTTGACGGTGAGCGAGGTGCCGTCGAGCGCGACGGAGCCTTTCGGCGCGATGAATTTCGCCAGATGGCGTGGCGCCTCCAGCGTAAAGCGCACCGCATCGCCCTCATCCCTGCGCTCGACAATCTCGGCGGTGCCGTCGACATGGCCCGAAACGATGTGGCCGCCGAGTTCGTCGCCGATCTTCAGCGCCCGCTCCAGATTGATCCTGGTGCCCGATTTCCAGCCCGCCGCCGTCGTCAGCCTGAGCGCCTCCTCCCAGGCCTCGACCTCGAACCAGCGCACATTCGAGCCGCTGTGGGGCAATGCCGTGACCGTCAGGCAGACGCCACCGCAGGAAATCGAGGCGCCGATGGCGATGGTCTCGGGATCATAGGCGGTGTCGATGCGCAGTCCCACCCCTTCCCGCAGCGGCTTGATGGCGGCCACGGTGCCGATATCGGTGACAATGCCGGTAAACATCGATCGCTATCCCTGAAAATCCCTGATCCATTCGGCGTAGCCGTCTTCGCCGAACCGCATCTCGCGCAGCTTGCGAAAATCTGCCGGGATATGGTCAGCGTCGACAGGCGATGCAATGCCGTCTTCGCCGATCGCTTCCGGTCCCTGGAACAGCACGATGCGGTCGACCAGCCCGTCGGCCAGGAAAGCGCTCGCCACCTTGGCACCGCCCTCGACCAGCACGCTTGCCATGCCGAGCGCCGCCAGATCCTCAAGCAGTTCCGGCAATGCGACGCCGCCCTCGTGCGTCTCCGTGCCGATGAAGCGTACGCCGGCGCGCTCGAGTGCCGCCCGGCGCTGCGGATCGGCCTCCAGGCAAGCCGCTACGAAAAGCGGTACGCGATCGACGCCCGACACCAGCTTCGAGCCTTCCGGCAACCTGATCTGACGGTCGAGCACGATGCGTGCGGGTGAACGGTTCTCCAGCCCGGGCAAACGCACCGTCAGTGCCGGATCATCTTCCAGCGCCGTGCCGATCCCGACCAGGATAGCGTCCGCCTCGGCGCGCATCAGGTAGACTTCGCGGCGCGCCATGTCGCCTGTTATCGCGACCTGGCCGGCGCCTTCCCTGCCGATCTTGCCGTCGCTGGAAAGCGCAAGCTTCAGAATAATTTCCGGGCGCTTTCTCAGAGAACGAATCAAGTAGCCCGCCATCTGTTCGGCAGCTTCGGTGGCCAGGATCTTTTCCACCACTTCGACACCGGCCTCGCGCAGGATGGCATAGCCCTTGCCGGAGACCCGCGGATCGGGATCGCTGGCAGCGCCCACGACACGCGCGATGCCGGCGTTGACCAGCGCGTTGGCGCAAGGCGGCGTGCGGCCGTGATGGGCGCAAGGCTCGAGCGTGACATAGGCGGTGGCGCCCCGCGCGAGTTCGCCGGCCTCGGCCAGCGCCTCGGTCTCGGCGTGCGGCCGACCGCCAATCGCGGTGACGCCGGTGCCGACGATCATCGGGCCTGAACCGTCGTCACGCACGATGATCGTGCCGACGGACGGATTGGTCGAGGTGCGACCGGCGTTCTTGCGCGACAGCCGCAAGGCCGCAGCCATGAAACGGCGGTCAAGGGCCGCTTGTTCGGCCTCGCTGCGTTGCGGTCCTGCCATCCTCAGCCGGCGTCCTCTTCGCTCTTTTCCTCGTCCCCCTTCAGCTCGCCGAGCAACTCGTGGAAATCCTTGGCCTCACGGAAATTGCGATAGACCGAGGCGAAGCGCACATAGGCGACATCGTCGAGCGACTTCAATGCATCCATGACCAGCCGGCCGACCTCGCCGGAAGCCACTTCCGTTTCGCCGGAGCTTTCGAGCTGGCGCACGATGCCGGTCACCGCGCGGTCGATGCGTTCGGGGTCGACATTGCGCTTGCGCACCGCGATCTCGACCGAGCGCAACAGCTTGTCGCGGTCGAAGGGTACTTTTCGCCCTGATTTCTTGACCACGACGAGGTCGCGCAACTGCACGCGCTCGAACGTGGTGAAACGGCCGCCGCAATCGGGGCAGACACGCCGCCGGCGGATCGCCGCGCCGTCCTCGGCGGGGCGCGAATCCTTCACCTGCGTATCTTCGGACTGGCAATAGGGACAGCGCATGGAGAGCCTTGGGTTCGCGAATCTGGTGAGGTGAAAGGATTAGAGCCTTTCCGGTGCGGATTGAAGCAGTTCCGTTTCTTCGACGGCCTGCCGCGCCTCAGAGATAGCGAGGCGCGAGGAAGATTGCCAGCGCGGCAAGCAGCCAGACGGCAATGCCCCTTTCCAGAGAATGTCCATCGTCCCCTGCCCGCCAAGCCGTTAAGGCGCAACGTCCTTGGTTGGGAAGCCGCAAGATGTGCCGAGATTGCGATAGGCCTTCGTGAAACCGTCCATCGGAATGCTGGCGACGGCCTGCTTGCCGAAGGTGACGTCGAGCGACGTGACTTTTCGCATGGCCCGCAGCAGCGCGAGACTTGTCTTGGCCTGGTTGTCGATCGTCCAGCTGGGACGGCCATTGACGGCATCGTTGGAGTAAACCGTCGCGGAAACCTTGACGCCGGGATCGCCGAAAATGGCCGCGATCTTCTTGTCGGTCGGCAGGGTCCGGTTGTCGATGGTGATCATGACGGCCGGATAAGCATCGGGCGGCAGCGCATCGCCTGTCGAGATCGACAATGTCAGCGTGCCCGAATTGCCACCCGCGTCGAAGAACGCCGTGGAGGCGGCGCAGGTCTTGTGCGCGTCCTGGCCGGTGTCGAGCGTATCGACCATGGTGGTCCAGCGGCCGAAAGTGCTGGTGGCTGGCATTTCCGGGGCGGGCTGCGTCTGCGCCAAAACAGGCCCGCAAGCAGCCAGCCAGCCGAAGGCGCCGAATGAGGCAAGACAAAAAATGCGCATCATCAATTCTCCAGTTCCATGCGTCACCCGATCAGGGGTGACGCACCGCCGGTGGATAAAAGATGACGCTTCGCGCCCGGTCAACCGAGATAGGATGGTCAACCGGGATAAGGATGGTCAACCGAGATAGGGATAGAGCGGGAACCGATCGGTCAATGCAACGACCTTGGCCTTGACCGCAGCCTCGACCGCGGCATTGCCTTCGTCGGAATTGGCGACCTTGAGCCCATCCAGCACCTCGGCGATCAGCTTGCCGATCTCACGGAATTCGGCCTGGCCGAAGCCGCGCGTGGTGCCGGCCGGCGTGCCCAGCCGTACGCCCGAAGTGACGAAGGGCTTTTCCGGGTCGAAGGGGATGCCGTTCTTGTTGCAGGTGATGTTGGCGCGACCAAGGGCCGCCTCGGCGCGCTTGCCGGTGGCGTTCTTGGGCCTGAGGTCGACCAGCATCAGGTGGTTGTCGGTGCCGCCGGAAACGATGTCCAGTCCAGTTTCCTTTAGGCTGGAGGCCAGCGCCTTGGCATTGGCGGCGACGCTTTCGGCATAGACCTTGAAGCTCGGCTTCAACGCTTCGCCGAAGGCCACCGCCTTGGCGGCGATGACATGCATCAGCGGGCCGCCCTGCAGGCCGGGGAACACCGCCGAGTTCATTTTCTTGGCGATATCCTCGTCATTGCACAGGATCATGCCGCCGCGCGGGCCGCGCAGCGATTTGTGCGTGGTGGTCGTCACTACATGGGCGTGCGGCAGGGGCGAGGGATGCACGCCGCCAGCGACGAGGCCCGCGATGTGTGCCATATCGACCATCAGATAGGCGCCGACCGCGTCCGCGATCTCGCGAAAGCGCTTCCAGTCCCAGATGCGCGAATAGGCTGTGCCGCCGGCCAGGATCAGCTTCGGCTTGGTCTCGTGCGCGGTCTTTTCGATGGCGTCCATGTCGAGCAGATGGTCTTCCTTGCGCACACCATAGGAGACGACCTTGAACCACTTGCCGCTCATGTTGACCGGCGAGCCGTGTGTGAGATGCCCGCCGGAATTGAGGTCGAGGCCCATGAAGGTGTCGCCGGGCTGCAGCAGCGCCAGGAACACCGCCTGGTTCATCTGACTGCCGGAATTCGGTTGGACGTTGGCGAAGTTGCAGCCGAACAGCTTTTTCGCGCGCTGGATGGCCAGTTCCTCGGCCACGTCGACGAACTGACAGCCGCCATAGTACCGTTTGCCCGGATAGCCCTCGGCATATTTGTTGGTCATGATCGACCCCTGCGCTTCGAGCACGGCGCGAGAGACGATGTTCTCCGAAGCGATCAGCTCGATCTCGTGGCGCTGGCGACCGAGTTCGTTGCGAATGGCGCCGAAGATCTCCGGATCGGCATCTTCCAAAGTGGTTTCGAAGAAGGATTCGAATTTGTTGGACGCCGCCGCTGCTGTTGCCATGGCCTGAGTTCCCCGGGGTTGAAAGGGTAAATTCTTGGATGCCGTCGTCCCAAACCACTGGACGGTTCTGGGCGACATGCATTGCGTTCGCCGGCCATTAACACAGTTGTTTTGGGCTCGCCACGTTTGCGGCGCGAAATTTGCTGGCCGGTTTGCGGCAAAGGTTCGACGCGGACCGCTATTTCCTGTTCCGCCGCTGCTTCAGCAAGGCCTCGGTCAAGGTGATTTCGGAAAACAGGGCGCGCATCGTGTGATCATTGATCTCTTGGCTGCGGAACATGGCGCGCAGCGCGGCGCGCTCGGCTTCGATGCCCGCTGCCCTGAGTTCCAGCTCCAGCCTGCCGGCTTCACGGGCCTCGGCACGGGCCTCGTCGGCTTCGTCGGAAGCCGCGATGCGTCGACGGTAACCTGCCACGATGCTGTCGGCGACGGCCAGCCGAGCCTCGACCGCCTCGCCCTCGCCTGCCTCGTTGGCGATGCTCTCGATCCTGGCGATCGCCGCATTGGCGGCGCCGACGCGCGCCCGGCGCTCCTCCGCCGCGGCCGGATCCTCGCCCGGCTCGACCAGTCCCCGCGCGATCCTGGGCAAGGCAAAGCTGGCAATTACGAGCGAGCAGATGATGACGCCGGCGGCGAGGAAGATCACGACATCGCGTGCCGGAAAGGGCGAGCCATCCTGCAAAGCCAGCGGCAATGACAGGATGCCCGCCAATGTGATGGCGCCGCGCACGCCGGCCACGGAGCCGGCGAGGCGGACGCGAAATCCAAACGGCTCGGCCTTGCGCTGGCCGAAACGCGCCGCGATCGCCTGGGCGATGTCGCCGACCCAGATCCACAGAAAGCGCAGCGCGATCAGGCAGAGCGTCAGGATCAGCACTGTCGCCATCGGCTCGATCAGCCAATGCCGGCTGGACAATTCCGGCGGGACCTTGCGGATGATGTCGGGAAGCTGCAGGCCGAGCAGAATGAAGAGAGCGCCATTGAAGACGAAAGTGAGCGTCGCCCACAGAGACAGGGTCTGCATGCGCGCCGACACGCCGAGGAAACGGAACATGCCGGTGACCCCGGTCAGCAGGCCGGCGGTCACCGCCGCCAGGACACCCGAGGCTCCGACATGCTCGGCGCCGAGATAGGCGACGAAAGGCAGCAGGATCATGACGAGAACCTGCGCCTCGGCCGGCACGCCACCGATGCGGTTGAGCAGTTGCAGCGCCCTGGCGGCGATGAACAGGGCCGCGACACCGGCCAGGATGCCGGCGGCGACGGCGTAGAGAAAGCTGAGCGAGGCTCCCGCGAAGGAGAAGCTGCCGGTCAATGCCGCCGCCACTGCAAAGCGGAACATGACCAGTCCCGACGCGTCGTTGAGCAGCGATTCGCCCTCCAATATGTGCATCAGCCGGGACGGGACCACATTCCTGTCGACGATCGAGGACACCGCCACGGCGTCGGTCGGCGACAGCACGGCGGCCAGCGCGAAAGCGACGACGAGCGGAATGCTCGGCACCAGCCAGTGCAAGGCATAGCCGAAGCCGACGATGGTGAAGAAGACGAGCCCGATGGCGAGATCGAGTATGGGTCCGCGCAAGGCGACGAGTTCGCGTTTGGGCGCCGCGAAGGCGTCGCCGAACAGAAGCGGCGGGATGAACACCAGCAGGAAAAGTTCGGGATCGATCTCGACATGCAGGCCCCTGGCGGGCCACGCCAGAGCCGCGCCGATGGCGATCTGCAGCACCGGCAGCGGCACCCGAACCAGCCGGACGAGCGCGCCGGACAGCGCCACGAAGACGAGCACGACGAGAATGAAAATGGCGACGTCCATGGCACGAATCCGGCTGTTTGCCGACCATCGCCAATCGCCGGAGCTTCGTCCAGCCGGTCAAAGGACTGGATCTGACGGCGTCCGCAACGAAAAAGCCGCCCTAGGGCGGCTTTTTTTGCAAAAATATCAGCTTGTTACAGCGAAGACGTGATCTGCAGCTCGCTGGCGCCGTCGAGCGCGTAGACGTCGTCGCGGAACTGGACGACGCCGGGTCCTGTCGACCAGGCCGAGAGATAGAGGAAATGCACCGGAACCGGGTTGGTGACCTGGATCGGCGTGTTCTGGCCGGTCTTGATCGCCGCCTCGAAATGCTGGCGATCCCAGCCGGGCGTGTCGCGCAGGATCCAGGTGACGAGGTCGCGCACGTTCTGAACGCGCACGCAGCCCGACGAATCGAAGCGCATCATCTTGCCGAACAGGCTCTGCTGCGGCGTGTCGTGCATGTAGACGCCGTCGGGGCTCGGGAAATTGATCTTGACCGACGCCATGGCGTTTTCCGAACCGGGATCCTGACGGAAACGGTACTTGGCGGCATCGTCGGTCGACCAGTCCACGTTCATCGGATCGACTTCGCTGCCATCGGGCGCGAACAGGCGGATATGGCTGTTCTTGAGATAGTCGGGATCCTTCCGCATCAGCGGAATGATGTCCTTGCGCACGATCGAGACCGGTGCGTTCCAGTACGGGTTGACGATGATCTCGTTGATCTTGGAATTGACGATCGGCGTCTGGCGATCGATCTTGCCGACGATCGCGGTGTGGCGAAGCACGACGCGGTCGTTCTCGACCGCTTCGACCTGCGCCGCCGGAATGTCGACCAGCACATAGCGGCTGCCCAACGTGCCGGCCTTCTCCTTCAGCCGCTGCAGGTTGGTCTGCAGCTGGCCGAGCCTGATCTGCGCCGAGACGTTCATCGCGGCGTAAGTGTACTTGCCCATCGAGCCGTCAGCCGGCAGGCCATGGCGCAACTGGAAGCGCTTGACCGCCGAGTCGACATAGGAATCGAAAGCCGTCGAAATGCCGGCGCTCTGCGACAGGTCGCCCGCAATCATCAGGCGCTTGCGCAGCGGCACCACATCCGGATCGTCGACGCCGAGCTCAAGCTTCTTGGTCGCGGGAACGTCCGTCCAGCCACCCTGCCCGACAATGTTCTGATACTGCGCGACCGCCTGCTCGGTGAAGGCGACGGTCTGCGGGCTGAAGATCGGCAGCGTCGAGGCCACCTTGCCGCCTTCGCTTGCGCGCGCGTCGAACTGATCATCCCAGTTGCCGCGCGCCGAGGATTTCAGGATATCCCCGATCACATCCTGCGCATTCGCACGACCGGCCACTACGGCGGCGGCGAGCGCGGAGGCTCCGGAAAGGAAAAGGCGGCGGCTGGTTCTCATGGACGTTCCAGACATTCTTGTAGCGTTCGATCACTTGCTGCGTCGATCATCGCGCGATCTCGCCCGCACTCTAAAATCGGCAATCTTAACAATTAGCCAACCATGGGCCGTATCACATTGGCGACAAAGCCAAGAGGCGCGATGCGGTTGCGGGTGGACGCATGGTCTTCACCACAGCATCACTGCCACTCTCGGTTCCATTGGAATATGGCGGCAACGTGGCCTTGGCCCGTAATTTGCTTTGGCCGGACGCAAGAAAGAAAAGACCGGTGCTTTTCGGCACCGGCCCTGACTGGAGGTCGCTGTCATGGCCACGCTTCTGCGGCGCGGCTCCGTTTCCCGGATGGTCTTACATCCGGTAGGCGATGGTGTCGTTCCAGAAGCGGTCGAGCCGCTGCAGGGCGCGGTTCATCTGCTTGAACTCGTCAGTGTTGATGCCGCCGACCTGTTCGATCGAGCCGACATGACGCTCATAGAGGCCGGCAACCACATCAGCCACTTCATTGCCCTTCGGCGTCAGCGAGACGCGGACCGAACGGCGGTCGATGCGCGAGCGCTGGTGGTTGATGAAGCCGAGATCGACCAGCTTCTTCAGATTGTAGGAGACGTTCGAGCCGAGATAGTAGCCACGCGAGCGCAGTTCGCCGGCGGTCAGCTCGGAATTGCCGATGTTGAAGAGCAGCAGCGCCTGGATGGCATTGATGTCGGAACGGCCGTTGCGGTCGAATTCGTCCTTGATGACATCGAGCAGACGGCGGTGCAGACGCTCGACCAGCTGCAGCGATTCCATGTACAGGGAACGGATAGCCTCGCGGCGATCGTCGGAAACGTTGGCGGTCTTCGCCGCCGGACGCGAATTGATCATTGTCTTTGCCTCTCGTTTGTCGCCCTGGTGATTTTTTGTTTTTCACCTTGATCGCGACACTATCGAATACTCATAAAATTCGACTTAAACGCTAGGGCTAACAAGAGCTTACCGGTAAGAGGTTTCGCAAGACGCTTAACGAACGGTCACCCGAGCAAGGATGATTAACCTAAAGATTTAGGCAACGATCGCCGGGGCGGATTCGAGCGATCGCCAACTCATCAATGCGTACATTGGCTTTACAGCATGTCGCGGCGAATAGGATTCGCCCGACCTGCTGTAAGCTTCTGATTTTATGCATGTCGTTATCCCGGAACCGAAAACACTTCCGGGCGACATGCACTAGTGCCGTGCCGGGCGTTTCTGCAGGTAGATGACGACGCGAAAGACGATGTAGAGCAGCGCCACGCAGGCATGCGAGACGATGATCAGGGGACGATGGCCGAAAAGCTCGGGAAAGCCGGCATACATGACGATCTCGGTGACCGCGCATATGAACCAGATCACCGGCCCCCAGGACGCCAGCATCCACAATCCCGCCGCAGCGAAGGGAAAGAACACGGCGAGCATCACCGCCGCCACCTGCCAATGCACCGGCATGAGGTCGAAGCGCCACAGCGAGCCCGGATAGAATCCGATCAGCTTGATCCAGTACAGGACGCCGAACATAAGGCAGTAGCCCGCGATGACGCGCTGGAACCAGGCGAAGATCACCTCCACCGTCGAGGGCTGCAGAACGACGCGTCTCGATGTCACCTCGCTCACAGCTCAAGCTCCCGATCGCCGAGCGGAGAAAAATAGGCCCCGACATCCGCCTCGCTGACCGCATCGATCTTAGGCGGCCGCCATTGCGGCTTCGAGCCCTTGTCGATGATGGCGGCGCGGATGCCTTCGTAGAAATCGTGGCCGGCCAGCATGCGGTTCAGGATGCGGAACTCCATTCTCATGCAGTCGTCCATCGACAATGTCAGCCCGGCGCTGATCTGGCGCCAGGCGACCCGAAGGCTGGTCGGAGAGCGCATGCGGATCGTCGCCAGCGTCCTGGCCGCGAATTCGTCCTTGCCCGCGCGATCCAGGCTGTCGATGAGATCCGGCAGCGACGGTTGGGCGAAATGGCGGGCGATCGCCTCCAGGATCGGCCTGTCGGTCTCCCGCTTGGCCGGAACAAAGAAACCGCGCAGCACCGATTCCGGATCGCCCGTCAGTACCAGCCGGTCGAGGACGCTTGCCTGGTCTTCGGCCTTGATGGTGTGGGTGGCCAGCCCCGACCACAGCGCATCGCCATGGCGGATGCGGTTTCCGGTCAGCGCCAGATACATGCCGAAGGAACCGCCAAGATCCGGCAGCAGATGACTGGCGCCGACATCAGGGAAAAAGCCGATGCCGACCTCCGGCATGGCGAACTGCGCATTCTCGGTCATCACCCGGTGCGAACCGTGGAAGGAAATGCCGACCCCGCCGCCCATGACGATGCCATCGATGAGCGCCACATAGGGTTTCTCGAAACGGGCGATATAGGCGTTGAGCCGATACTCGTCGGCGAAGAACTCGACCGGCGGCTTTCCGGCCCGGCCTGCTTCGTAGATGTGCAGGATATCGCCTCCGGCCGAAAACGCCCTGCCCTCCGCCTTGACGACAACGACATCCACACCGTCGTCGCGCTCCCAGGACCGCAGCGCCTTGTCCAGCGCCTTGACCATGCGATGGGTAACGGCATTGAGCGCCTGCGGCCGCGTCAGCGTGACGACGCCGGCCCTGCCCAACCTTTCGAAGCGAATTTCGTCGCCTCCACCAAAATCCATCGCCAGAGAATCCTTGTCCCCGCGCCTGCGGGACTGAAGTGCTAAAGGCGGCGCATGGGTGCGTCAATGGCAGCGGCCTGTCGGCCGCGGTCTTGGCGGCAAGCGGTGGCCGATGCTAGACGTTGGCGGCCATTACGACAGGCCACGAGCGGGATAGTGAGCCATGCCGCAGTTTTTGCGCCTTGCCCTTGTTCTGAGTTGCCTGTCGGCGTTGTGGGCAAGCAATGTCTCCGCCAGGGCGGCCGACCTTGGCGACCTTTACCAGTCGCAGACCATCGTCACCGGCCAGGGTGAAGAAAACCGCCAGCTCGGCTTCAGGATTTGCCTCGACAAAGTCCTGATCCGGGTTTCCGGCGATCAGCGGCTGCTTGCCAGACGCGAAATGGACGCGCTGCGCGACAAGGCCGGCAGCTTTGTCGACAGCTTTCGCTACCGCGACCGGCTGGAGGGCATTCCGATCCATGACGAGCAAGGCACGCATGACCGGCCGCATGATCTCACCTGCTTCTACAAACCTGATGTGATCGACAAGCTGCTGGCGTCGCTCGGCAGCAGGCCCTGGCTTGGCGAACGGCCGACGCTCACCGTCTTTCTCACGACTGAACAAGGCGCTCGGCATTTCGTTCTGACCGCCGAGGAAGGGCGTGGCGAGACAATGCGCGAATCTTTCGTCAATGCCACCGGTCCGATGCTGATGCATGTTGTCT
The DNA here is from genome assembly GCF_006442545.2 of Mesorhizobium sp. B2-1-8. Taxonomy (NCBI): domain Bacteria; kingdom Pseudomonadati; phylum Pseudomonadota; class Alphaproteobacteria; order Hyphomicrobiales; family Phyllobacteriaceae; genus Mesorhizobium; species Mesorhizobium sp. B2-1-8. Next base: position 4,536,404 of record NZ_CP083952.1, read on the forward strand.
TTCCGAAGGCCGCACAGCTGAGCGACCTGGGCGAAGAAGCGCTGCGGGCGGCCGACATGGCGAAACTGGATCGGCTGGCCAAACAAGCCGGAGGCGACCGAGCGCTCGCCGGCAGCATCGTATGGAGCGATGAGGAGCTAGGCTGGATCGCCGATTGGCGACTGGCCGATCACGGCAAGACCTATCGTTGGCAGGTGCGCGGTGTCAGCTTCGACGAGGCGTTTCGTGTGGCAATCGGAGGCGCGGCACAGATCCTTTCGGGCAATGGGCACCCCTGACCCAACAGGCGTGGAGGGACAGCGCTGTGGCAGCTTTCGACACTGGCACAAACGTGTCGCATTGGTCAGCACCAAGGGCTCGTGGTAAAAGCTGCCGATCCGGAGTTTTGGCCATGAACAAATTCACCCCAGCAAAACCCGCCGGCGCGCGCAGCGTCGACGACGTCACCGGCAGCCGCCGCCTGCGCCGCATGCGCAAGGCCGACTGGTCGCGCCGGCTCGTGCAGGAGAACAGGCTTTCGGTCGACGACCTGATCTGGCCGATCTTCGTCGTCGAGGGCAGGAATGTCCGCGAACCGATCGCCGCCATGCCCGGCGTCTTTCGCCTGTCGGTCGACCTTGCGGTCAAGGAGGCCGAACGCGCGGCCAAGCTCGGCATTCCGGCTCTTGCCACCTTCCCCAATGTCGATCTCGGCCTGCGCGACCAGACCGGTTCCCACATCCTCGACCCCGACAATGTCATCAACCGCGCCACCCGCGCGATAAAGGACGCGGTGCCCGAGATCGGCATCATCACCGACGCGGCGCTCGACCCATTCACCAGCCATGGCCATGACGGCATCCTGCGCGACGGCATCATCGTCAATGACGAGACCGTGGAACAGGTCGCGGCGGCGGCCGTCATTCAGGCTGCCGCCGGCGCCGACATCATCGCGCCGTCCGACATGATGGACGGCCGTATCGGTGCCATCCGGGACGCCCTCGACGCCAGCGGTTTTCAGGACGTGGCGATCATGTCCTACGCCACCAAATTCGCCTCGGCCTTCTACGGCCCCTATCGCGAAGCGGTCGGCACCGCCGGGCTGCTCAAGGGCGACAAGAAGACCTACTATATCGATCACGCCAATTCGGACGAGGCGGTGCGCGAGGCCGAACAAGACATCGCCGAGGGCGCCGACATGCTGATGGTCAAGCCCGGCCTGCCCTATCTCGACATCATCCGCCGGCTGAAGGACGAATTCCAGATGCCGACCTTCGCCTATCAGGTGTCTGGCGAATATTCGATGATCAAGGCGGCCGGCGCCAATGGCTGGATCGATGGCGAGAAGGCGATGCTGGAATCGCTGCTGGCTTTCAAGCGTGCCGGCTGCGACGGTATCCTGACCTATTTCGCTCCCGAAGTGGCTGTTATACTGAAAGGATAGATCCTGCCATTTCAGGCACCGGCAAGCGATTTTGCCGGTCCTCTTCTCACGGTCGAGGTCATCGACCCGTTCAGCAACCACATCCGCTTCATGGAACGCACCGGCGAATAAGCTGATATGGCGGATGCCGAGACAGCGCCAACACCATTGATCGCGGAATTTTCCGGGCATCACTTGGCGGTGAGGTCCAAGCACGCGCCTTACAGCATGTCGCTGCGAATAGGATTCGCCCGACCTGCTGTAAGCTTCTGATTTTATGCGTGTCGTTATCCCGGAACCGAGGACACTTCCGGGCGACATGCAATGGGTCCGGAAAATACCGCTTGCAATTAGCAATCAGTTTGCTACAAGAAACCAATTGCAAAATAAGAGTGGTTTAGGAGGTTCCCGTGCCCAAACTTCGCGTCAACGCTTTCAGCTTGTCCCTCGACGGCTACGGCGCCGGTCCCGAACAGAGCCTGGAAAATCCACTCGGTGTCGGCGGACCGGCCCTGCACAAATGGGCTTTCAGCACCCGCACTTTCCGCAAGATGTTTGGCGAGGAAGGTGGCGAGACGGGCGTCGACGAAGACTTTGCGGCGCGCAGCTTCGAGAACCTCGGCGCCTGGATCCTCGGCCGCAACATGTTCGGCCCAATCCGGGGCGAATGGCCTGATGACAAGTGGAAAGGCTGGTGGGGCGACAACCCGCCGTACCATGTGCCTGTTTTCGTACTGACCCACCACAAGCGGGCGCCCATAGCCATGGAAGGCGGCACGACCTTCCATTTCGTCACCGACGGCATCCATTCGGCGCTCGAGCAGGCGAAATCGGCGGCCGGCGGCAAGGACGTGCGGGTCGGCGGCGGCGTCTCCACCATCCGGCAATATCTGCAGGAGAAACTCATCGACGAGATGCACCTGGCGATCTCGCCGGTGCTGCTTGGCAGGGGCGAGAACCTTTTTGCCGGCCTCGACACGCCCAAGCTCGGTTATCAGTGCACCGAGCAGGCGGCAACGGCGCTGGCCACCCACGTGGTCATCAAGCGAGCCTAGGCGGAGCGCTTGGTACAGGCCCCTTTCTCCCCGTCACTATACGGGGAGAAATGTCCGGCAGGACAATGAGGGGCAGCGCCGCCGAACGAAGATTGCCTTGTCCGACAACACCGCCGATTACAAAAATAGCTCAGAATACGTTCGGTCCACGCAGCGATTTGGCCGGGTTTAACTTGTAGAAGCTGGCGCCGCCCCTCATCTGCCTGCCCGTCCTCCGCAGCAGCTGCGGAGGGTGGACCGGCACCTTCTCCCCGTATAGTGACGGGGAGAAGGGAATATCTGTCTCAATACTTCTCCGGCACGTAAAGCTCGCGCGGCAGGACCTGGCGTTCGTATTCGGGGTTGAAGACGCGCTCCGGCAGCGTGATCTCCTCGTGCGGCACGTCTTCGTACGGCAGCTGCTTCAGCAGATGATCGATACAGTTCAGGCGCGCGCGCTTCTTGTCGTTGCCCTCGACGATGAACCACGGCGCCTCGGGGATGTTGGTGCGGGCGAAGGTCTCCTCCTTGGCCTTGGTGTATTGTTCCCAGCGCACCCGCGACTGCAGGTCCATCGGCGACAGCTTCCACTGCTTCATCGGGTCGTGGATGCGCATCAGGAAGCGCATCTGCTGTTCCTCGTCGGTGATCGAGAACCAGTATTTGACCACGGTGATACCCGAGCGCACCAGCATGCGCTCGAACTCCGGCACGTCATGGAAGAACTCCTCGACTTGCTCGGGGTTGGCAAAGCCCATCACCCGTTCGACGCCGGAACGGTTGTACCAGGAGCGGTCGAGCAACACGATCTCGCCGCCTGCCGGCAAATGCGGGACATAGCGCTGGAAATACCATTGCGACTTCTCGCGTTCGGTCGGCGCCGGAAGCGCCACGACGCGGCAGATGCGCGGATTGAGCCGTTGGGTGATGCGCTTGATGACGCCGCCCTTGCCGGCGGAGTCACGGCCCTCGAAAATCACCACCAGTTTCTTCTTGTGATAGGCGACCCAGGATTGCAGCTTGATCAATTCGGACTGGAGGCTGATCAGGTCGCGAAAATACTGCATCCGATCGATCGAAGGCGGATGCGAGTTCTTGTAGATCTTGGCGATCTCCATCGACAGCGCCGGCTCCGACAATTCGAGCTCATAATCTTCGTCGAGCGTGTCGGCGAGCTCGGCTTCGAGCCAGTCCTTGGCAGGGGAATTCTGTTTCAGCTCGGTCATATCAACTGCTCCGCTTGCAAGCCCTGTCGGTTACCACTGGGCGCCCCAATTGCTGGCCAGCGGCCTGGAATGGAAACACCTGAGCCGACTTCAATATAGGCCGGCAGTGACGGTTTTATTGCAGCCCGGGCGCGATTGCGGCCGTTGCAAATTCCGCGATGTATGATCCATCGACGTCATCGCACGGCGACAAGCCGACCGAATTGTCCTACAAATCCCCGGTCGCGTTCCAGGCCTGCCCTTGGCGGCACGCCTCTTCAACAAAATCGTGAGGATCTGAGATGGAATACCGCCCCCTTGGCCGTTCGGGCCTGAAGGTTTCGACACTGACGCTTGGCACCATGACCTTCGGCGGCGCCGGGCCCTTCGCCGCGGTCGGCAACAGCGATCTCGCCGAAGCCAAGCGGATGATCGACATGTGCATCGACGCCGGCATCAACCTCATCGACACCGCGAATGTCTATTCGAACGGCCTGTCCGAAGAAATCATAGGCGAAGCGCTCGGCGGCAAACGCAAGAACGACGTGCTGATCGCGTCCAAGGCGCGGATGCGGATCGGCAAGGGCCCGAACGACGAGGGCCTGTCGCGCCATCATCTGATCCGCGAATGCGAGAAGAGCCTGAAGCGGTTGAAGACCGATGTCATCGACATCTATTTCGTCCACGAGTGGGACGGCCTCACCCCGCTCGAGGAAACCGTTGCGGCGCTCGACACTTTGGTCAGCCAGGGCAAGGTGCGCTACATCGGCTGCTCCAACTATTCCGGCTGGCAGGTGATGAAGGCGCTTTCCATCAGCGACAGCCTCCATCAGCAACGCTTCGTCACCCAGCAGATCCATTACACGCTGGAAGCGCGCGAGGCCGAGTACGAGCTGCTGCCGATCTCGGTCGACCAGGGGCTGGGCGTGCTGGTCTGGAGCCCGCTCGCCGGCGGCCTGCTGTCCGGCAAATACCGCCGCGACAGCCCGACCGCCCGCCAGCTCGCCGGCTGGTCCGAGCCGCCGATCCGCGACGAGGACCGGCTCTGGCGGATCGTCGATGTGCTGGTCGAGATCGGCAGGGATCGTGGAGTATCGGCGGCGCAAGTGGCCCTTGCCTGGCTGCTCGGCCGCCCTGCCGTCTCCTCGCTGGTGATCGGCGCCCGCAATGACGTCCAGCTGAAGGACAACCTCGCGGCCGCGGCCCTGGAGCTCGGCAGCGAGGAACGCCAGCGCCTCGACGCGGTCAGCCGGCCGCCCCTGCTCTACCCCTACTGGCACCAGCAACTGACGGCGAAGGATCGCTTCGGCCCCGCCGACATGGTTCTCGACCGCAGCGATCTCTGATAGGTGTCAGGCCAAGAGCGAGAGCTAGCTGCCGATGAACCGCCAGAGCTCGGCATCGGGTTCGATCTGGCCGCTGAGCACGAAATATTTGTAGAGGGCGAGCAGGGAGATCGCCTGCTCGTCCTGTTCATTGGAGAATTTGCGGCAATAGGCATTGGCAGCGGCGATGATGCGCTCCGCCGCGGCCGGATGCTGCTCGAAATAATCTACCTTTTCACGGAGATCGGAGAAGTTCGGCTCGAGCGGCGCATAGTGGACACCGGCCTCGAGCTGGCTCTCGCCAAACCATGTTTCGTAGGTCGGCGGCGGCATCAGACAGAGCGAGTTGGAATTCATGATCCATTTGAGGTTGGTCGCCACGTCATTGCCCTCCAACGAGACGATGTAGCGATAGCGCAGGTGCTGGCTGATGCTGAGGAAGGGCTTGCTGTATTCAGCCGGCGCACTGCGCTTGTGCGAACCGGCGTCGCAGAACGGCAAGTCGCGCGCGACATCCAGGAACCGTGTCCTGATCGGATTGTTGAGGTCGCCGCGCCAGACCACGACCGGGCGTTTGTCGGCGAAGGCGACGGCGTCGGCGGGCATGTGGAAGTGGCGGAACTTGTTGAACTTCATAATGACAGCGCTGCCGTTGTCGGCGCGGATCGGCCGGTCCTTGACGAGCGTCGGCACTTTTGGCACGCCCTTGACGTCGCCGAACTGCAGGTCGATGAGCAATGACGGATCGAAATAGCGGGCAAATTCCCTCAGGTCGTAATAGTACATGCTCGGTTCAAAAGGTATCTGGTCGATGCGCACCGCATCCGGGCCTGGCGTAAAAGGGTCCTGCAGCTTGTTGTAGTGATTCAGCCGTCGGCGCACGGCCTCGTCCGAGAGCCTGGCCTGTTCCAGGCGGCCCGCCAGCCGTCGTCGGAAGATCGCCTGGGGTGCGATATCGCGCATGACGTTTCGCGCATAGTAGAAGACCCTTGCCGTCGTTCGTTTTATGGTGGCCATCGTTCTCGTAATCTAAAACAAGCGCCACTAAACAGACAACAGCCGGGATGGTTCCGGCGGCATGATTGCGCATCGTTGGGCCACGCTTTCCGGCAGTGCCCGAACAGATGGCGCCGGCCTTGACGAGGCGCGCCGGGGGGATGCACCGGCAACTAGCCCGTTATGTAGCGCCACACCTCGGCATGAGGTTTGATCTGACCCGAGAGCACGAAATATTTGTAGAGCACCAGCAGGGAGATCGCCTGTTCGGCCCGCTCGTCGTCGAATGTGCGGCAATAGGCGTTCGCGGCGGCGACGATGCGCTCTGCCTTCGCCGGATTCCGTTCGAAATATGCGACGTGTTCGGCAAGATTGGAGAAGTCTGCTTCGAGCGGTACATAGTGGACATTCGCCTCGAGCTGCCGCTCGGCAAACCATGTCTCATAGGTCGGCGGCGGCATCATGCAGAGCGAGTTGGAATTCATGATCCATTTGAGGTTGGTCGCCACGTCATTGCCCTCGAGCGAGACAATGTAGCGATAGCGCTGGTGCTGGCTGATGCTGAGAAAGGGCCTGGCATATTCCGCTGGCGCATTCGGCTTGTGCGAGCCGGCATCGCAGAACGGCAGGTCGCGCACTGCCTTGAGGAATCTTGTCCTGATCGGATTGTTGAGATCGCCGCGCCAGACCACGGCCGGCAGCTTGTCGGTGAACGAGATGGTGTCAGCCGGCATCTGGAAATGGCGAAACTTGTCGAGCTTCATGATGATCGCGTTCTTGTCGTCATCACGGATCGGCCGATCCTTGACGATCGTCGGCATCTTCGGCACGTTCCTGACATCGCCGAATTCGAGGTCGATGAACAAACCGGGATCGAAGTAGCGGGCGAATTCCTTCAGGTCGTAATAGTACATGGTCGGGGTGAACGGCAGTTTGCCGATGCGCACGGCATTGCCGCTTGGCGCGAACCCATCCTGCAGCTTGTTGTAGTAGTTCAGCCTGCGGCGCACCGCCTCACCGGAAAGCCTGGCCCTTTCGAGACGGCCGGCCAGCCTGGCGCGAAACAGCGCCTGCGGAGCGACATCGCGCGCGGCGTTTCTCGCATAGTAGAAAACTCTTGCTGCGGTCCGCGAAATTGTGGCCATCGGTCACTTGATCAAAATAAACAGGCAGCTCTCAATTCATTGGCGCCCCGGGTTTCCTACATCATTGTGGCGCCCATCTGGCAAGCCCCCGCATCTCTTCGACACCAGCATCCACGCATTGTCGCTTCGGCTGTTGTGTTTGACGGCTAATGCTCCTAGGCAGGTTCAGGGCCGCAAGGCAGTGACAAAAGGAGCCGATATGGCGCGAGCACCAAACTACGATCAGGAACGCAAGGAGCGCGACCGCCAGAAAGCGGCCAAGAAGGCTGAAAAGCTGGCGGCCAAGGTTGCCGCGCGCGAACGTTCGAAGCCCGAGACCGAGACGGAGGCCGAAACCGAGGAGTAACGGCATGCGGCCCGCGAATGCGGGCCGTGCCTCAATGCGAATTGTCGGTGTCAGCCTATGTCAGACTGGCGCCTTGTCGCTGATGAAAACATCCACCTCCCGCGCCGCGGCGATGAAAGCGCGTCGGGCATTCATCGCCGGCTTGTCGCCGGCGAGCGCATCGTGGCAGGCCTGCAGCGCCGCGCGATGCTTGGCGCTGCGCTTCCCGGGCCAGCTGTTGAGAAGGTAATCGGAAGCCTCCCTTGCCGAACGCAAGAGCTGAGTGCTCCCCGCCGTGACGGATTTGACGGTCACGGGCGTTTCAAACCGATTGTTTTCCATCGCCGCTCTTACGCCATCGGCTTGCTTGAAGCGAGGCCGAAAGTGCGCTTCGCGTCAGACGCCGCCTGTTTTTCCGGCGAACGCTACCGTGCATAGCCCGCACTACAGCATGTCGCGGCGAATAGAATTCGCCCGACCTGCTGTAAGCTTCTGATTTCATGCATGTCGTTATCCCGGAACCGAGGACACTTCCGGGCGACATGCATTAAGCGGCGACGACGGCAAATCCCCTGGCGCGAAGGCCACGTCGGTCGTTGGCAAGCGACGTCACCAGCCGGTCACGGCTGCCGACGATGTGGGCCGACAGCATCCGCGCGGCTTCATCGGCCTGACCAAGGCGTGTCACGGCAAGGATGGCGCGATGTTCGAGCCAGGCACGGCCAAGGGCCGTTTCGTCACGCACTTCCAGCCAGCGGGCGCGCGACAGGCGCGTCATGGCGTCACGGACCGCCCGAAACAGGAATTCGTTGCCGGATAGCCGCGCCAGCTCGATGTGAAAATCCATGCCGACACGATGCCATTCCTCGCGCGGCGTGTTTTCGTCGCAGGAATCGAGCATCGCCTCGATGATATCGACAGCGCTCTTGTCGGCTTGCCCGCATGTCAGCCGCAGCGCCGCGACCTCGACCGCCTCGCGATAGACCGCGATCTGCTCGAGCTCGGCGAGGTTAATGGGCGAGACCGTCCAGCCGCGCCCGTCCCTGCCGACCAGTCCCTCGGTCTCCAGCCGCAGCAGTGCCGCCCTGACCGGCGTGCGCGAGGCGCCGAAGCGGCCTTCGATCCAGCGTTCGGTCAGCCGCTCTCCCGGCCCGATCTCGAGCGCCAGGATCATCTCGCGAAGCTGCCGTTCGACATTCTGCATCTGCGACATCGCGCATCCTTTCGGTAGCCGCATTGACAGCGACCGGCTTGAAGTTCATGACGGATACCAGTTTGGTATCCCAAAATGGTATCCGCAGCAAGCGCCGATACCGGGCAGGCAGGACATGGCACAGGAAGACACGCGGCAAAGCGGTTATAATATCCACTGGCGACGCAATCTCGCCGTCTGTTTCGCGGGCTCGTTCAGCACGCTCATCGCCATGACCCTGCTCTTGCCCTTCCTGCCGCTCTATGTCGAACAGCTCGGCGCACAGGGTCATGCCGCCATCGTACAGTGGTCCGGCATCGCCTATGGCGCCACCTTCTTCGCCGCGGCCATGGTCGCGCCGTTGTGGGGACGCCTGGGCGACCGCTATGGCCGCAAGGTGATGCTGGTACGCGCCTCCTTCGGCATGGCGATCTGCATGTCGCTGACGGGTATGGTCGAGACGGTCTGGCAGTTGGTTCTGCTGCGCCTGCTGATCGGCTTCGCCGGCGGCTATTCCTCGGGTTCAACCATATTGGTGGCCATGCAGACGCCGAAGGAGCGCTCAGGCTGGGCGCTCGGCGTCCTGTCGGCGGGCATCACGGCGGGCTCGCTGGTCGGTCCCCTGCTCGGCGGCGTGCTGCCGCCGGTGATCGGGATTCGCGCCACCTTCCTCTTGTCAGGCGGGGTGATCTTCCTCGCCTTCCTAGCGACGACTTTCCTCATCAAGGAGAACCCGCGCCAGAGGGCGGCCAAAGCCGCGCCGGCGGCAAAGCCGAAAAGCGGCTGGTCGCAGATCCCGGACAAGCGCCCGGTGGTGGCCATGCTGACCACCGGCATGCTGCTCGCCTTCGCCACGATGTCGATCGAGCCTATCATCGCCGTCTATGTGCAGCAGCTCATCGAGGACCAGAGCCGGGTGACGCTCGTCGCCGGCGTTGTGATGTCGGCGGCCGCGCTCGGCACCATCCTGTCGGCGTCCTGGCTCGGCAAGCTCGCAGACCGGATCGGGCACTGGAACGTTGTCGTGGGAGCGCTGGCGGTCTCGGCGCTGCTGCTCATCCCGCAGGCTTTTGTCACCAACGGCTGGCAGCTCATCGGCCTGCGTTTCCTGATGGGCGTGGCGTTGGGCGGCCTCCTGCCCTGCATCACCAGTGTCATCAGGCACAACATCCCAGACGGCGTCGGCGGCAACGTGCTTGGCTTGGCGATCTCGGCGCAGTATGTCGGGCAGGTCGCGGGACCGCTGGCCGGCGGTTTTGTCGGCGGCCATTTCGGCATGCCGGCGGTGTTTCTCGGCACATCGGTGCTGATGGCGCTCGGTGCCGTATGCAACTGGATTGTCCAGTCGCGGCGGACGCGGCATATGGCACTGGAAGCGGGCAAGCCCTGAGACTTACCCGACCCGCAGAAGGAGCACGCCGACCATGAACCTCGCCGACCCAAACGGCAGCCGCCTCCTCGTGCTTGCCGGCGGTCTCGTCGGCGCGGCGGGGGTGGCGCTTTCGGCAGCAGCCGCGCATCGCGGCGGCGCCTTCATCGGCACGGCCGCGTCGTTCCTCCTGATGCATGCTCCGGTCTTTCTGGCCGTTGGCCTTGTCGGAGGAGCAAACCGCTGGCTGCGCATCGCAAGCCTCGTTCTGCTCGCCGGGCTCGTGCTTTTCGCGGGCGATCTTCTCGCCCGCGATTTCCTGGGATCGAGACTGTTTCCGATGTCGGCGCCAATCGGAGGCACCTTGCTCATCGTCGGCTGGCTGGCGATAGCAATTTCTGCCCTGGCACGCCCACGTTCCTGAGGTTCAATCCAGCAGGAATCAGCGCCGACGTTCGGGTCGGATCAGCAGATCACGATTGCGCGCGGCCGGCTTCTTCAGGCGCCTTGCCTCTGGCCGCTCGGCGGCAGGCATGATGCCCCAGTAGTTGCGATAAATATCTTCGAACAGATGCTGGATGGGATGCATGTCTCATTCTCCTCGTTTTGAATCGATCCAATCCACGGGCGTTGAAAAGAATAGGCTGATTAGCCCCGATTGCGGACCACCAGGAAACGAAGGTCGCGAATCCATGGACCGGTTTCACCACGGCGCCTGGCTTTGTTGGCGGCCGACCCGATATTCCAGTCGCTGCGATAAATGTCATCGAACAGATAGTTGACAGGATGCATGACGCTCCTCCTTTGGCCAGTCAAACAGTTCAAATCTGTTATTTTGGATCGATTCAAACATAAGACCATGATCGCCGCTGGTCAAGCAAACTTTGAATCGATCCAACGAAAATACTAGATGCGGCCCAGGAACGTGCTAAATGCATGTCAGGAGGCACGCGCAAATGGCGTCACTCACCGCAGGCAATCGACGACCCGTACGGCTGGCCGACATCGCAAAGGCCGCCGGTGTTTCGCACGGCACGGCGTCCAACGTATTCAGCCGACCCGAGATCGTACGCGAGGAAGTGCGCGAACGGGTTCGCGCGGCTGCCGAGGCGATGGGATATGGCGGGCCCGATCCAAAGGGCCGGCTGCTGCGCGCCGGCAAGGTCAACGCCATTGGCGTTGCCACAGCCGAGCCCCTCTCCTATTTCTTCGACGATCCGTTCGCGCGCGTCATGATGGCGGGCATCTCGCAGGCCTGCGATGCTACGGGAGCCGGCATTTCCCTGGTCTCGGCCGCCAACAACGAGCAGCTTGCCTGGAACATCCAGAGCGCCCTTGTCGACGGCTTCATCGTCTTCTGCATCGAGGGCGGCTCGCGCCTGGTGGAGTTGGCACGCGAACGCAAGTTGCCCTTCGTCGCGCTCGACCTCGATTCCGAGGACGGGTCGGTCGCCGCGATCGGTGTCGACAACATCGCCGGCGCCGGCATGGCGGCCCGCCATCTCACCGATCTCGGACATCGCCGCTTCGCCGTCCTGGCGCTGCCCTTCGCCGACGACAGGACAGGCCTTGTTTCGGCCGAACAGGTCCGGGCCGCAACCTATGCAGGGACGCGCGACCGCCTCACCGGCTATCTCCGGGAGCTTTCGCGGGTTGGCGTCGACATATCCAAAGTGCCCGTCTACGAGACCGCCAACGACTTGGCGAGCACGAAGGCGGGCCTAGAAACCATCTTCGCCTCCGACGCGCCGCCCACCGCCATCCTGGCCATGTCGGACAGAATAGCCCTGGTGGCGCTCGAATGGCTGGGCGCACGCGGGCTCAACGTGCCTGACGAAATTTCCGTCGTCGGCTTCGACGGGGTTCCGGAAGCCGCGGTGTCCGAGCCGCCATTGACCACGATCGCCCAGCCGATCGCCGAGATGGGCCGCCTTGCGGTCAGGGCGATCCTGGAGAGCGACGGGCCGGTCAGCCGGCAGCAACTGCCTGTCGAACTGATCGTGCGGGGCTCGTCGGGCCAGCCCCGCGGTTGAACCGCCCCCGAACCGCCTACCGATTGGCTCTTGCCACGGCAGAGAGGCCGAAAGGCGCACGAGCCGGCGCTGGATCCTTTTGCGTCGTGCGGGCCTTGCCCGAGCCGCCGATGGTCGACAGCCATTCGAGATAGAAGGCGAGCGCGAATTGCATGGCAATGCCGGCCGATATCAGCAGGCTGTCATAGACGAACCCGCCGGGATTGATCACCTTCATCACCTGCGCGACCATGGCGATCACCGTGCCGGCGATGAAGACCGGCAGCGATCGTTTGCCCAGTATCGCCAGCGGGTGGTCGGGGCTGGTGCGGAACAGGCTGGAGAGCGCCGGCAGGGCGACGACGAGGTAGCTCACCGCCAGGATGTGCAACAGCCGCGGCAGCGACAGGAAGGTCTTGTCGAAGCCGCCGATCACCACCGGCAGGTTGAACCACGTTATATGTCCCCAGAGCGGGCTATGCACCCACACCAGCGCCGCCAACACATAGGCGGCGGCCGCGCCGATCAGCCAGCGGTTGACCGGAATGACACCGCCGCGCCTGACATGCAGCATGGCGGCAAGGCCGATGTTGAACAGGAACTGCCAGGACAGCGGATTGAGGAACCAGAAACCGGGCTCGGGGTAATTGGGCGGCGCGATCTGCCAGATTCCGGCTACGAGCCACAGCGTGCCGGATACGACGAGCGCCGCGACGGGCCTGTAGCTGACGAACAGGACGAATGCCGGCGCCATCAAAAGCAGCGCCGCATAGACCGGCAGGATGTTGAGGTAGCCGAGTTGGTGGCCGAGCGTGACGATGCCGACCAGCACTTGCGGCGTATTCTTCATCAGCGGCTCGATATTGATGAGCTTCAGCAGTTCCGGCCGCTTGGCAAACACCGCCACGGCGCAGAACAGGGCCATCACCACCATCGTCGTGACGATATGGGCGGCGTAGAGCACGCCCGCCCGCCGCCACATCTTCAAGGTCGCCAGAAGCCGGCCTCCCGGTCGGAATTTCGTGCCGTAGGCGAGCGCGACCGAGATGCCGGAAATCAGCACGAACGCTTCGGCCGCATCCGAAAAACCGAAATTCTTGTAGGTCAGGGCCTCGAAAGCCGTGCCCGGAACATGGTCGATGAAGATCGTGAGCAACGCCAGCGCGCGCAATACATCGATACGCGTGTCGCGTTCGGGCGAAACAGGGGTGGTCATCGACAAAAGGCCTCAAAGCTGGTTGTTCATGTCCAGCAATGCGACCCCCGACGCACCGCTTCGATTCCTCCCGGATGGAGTGTATCGCCGCAGAAACGGGCCGGAATGCGCCTGGTTCAATCAACTTTCGCGGAGCATGAAAATATTGCGTTTTGAAGCCGGCAAATTGAGCGGAACCTCATATAATCAACGGGATGCGATATGACTGGCGACAATGCCGAAAACGGCACCCTAGTGCTGGATCTGGCCTTTCCGTATCGCCTCCTCGGCGCTGGCAAGGGCCGCCGTGAATGCCTGTTCCTGCTGCATGGATCGGGTGTCGACGAGACAAGCATGGTGGCGCTGGCGAGAAGCATGGCACCCGACGCCGTCCTGATCGCGGTGCGAGGCCGCATCCCCCAGGAGGACGGTTTTCGCTGGTTCGAGCGAATCACGCCGACCACCTTCGACCAGGAAAGCATACGTGTCGAAACCGCCGCGTTCGCGGCATTTGCAGCCGAAGGCGCCGCGCGCCATGGACTTGATCTCGGTCACGCAACATTCCTTGGCTATTCGAACGGCGCCAATCTGGTTTCGAGCCTGATGCTGCTGCATCCCGGCATCGTCCGCAGGGCGGCCCTGTTGAGGCCAATGCCGGTGCTCGACAAGGTACCGGCGACGGACCTTACGGGAACACGGACGCTGATCATTGCCGGAGCCGCCGACGAGACCTACGGGCCTTTCGCGCCGGCGCTGGTGACGCTGCTCAGCCGACACGGCACGGAGATCGACGCCCGGATTGTTCCATCGGGCCACGAAATCGGTGACCCGGACGCCGCGATCGTCGAGCGATGGCTGGCGGGATCGGCGGCGGCTGCGCAGATAGGTTGACTGTCTTTCTGGACCGCTCGCTGCCCAATCAGCGTTTGGTCACCATCCGAACTTTGCTCGCCCAGATGGAAGGGTAACCTACCCTCGCCCCATCCTGTTCCACGCGTCGAGGCCCGCGATCTTGTAGGCCTCGGCCAGCGTTGGGTAGTTGAAGGTGTTGTTGACGAAGAAGTCGACCGTGCCGCCGAGATTGATCACCGCCTGGCCGATGTGGATGAGTTCGGTGGCGCCCTCGCCGACGATGTGCGCGCCGAGCAGTCGACGCGTCTCGATCGAGAACAACAGCTTCAGGAAGCCGGTATTGACACCCATGATGTGGCCGCGCGACGTCTCGCGGAAGCGCGCGACGCCGACCTCATACGCGTCGCCGCTTTGGCGTACCTGTTCTTCCGACTGGCCGACCGTCGAGATCTCCGGCACCGCATAGATGCCGTAGGGAAAGGTCTCCGGCGGCGCCGGCAGGGTCACGCCAAAGGCATGGCAGGCGGCCACCCTGCCCTGCTCCATCGAGGTGGAGGCGAGGCTCGGAAAGCCGATGACGTCGCCGGCGGCGTAGATATTGGGCACGCTGGTCTGGAAAGTCTGCGGATCGACCTTGATACGGCCCCTGGAGTCGGCCTCGATGCCGACAACGTCGAGGCCGAGGCTGCCGACATTGCCGGTGCGGCCGGCGGCGTAGAGCACGACCTCGGAGCGGATCGTGCGGCCATCGGCCAGTTCCACCTCGGCGGCTTCCGCCTTGGAGCGGATTTCCTTGACCGCGCTGCCCAGCCTTATCGTCATGCCGCGGTCGCGCATCTGGTGGATGAAATCGTCGACGATCTCCCGGTCGACGAAATCGAGGATGGAGTTGCGCGGCTCGACCAGCGTCACCGGCACGTCGAGCGCGGAAAAGATGGTGGCGTATTCGACGCCGATGACGCCGGCGCCGATCACCGTCAGCGTGCGCGGCAGGCGGTCGAGTTCAAGCATCTCGTCGCTGTCGAAGACACGGGTCTTGTCGAAGGGCACGTCGCGCGGCCGATGCGGCCTCGTGCCGACGGCGATCAGCGCATTGGCAAAGCCGACTTCGCTGTAGTCGCCACTGTCCGATGTCAGGCTGACCTTGTTGGGGCCGAGAAATTTCACCGCCGCGCGCGCGCTTTTGACCGTGTTGCGCATGAACTGGTGTTGCAGCACCTCGACCTCGTGGTCGAGCGTCTTGTGCAGGCGCTCGATCAGGTCGCCGACCGAGATATCCTGCTTGACCCGATAGCCGCGCCCATAGAAGCCGCGCTCGCGCCAGCCCGAGAGATTGAGCACCGTTTCGCGCAGCGTTTTCGAGGGAATGGTGCCGGTGTGGACAGAGACGCCGCCAAGACGCCGGCCCCGGTCGACCACCAGCACCGATTTGCCGAGTTTGGCCGATTGCACCGCCGCGCGGCGGCCCGAGGGGCCGCTGCCGATGACCAGCATGTCGTAGTCCATATTGCCCCGTCCCCTCGGCGTCTTGTTGCGCCGCAGCAAGCTAACGCCATCCACACTGCGAATTCAACCGGTTCAGACCGTCAGCCCATTCTGTCCCGCCCGGCGTGGCGGGAAAATGTCCCTATCTTGATTCCGCCATGAGCCTTCACCATTTTTGGTGAGGTGGGCGCAGGCTAAGCAGGCCCCGTTACGAGGAAATGACATGAACGCTCGCGTTCTCGACGGCGAAATCATCGACACTCGGCTCGACGATGTCAGGGCTTATGAAGGCGTCCGCACAAGGCGTATCCTGGCCTTCTTGCTCGACTATATCATCGTCGCCCTGCTGACCATTCCGTTCGCGATCCTGGTGTTCTTCCTCGGCCTTTTGACCCTCGGCCTTGGCTGGATGCTGTTTGGCGTCCTGGTGCCGGCAGTCGCCATCCTCTACATCTGGAACACGCTGGGCAGCTCCGACCAGGCCACTACGGGCATGAAGATGATGGGCATCCGCCTCGACCGTCTCGATGGCAGGCCGATCGATGGCCTCACGGCGGTCGTCCATTCCGTGCTGTTCTGGGCCGGCAACGTCATCCTGTCGCCGCTGGTCTTGCTGGTGACGTTGTTCTCCGACCGCAAGCGCACGCTGCACGATCTTTTGCTCGGCACTGTCGTCAGCCGTACCGGCCGTTAAAAACCGGCCCTCAAGAGAAACCACGGGCCCTTGAGCGCAAATGTGAAGGTGTTCAGTCAGCCACACCTTCACAATCCTGTTGAATTTTTCGTCGCCGGAGCCAAAGGTAGAGCGATTCGAAGGAGTGTTTCCAAGGCTCGATGACGCAGCACCCGACCCAGTCGCCGCAGTTTTTCCTGACCGCGCCGTCGCCGTGCCCCTATCTCGACGGCCAGTTCGAGCGCAAGGTGTTCACGCATCTGGTCGGCGACAAGGCCTCGGAGATGAACGACCTGCTCACGCAAGGCGGCTTCCGGCGCTCGCAGAACATAGCCTACAGGCCAGCCTGCGAGACCTGCCGCGCCTGTGTATCCGTGCGCATCCTGGCTCAGGAGTTTACCGCCAGCCGCAACATGAAACGCGTGCTGCAGCACAATTCCGACCTCGTCGGCGCCATGCACAATGCCGAGCCCTCGACCGAACAATATTCCCTGTTTCGCGGTTATCTCGATGCCCGCCACCGCCGCGGCGGCATGTCAGACATGACGGTGCTCGACTACGCCATGATGGTCGAGGATACGCATGTCGACACCAAGGTGATCGAATATCGGCGGCGCGGACCCGATACCTTCATCACCGGCAAGGGTCAGGGTGAACTCATCGCGGTCGCGCTCACCGACAAGATGGCCGACGGCCTGTCGATGGTCTATTCCTATTTCAATCCCGATTTCGAAAGCCGCTCGCTCGGCACATTCATGATCCTCGACCATATCGCCCGCGCCAAGGCGATGGGACTGCCCCATGTCTACCTTGGCTACTGGGTCAATGGTTCGCGCAAGATGAATTATAAGATGCGCTTCATGCCGCAGGAGCATCTCGGCCCAAAAGGCTGGGAGCGCTACACCAACGAAGCGGTCTGACGCTGAGTTTTCCCACGATCCACGCTTAAACTGTTTCAAGGCAGGGGATGCTGGTCTTTCAGCCGCTCGGCTGGAGAGAGTGCGCGATTGCGCCGATCGGCCGCCGCCTGCAATTCAATTGCGAAAGTTCCTGCATGTCCTCTCACCATGATCACCAGAAGGGCCTTCTGATAACCGCCATTGGCGGACTGATACTGACTGTCGACATACCGTTGATACGCCTTGCGGATGGCGGCGCCTGGACGATCCTTCTGCTGCGAACCGGAACCACCTTCATCGCCGCGATGATCATCTGGTCGGTCTGGCGCGCTCTGAGCCGGAATGTCCCGCCGCTGATCCCCGGCTGGTCCGGACTGATCGTGGCGATATGCTATGGGCTGACCTCGATCACCTTCGTTACCGCGGTCTTCCACACCTCGACCGCCGATCTGGTGTTCATCCTGGCCTTCAACACGGTGTTCGCCGCACTCTTGTCCTGGATATTCCTGAAGGAAAGACCGCGGGCGGTGACGATCGTGGCGATGCTTGTCATGATCCTCGGCGTGCTGGTCATCGTCGGCGGTTCGGTCGGCACCGGCAAGCTGTTCGGCGATTTCATGGCGCTCTGCTCGGCTTTCTTCATCGCGGTCGCCATCACCATCTCGCGTGCCAGCGGCAAGGATATGGGATTCACCTCGCTCATCGGTGTCCTTCTGCCGCTTGGGCTGGCCGCCTTCATGGTGACGGGCGAAGGTTTTCACGTGAACGCGCCATGGTGGATCATCTTCAACGGCGCCGTCATCATGCCGATCTCGTTCTTCTGCCTCGCCGCCGGGCCGAAATACATTTCAGGACCGGAAGTAGCGATGTTCTACCTGCTCGAAACCGTGCTGGCGCCAATCTGGGTGTGGATGATCTTTGCCGAGACGCCGACACGCAACAGCCTGATCGGCGGCGGCATCCTGATTGTCACCCTGGTCGCCCATTCGCTCTGGCAGTTGCATGATGGACGCAGGCGCCGCGGCGACCTGGCGGTGCACCATCCCGCTTAGAGCCGCAGCGAAATCCGTATCAGGCGTTGGCCTTCTTCGCGGCGCCTGGTTCGGGCAGGGCCTCGATGCGCGGACCGGCCTCGATCTCGGCCGCCGATCCGGCGGCCGTCTCGTCGGCCAGTTCCACTTCGCGCAGCCACTCGCGCCAGATTGCGACCAGCAGCGCCATCAGCACCGGGCCGATGAACAGGCCGAGAAACCCCATGGTCTTGACACCGCCGATCAGGCCGAAAAAGGTCGGCAGGAAGGGCAGTTTTATCGGTCCGCCGACGAGCTTGGGGCGCAGCGTCTTGTCGACGATGAACAGCTCGACCGTCCCCCATATGAACAGCGCCAGGCCGGCCATCGGTGAGCCGCTGGCGGCGAGGTAGATCGACACCAAGGTAAAGGACAGCGGCGCACCGCCGGGGATGAGCGCCATCACTCCGGTCAACGCACCCAGCGTCACAGGCGACGGCACCCCGGCCAGCCAGTAGGCGATGCCCAGCACCAGCCCCTCGCCGATGGCAATCACGGTCATGCCCGTCACGGTCGAGGAAATGGTCGCCGGCACGACGCGCGAGATCCGCTCCCAGCGGGTCGGCAGGATGCGTTCGCCGAGGCGGTCGATCTGGCCGGCGAAATTCTCGCCGTCGCGATAGGCGAAAAACAGGGCGATCATCATGAACAGCAGCGTCAGAAATAGGCTGAAAGCGCTGCCGCCGGCGGCGAGCGCGCCCCGGTAGATGCTGCCGATATTGGCGCCGCTGACCAGCTGGATCAGTTCACCGATGCCGCCGGGATGGCCGAGATTGGTGGTCCACTGCTCGTTCAGCCACTCACCCACGATAGGCAGGCTGGCGATCCAGTGCGGCGTCACCGCACCGTGCCGATTGGTCTCTATCGCCCAGCCGACCCATTCGCGCACCTCGTTGATGGCATAGGTGCCGGCAAGCGCGATCGGGATCACCAGGAAGGCGAGGATGAACAGGATGGCCAAGGTGGCGGCGATGGTGCGGTTGCCGCCAGCGCCGACCAGCAGCCGTCGGTAGAGCGGCCAACTGGCGAAGGCGATGACGAGGGCGGCCAGCACCGGGAACAGGAAACCGTGGAAGAAATAGACGCCGGCGGCGACGATCAGCACGAGCAGCCAGCGTGCCGCCGACAGCGGCGGTATGACGGCCGACCGAAGCGGTGTGGACAGCCCGAAGAGGCGCTGCTGTCGTTCCGGTTTCTGGATCCTTGCTTCCTTCAAACGCCCTGTTCTCCCCGGCCCATCCGGCCAGTTATGGACCGATATAGTGCAGCAATCGTGACGATAGTCCAAATCGTGGTGGCGGCGCCTCTTCCTTCTTCCCTTGTGGGAGAAGGTGGATCGGCGCGTCAGCGCCGAGACGGATGAGGGGGGTTCCAGCGGAGTGAGGCGTTGGTGTTGCCTGGAACACCCCTCATCCGACCTCGCTACGCGAGGCCACCGCCCTGGGCGAGTCACGGGCCTCGCCCGCCCTTCGGGCCCCACAAGGGGAGAAGGAAGAGGCGTAGCTCAACCGAACTTGCCAGTCCTCGGAAAGCCCTTCGGCACCATACGCCCTGCCGATGCCCTCGCGCCGATCCACTCGGCCAGTTCCTCGCGCGATCGGGTGAAAGTACGGTCGGCCGAATCCTGCCAGGAAAGACCGGTCTCCAGCGCGAACGGCTTGAGGTCGAGAAGGCCGCCGTCCTTGTATTTCTGCAGCCGCACGCCCTTGCCGCGGCCCATCTCGGGAATTTCCGAGAGCGCGAACACCAGCATCTTGCGGTTCTCGCCGACGATGGCCAGATGATCGCCGGTGACCGGCACGCAGCGCTTGGCTTCGTCGGGGGCCTTGACGTTCATCACCTGCTTGCCCTTGCGGGTGTTGGCGACCACCTCTTCCTCCGGAACAATGAAGCCGTTGGCGTCGAAAGAGGCGAGCAGCAGCTTGCGCTTGGGATCGTGGACGAAGGCGGTGACGATGTCCTGGTCATTGTCCATGTCGACGATGATGCGGATCGGCTCGCCATGGCCGCGGCCACCGGGCAGCCGGTCGGCGCCAATCGTGTAGAACTTGCCGCCGGTGGTGAAGACCAGCACCTTGTCTGTCGTCTGGGCATGGAAGGCGAGCTTGAGGCTGTCGCCCTCCTTGAAGGTCAGCGTCGAGAGATCGGCCAGATGGCCCTTCATTGCCCGCAGCCAACCCTTTTCCGAAACCACGACAGTGACCGGCTCGCGCTCGATCATGGCGTGCGCGATGTCGGTCAGGTCGTGCTCGGGCGCATCGGCGAACTGGGTACGGCGCTTGCCGATCTCGGTCTCCGGGCCGAACTTGTCGCGAAGCTGAGTGACTTCCCACTTGATCGTCGACCACTGTTTCGCATCGGAGGCCAGCAGCGCCTCTATCTGCTTCTTTTCGGCGGTCAGGCCATCGAATTCCTTGCGGATCTCGAATTCCTCCAGCTTGCGCAAAGCGCGCAGCCGCATGTTGAGGATTGCTTCGGCCTGGGTGTCGGTGAGCGACCAGCGGGCCATCATCACCTGTTTGGGCTCATCCTCCTCGCGGATGATCTTGATCACCTCGTCGATGTTGAGATAGGCGATCAGGTAGCCGGCGAGAATTTCCAGCCGCCTCTCGATCTCGCCAAGGCGATGTTTCGAGCGACGGACGAGGACTTCGCGGCGGTGATCCAGCCATTCCTGCAGCACGCCTTTCAGCGAGAGAACGTTGGGTACCTTGCCACGCGAAAGCACATTCATGTTGAGCGGGAAACGGCTTTCGAGCTCGGTAAGCTTGAACAGCGATTCCATCAGGATGCCTGGGTCGACGGAACGGCTCTTGGGCACCAGCACGACGCGGATGTCCTCGGCACTTTCGTCCCTGATATCCTCGAGCAGCGGCAGCTTGCGGGCCATCAACAGCTCGGCGATCTTCTCGATCAGCCGCGCCTTCTGCACGCCATAGGGGATTTCGGTGACGACAATGCTCCAAGTGCCCCTGCCCTGGTCTTCCTGGTTCCACTTCGACCGCACGCGAAACCCGCCGCGGCCGGTCTCATAGGCTTCGAGGATGGAGGCGCGGCTGTCGACGATGATGCCGCCGGTCGGGAAATCCGGACCCTGGACGAAGTCCATCAGCTTCGCCACCGGCGCGTCGCGATGCTCGATCAGGTGCAGCGCGGCGTCGCAAAGCTCGGCCGCATTGTGCGGCGGGATCGATGTCGCCATGCCGACGGCGATGCCGGACGAGCCATTGGCCAAAAGATTGGGGAAGGCGCCGGGGAGCACGACCGGCTCCTCGTCCTCTTCATTGTAGGTCGGCCGATAGTCGACGGCATCCTCGGTGATGCCGGCAAGCAATTCGGTCGCCACGTCGGTCATGCGCGCTTCGGTGTAGCGCATGGCGGCGGCATTATCGCCGTCGATGTTGCCGAAATTGCCCTGGCCGTCGACCAGGGGGTAGCGCATCGAAAAATCCTGCGCCAGCCGCACCAGCGCGTCATAGATCGACTGGTCGCCATGCGGGTGGAACTTGCCCATCACCTCGCCGACGATGCGGGCGCATTTGGCAAAACCCTGGTCGGGATTGAGGCGCAGCAGGCGCATGGCGTGCATGATGCGGCGATGGACCGGCTTCAGTCCGTCGCGCACGTCCGGTAGCGCCCGGTGCATGATGGTCGACAGCGCATAGGCAAGATAGCGCTCTTCCAGCGCCTTCTTCAGATCGACCGGTTCGATATGATCGCCGCCGCCAGGCGGCAAAAGCCTTTTTCCCATGGGTTGGACCTAGCCGAGCGGGTGATTCGCGGCAAGAGGCGCGCACCCGGCCGGTCGATTTGCACGCTATTCTGCAACTGGAAACCGCAACGTCGAGCTTGCCGACCAACATCAACCTGTTACATGCCACATCTATTGCGAAGCACGACACGCTGGCGGCCCGACCTTCATGCCAAATTCACCGCATCCTGCAATAGCGTTCGGATCGGGTTTGCCTTTCACCGCGATTTTCGACCAATGTGCCGGGACACGCCTTTTTCCCGTCCAGTTCGTCACGGAATGGTGATGGCGCAAAGAATTGAAAAATAATTTCAGGACACTCTCAGGGACCTTGCGATGACAATCAACCGCTCAACTCTCCGGAAATTCGCTCTTTCGACCTTCTTGCTCACACTGCCGCTGAATGCGGCCCTTGCCCAGGACGCCGCGGTCGCGGACCGGCTGAAGGCAGCACTCGCGGCCCAGGGCGTCGACATCACCTGGACCGGCGTGACCGGCGACAATACCAGCATGGTGCTGCAGGGCGTGTCGGTGAAACCGGCCGCGGAAAAGGAAGCGCTGCCGATCGGCGACGTCAAGCTCGAGAACGTCACCGAAGCCAATGGCGGCTATGATATCGGCACCGTGTCGACCTCGGCCTTCGAACACAGCAAGGACGGCGTCACCCTCGATCTCAGCCCCTTCGTCATCCACGACATGACGGTGCCGGCCGACGGCTCCACCGGCCCGCTGGGTTCGCTGATGATGTACAAATCCGCTGAACTGTCGAACATGACGGTCAAGGTGGCCGACAAGACCGCCTTCTCGATGGACGGCCTTGCCATCGAGATCACGCCGCCCGCCGACGGCAAGGCGATGGAGTTCACCGCCAACACGGAGAAGTTCACGGCCGATCTCTCGCTGGTCGACGATCCCAAGTCCAAGGAGGTCATCAACGCGCTCGGTTACCAGAACATCTCGGGCAATCTCGAAATGGCCGGCACCTGGCAGCCATCGGACGGCAAGATGGAACTGTCGAAATACGACATCTCCGTCGAGAATGCCGGCACGCTCGGCATGACCTTCGACCTCGGCGGCTACACGATCGACTTCATCAAGTCGCTGCAGGAAATGCAGAAGAAGATGGCCGCACAGCCGGAAGGCGCCGACAATTCGGCGCAAGGCATGGCCATGCTCGGCCTGTTGCAGCAGCTTTCGTTCAACAGCGCCTCGATCCGCTTCGACGACGATTCGCTGACCGGCAAGGTGCTGGACTATGTCGGCAAGCAGCAAGGCATGTCGGCCAAGGACATCGCCAACCAGGCCAAGGCGATCGTGCCGTTCGGCATGGCGCAGCTCAACAATCCCGAGCTGACGGCTCAGGTGACCGCGGCGGTCAGCAAATATCTCGACGATCCGAAGAGCCTCGAAATCTCGGCCGAGCCGCCGGCATCGGTGCCGTTCGCGCTGATCATGGCCGGCGCCATGTCGAACCCGCTGGACCTGCCGAAGACGCTCGGCGTCAGCGTCAAGGCCAACGAGGACTGATCGAATTAGCTGGCTTCTCCCCGTCACTATACGGGGAGAAGGTGCCGGCAGGCGGATGAGGGGCAGCGCTGAAGCTTGCGAATATGAAATTCGATGCTGAACCGATTGCCTGTCAGAAGGCTTCAGTTGCTACGACCGCTCGCAAATCGCCAGCACCCGCGCCGCCCCTCATTGTCCTGCCGGACATTTCTCCCCGTATAGTGACGGGGAGAAAGGGCAGTTGCAACGCTGCCGTCAGTCCTTCTTCGCAACCGCGACGCGCAGCGCCAAATCGCGAAGCTGCTGCGGGCTCGCTTCCGACGGCGCGTTCATCAACAGGTCATAGGCCTGTTGGTTCATCGGGAACATGGTGATCTCGCGCAGGTTCTTGGCGCCGACCAGAAGCATGACGACGCGGTCGACACCGGCGGCCATGCCGCCATGCGGGGGCGCGCCATACTGGAAGGCGCGGTAGAGGCCGCCAAAGCGTTCCTCGACCGTGGCGCGGTCCAGCCCGACCGTCTCGAACGCCTTGACCATGGTTTCGGGCAAATGGTTGCGGATACCGCCGCTGGCGATCTCGAAACCGTTGCAGACCATGTCGTACTGGAACGCCTTGATGCCGAGCAGATCGTCGCCGTTCAGCGCGTCGATGCCACCCTGCGGCATCGAGAACGGGTTGTGGGCGAAGTCGATCTTCTTCTCCTCCTCGTTCCATTCGAAGAACGGGAAGTCGACGATCCAGCACAGTTCGAAGCGTTCTCGGTCGACAAGATTGAGTTCCTCGCCGGCACGGGTGCGCGCAGCGCCCGCGAAAGAAACGAATTTCTTCGGGTCGCCGGCGACGAAGAAGGCAGCGTCGCCGTCGGCAAGGCCGAGTTGCAGGCGGATCGCTTCGGTGCGTTCCTCGCCGATATTCTTGGCGAGCGGGCCGGCGCCTTCGAGCTTGTCGCCCTCCTTGCGCCAGAAAATGTAGCCCAGCCCCGGCTGGCCCTCACCTTGCGCCCAGGAGTTCATGCGGTCGCAGAAGGCGCGGCTGCCGCCGGTCTTGGCCGGAATGCCCCAAACCTCCGCCTTCGGGTCGTTGGCCAGGATGTTGGCGAACACCTTGAAACCGGAATCGCGAAAATGGTCGGAGACGGCCTGCATCTCGATCGGGTTGCGCAGGTCGGGCTTGTCGGAGCCGTATTTGCGCATGGCGACATCATAGGGGATGCGCTGGAATTTCTGCGTCACCGGTTTGCCGCTGGCGAAGGTCTCGAAGACTCCCCGCATCACCGGTTCCATGGTCGACAGCACGTCGTCCTGCTCGACGAAGCTCATTTCGAGGTCGAGCTGGTAGAACTCGCCGGGCAGACGGTCGGCGCGCGGATCCTCGTCGCGGAAACAGGGCGCGATCTGGAAATAGCGGTCGAAGCCCGACACCATGATCAGCTGCTTGTACTGCTGCGGCGCCTGCGGCAGCGCGTAGAAAGTGCCGGGATGGATGCGCGACGGCACTAGGAAGTCGCGCGCGCCTTCCGGCGACGAGGCAGTGAGGATCGGCGTCGAGAATTCGGTGAAGCCTATCTCGCCCATGCGCCTACGCATCTCGGCGATGATTTTCGTGCGCGCCACGATGTTTTTGTGCAACGTCTCGCGGCGCAGGTCGAGGAATCGGTACTTCAGCCTGATGTCCTCGGGATAGTCCGGTTCGCCGAACACCGGCAGCGGCAATTCCTTGGCGGCGGACAGCACCTCGATCTCGCGGGCGAAAATCTCGATCTCGCCGGTCGGCAGGTTGGCGTTGGTGGTCTCGGGCAAGCGCGCCTTGACTTCACCGTCGACGCGGATCACCCATTCGCCACGCAAGGTTTCGGCGACCTTGAAGGCAGGCGAATCGGGATCGGCGACGATCTGGGTCAGGCCATAGTGATCACGCAGGTCGATGAAGAGCAGGCCGCCATGGTCGCGCACGCGATGCACCCAGCCCGACAGACGAACGGAATTGCCGACGTCGCTCTTTCGCAACTGGGCACAGGTGTGGCTGCGGTAACGATGCATGGTCATGGATAAAAGTCCGGGATTGTGGGTTGCGGGCCAAAGCATCGCAGCCCGGCCCAAAATTTGCGCGAAAAGCGCATGGGAGGCATGGTTTGTCAAGGCAAGTGGGCGTCACAGGCTCAACGCCGCCGGCAATTGCCTCTGGCATTCGCCAAGGCGATGGTTCAAGAAAGAGATCACCGATACGTGATCATCTTCCTTCATGTCTTCCATCCGTCCGCTGATCCCGCTTCTCCTGGCCGCCGGTATCCTGCTCGGCGGCAATGGACTGCAAAGCACCCTGATCGCGTTGCGCGGCGCGCAGGAAGGGTTTTCGGCGTCCGACATCGGCCTCATGGGCACCTTCTATTTCGCCGGCTTCCTGCTCGGCTGCCTGGCCATCACGCGCATCATGAAGGCGGTCGGGCATATCAGGGCGTTTTCGGCGCTGGCGGCTATCGCCTCGGTCGGTACGTTGCTGCTGGTGCTGGTCCTCGATCCGGTCATGTGGTGCGCGGTGCGCTTTGCCGGCGGCTTCTGTTTCGCCGGGCTGTTCACCATCGTCGAAAGCTGGCTGAATTCAGGCGTCACGAACAAGGACCGCGCCCGCGTGCTGGCGATCTACCGGATGGTCGATACCGGATCGGTGACATCGGCCCAGTTCCTGATTCCCGTCTTCGGCGCCGGCGGCTTTACCATCTTCGCCATCATGTCGATCATGATCACGCTGTCGCTGGTGCCGGTCTCGCTCGGCGACCGCTCCAACCCGACGCCGCCCGAGGAGGTCAAGCTCGATCTGGCGCGCGTCTGGCGGATTTCGCCGCTTGGCTGCTTCGGCTGCATCGCCGTCGGCGTCACCAACAGTGCCTTTCGCACCTTGTCGCCGGTCTATGCCGAGCAGATCGGCATGTCGGTCGCCGATGTGGTCACTTTCGTCAGCGTCGGCATCTTCGGCGGCGCCATCATCCAGTATCCGCTCGGTTACCTCTCCGACCGCTGGGATCGGCGACGGGTGCTGTTGATGACGACCTGCTGCGCGATGCTTTCGGCATTGGCGCTGGTGTTCATCGCCGGCAGCAATCCGCTGCTCAACTTCATCATCATCTTCATCTTCGGCTGTTTCGCCATGCCGCTCTATTCGCTGTCGGCGGCACATTCCAATGATCGCGCGGATGCCGGCGAGTTCGTGCTGATCAACGCGGCCCTGATGCTGCTCTATTCCTTCGGCGCCATTGGCGGCCCTTTCGCGGCCTCGACCGCGATGCAATATTTCGGGCCAAGCGCGTTGTTTGTCTTCAGCGCCGTGGTCTACGCGGTCTTCATCGCCGTCATCCTCTACCGCATGCAGGCACGATCCGGCGTGCCGGCCGGCAAGCGCAGCCGCTTCACCGCGCTGTTGCGCACCTCAACCGTTTTCGCGCGGCTGGCGAGGAGAAATAGTGATTCAGACAGTCCGGAAGGGTCTTGACGGCGGCACCACAGCTTGACGAAAGCCTTCCCGGCTGAAATCTAGGAAGACCCTACTCCTGCCAAAAGCGATTTGATGCACGTCATCACCACCCAGAAAGAACTCGAGACCGTTCTCGCCGCTTTCGAAAAGTCGGATTTCGTCACCGTCGACACCGAATTCATCCGCGAAACGACCTTCTGGCCAATCCTGTGCCTGATCCAGATGGCCGCGCCCGGCGTGACGGCGCTGATCGATCCGCTGTCACCTGAAATCGATCTGGCTCCCTTCTTCAGGCTGATGGCCAACGAGGCGGTGGTCAAAGTCTTCCACGCCGCCCGGCAAGACATCGAAATCATCGTCCATCTCGGCGATCTCGTTCCGCACCCGGTGTTCGACACACAGGTGGCGGCGATGGTCTGCGGCTTCGGCGACAGCGTTTCCTACGATCAGCTCGTGCAGCGCATCACCGGGGCGCGGCTCGACAAGTCCTCGCGCTTCACCGACTGGCGCCATCGGCCGCTGTCCGACAAGCAGCTCGATTACGCGCTGGCCGACGTTACCCATCTGATCGAGGTCTATCAGCACCTCAACGCCGAGCTGGCGCGGGAAAACCGTGCCCACTGGCTGAATGAGGAGATGGATGTCCTGACCTCGCGCGAGACCTACGATCCGCACCCCGAGGATGCCTGGAAGCGGCTGAAGATGCGACTTCGCAAACCGCAGGAGCTGGCGATCGTGCAGGGCGTGGCGGCATGGCGCGAACGCGAGGCGCGCGAGCGCGACGTGCCGCGCGGCCGCGTGCTCAAGGACGACGCGATCTACGAGATCGCGCAGCAGGGTCCGCGCGATGCGGCGGCCCTTGCCAAGCTGCGCACGACGCCCAAGGGCTGGGAACGCTCCTCGACGGCGACGGCACTGCTCGGCGCGGTCAACACCGCGCTCGCCCTGCCCAAGGAGCAGATGCCGAAACTGCCGAAAAGCTTCCAGCCGCCCGAGGGCTCGAACGCGGCCGCGGAACTCTTGAAAGTGTTGCTCAGGATCGTCGCCGAGAGACAGGGTGTCGCCTCGAAGGTGCTCGCCTCCAGCGACGACATCGACCGCATCGCGGCCGAGGGCGAGGATGCCGATGTGCCGGCGCTGCAAGGCTGGCGGCGCGCCGTCTTCGGCGAACAGGCGCTGAAGCTTGTGCGCGGCGAGATCGGCATCAAGTTCGACAAGCGAAAAATAGCGGTGTTCGACCTGTAAGCACCGGCCTTTTCCGTCTCGGCTTGTGGAGAAGGTATTTGGCGCAGCTCAGACGATTGCGAGCAAGTGCAGGGCCAACCAGATCCAGCCCAGGGCCAGCACCACCGCGCCCAGAACGAAGGAGCGGTTGCGCAGCAGTAGGTTGTTGCTGGTCAGGTGAAACCAGGCGTGAAAATAGCGCGACGCGACAAAAATCCACATCAGTGCGAGCGTGATGTAATTGACGCCGTTGGTCATGTGCAGTGACAGGCACAGCACGTAGAAAAGCACCGGCAGTTCGAACTGGTTGATCAAACTGTTCGCGACGGTGACAGTGGAGGCCGGCTCGGTCGAACGAACCTTGTACTGGCCGACCTTGGCTTCACCCGACTTGACGGCAAAATAGCGGCCCCGGCCCATGACGACATAGATGATGTAGACCAGCAGCACTTGCGCTAGCACCGGCCAGAAGATCGCGGTCTGGTTCATGAAAACGCCCCTGTCCTGTCCGGCCTCAATTCCGACGTCTTTGGCCCGCCAGCCAGAAAGCGGCAATGACGATGACCGGGACGGCGAGAAACGCGAATTTGGTGACGATCAACGCCGAGGCGAAAGACAGCGAGTCCGGGTTGGCGTAGAGGAAATCGGACAGAAGCCGCGCCACGGCGATATTTTGGGCGTAGTCGGCGAGTGTGTATGGCAGCACCAGGACCAGCGCGAAGATCGCCTGCACCTGCGCCGGCAGCACCCGGAAATTCTTCAGACGCCGGCCGGTTGCCAGGATCAGGCTGACCAGTGTCAGCGACAACAGCGCCGGAAACAAAAGGTCGAAGGTCAGGTAATGCCAGACCAGGATGATCTCTCCACCACGCCGGCCAAGCGCCGTCAGCCAGGCCATGCCTTCGTCGGGCGTGAATCCGAAATAGCGCATGTCGAGCGAGGCCAAGCCCCCGCTCAACTGGCGGAAATAGAAGAACTCCATCACCGTCATGGCGATGAAGACCGCCGCCGAGAGGAAGCAGAGCGCCGCGACATGGCGCGACAGGCGCAGCACCATGGCGGTCAAGTTGCGCCAAAACCCGGAAGAATCAGGCTCCGCCGGGATAGTTGGGGCTTTCGCGGGTGATCGTGACGTCATGGGCGTGGCTTTCACGAAGTCCGGCGTTGGATATGCGCACAAAAGTGGCGCGGTCGCGGAAATCGGCAAGGTCGCGGCCACCAACATAACCCATAGCTGCTTTCAGCCCGCCTGCAAGCTGGTGCAGCACGCCAGACACAGGTCCTTTGTAGGGGACCTGCCCTTCAATGCCTTCCGGCACCAGTTTGAGCGTGTCGCGCACCTCGGCCTGGAAGTAGCGATCGGCGGAGCCCCGCGCCATCGCGCCGACCGAGCCCATGCCGCGATAGGCCTTGAAGGAGCGGCCCTGGTGCAGATAGACCTCGCCCGGGCTTTCGTCGGTGCCGGCCAGCAGCGAGCCGATCATGGCGGCACTGGCGCCCGCGGCGAGTGCCTTGGCGAGATCGCCGGAATATTTGATGCCGCCGTCGGCGATCACCGACGCGCCCGATTTATGCGCCGTTTCGACCGCCGACATGATGGCCGAAAGCTGGGGAACGCCGACCCCGGCCACGATGCGGGTGGTGCAGATGGAGCCCGGACCGATGCCGACCTTGACGGCGTCGGCGCCGGCGTCGATCAGCGCCCGCGTGCCGTCCGCGGTGGCGACGTTGCCGGCCAGGATGCGCACGGAGTTGGAGAGCTTCTTCGCCCGCGTCACCGCGTCCAGGACGCGCTGCGAGTGGCCATGCGCGGTGTCGATCACCAAAAGGTCGACACCGGCCTCGATAAGACGCTCGGCGCGCTCGAAGC
Source organism: Mesorhizobium sp. B2-1-8 (assembly GCF_006442545.2). Classification (NCBI taxonomy): domain Bacteria; kingdom Pseudomonadati; phylum Pseudomonadota; class Alphaproteobacteria; order Hyphomicrobiales; family Phyllobacteriaceae; genus Mesorhizobium; species Mesorhizobium sp. B2-1-8. The sequence goes on from NZ_CP083952.1 coordinate 4,566,406, forward strand.
CGTCATCGCCGACGCTGGTGGCGGCCGCGGCGCGCAGGCGGCCCTGCGCATCCTTGGTGGCGTGCGGGTTGAGCTGCGACTTCTCGATGTCCTTGACGGTGATCAGCCCGACGCAATTGCCCGTTTTGTCGACCACCACCAGCTTCTCGATGCGGTGCTGGTGCAGAAGCCGCTTGGCCTCGTCCTGGTCGACATTCTCCTTGACCGTGATCAGGTTCTCACGGGTCATCAATTCGTAGACCTTTTGCGCCGGATCGGAAGCGAAGCGTACATCGCGATTGGTCAGGATGCCGACCAGCCGGCCGGTCTTGTGGCCGCCGGCGCCGCCATTCTCGACCACCGGAATGCCCGAGATCGAGTAGGTGCGCATCAGCGACAAGGCGTCGGCGAGCGTGGCGTCGGGACCGATGGTGACCGGGTTGACCACCATGCCGGATTCGAATTTCTTGACCTGCCGCACCTGCTCGGCCTGTTCGGCGGGCGAGAAATTGCGATGGATGACGCCGATGCCGCCGGCCTGCGCCATGGCGATGGCAAGCCTTGCCTCGGTAACAGTGTCCATCGCCGCCGACAGGATCGGCACGTTGAGGTCGATGTCGCCGGCGATGCGGGTGCGGATGTCGGTCTGGCCGGGCATCACCTCGGAATGACCGGGCTGCAAGAGCACGTCGTCAAAGGTCAGCGCCAGTGCGCCGGTGGAGGTTTCGATGATTCTTGCCATGGCCAGCCCTTCGAATGCAGAAAAAGCGCTGGACCGGAATGGACAGCGCCGACTCGTTATTCCCTTTCAGGATTGGCGGTGGCTGGTAACACGTCGCGGCGGCGTTGAAAAGCCGATCGTTGAGTGGTCGTTAAGGATCGGCTCAGTGTCGATAGGGTCGCGGAACCGATCCGACTTGCTGTTTCTACGCAGTTCCAGACGGAAACCGTTCCACACTTTTCCTGGAGCCTAGTCCGCGCCCAGAAGAGCATCGAGCAATTCATGACGCGACGATGCGAAAGGATTGACAACGGTCACGCCGACCCAGGTGAAGCCATGTTGCAGATCTTCCGACAGGAGCAGCCGGCAACCCGATTGCGAGGCAGCTGATAGGATGACTGCATCCCAGATACTGAAATGATGGTCCGCGGCGAGATCGACCGCCATCATCATGACCTCGGGCGACGTTGCTGTGACCGGAAAGGCGTCGCGCCAGCCCAGAAGTGCATCCCGAGCTTCCTGCGAAGATCGTCCAGCCTTGCGAACAAGCACATTGAAGAGTTCGCCAAGCACCTGAACCGGAATGACAACTGCCTCTTGCGGAACGTTGCGCAGCAATTCCAGGACAGCGTCACGCTTGTCGGCGTTGTTCACGCCTTCAGCGTAAGCAAGGATATTGGTGTCGAGGGCGACCTTCACCGCTCGTAAAGCTCGTCGCGCGTCCATTGCCCGGCATCGACGACAGGCTGCCGTTCAAGCCGCGACAGCAATGTGTTGCGCGAACGCGAGGCCACCTGACCGCGATTGTCCGCGGGCACGATCCGCGCAACCGGCCGTCCATGACTGGTCACGACAAAGCTCTGCCCTTCCCGCACACCACGAAGAATGAGCGAAAATTTTCGATTGGCGTCGGCGGCTGAAACGGATTCGTCCATGATCCATCCAAGTAGTTATTTTAACTACAATAGCGATAGCTTGGCTCCTTGGCAAGCAGTCTCTGATCACTGCCCAGGCACTCCGCGGCGTCGAAATCGCACAAAAGTGACAGCAAATTAATGCGACATCGGCCCCAGGGCATGATAACCGCCCATTGTATCGGCATGCCCCCAGCCGGCAGGCAAATTCGACCAATTCGGACGCGTTCGTTGAACCGCACCATTCCGCTTATCCTGGCGGTCGCTCTTTTCATGGAAAACATGGATTCGACCGTCATCGCGACATCGCTGCCGGCGATCGCCATCGACATCCATACCAGCCCGATTGCGCTCAAACTGGCGCTGACGGCCTATCTGGTGTCGCTGGCGATCTTCATTCCGATCAGCGGCTGGATGGCTGACCGCTTCGGCGCCAAGAACATCTTTCGCGCCGCGATCGCGGTGTTCATCGCCGGTTCGGTCGCCTGCGCGCTGTCCGGTTCGCTGCCGGCCTTCGTGATTGCGCGTTTCCTGCAAGGCATTGGCGGCGCCATGATGACCCCGGTCGGGCGCCTGGTGCTGGTGCGCGCCACGCCCAAGAGCGAACTGGTCGCCGCCATGTCGTGGCTGACCGTCCCCGCACTGGTCGGCCCGCTGGTCGGTCCGCCAATCGGTGGCTTCATCACCACCTATTTCACCTGGCACTGGATCTTCCTGATCAATGTGCCGATCGGCCTGATCGGCATCTGGCTGGCCACCCGCTTCCTGCCGGAAACCGAATCGATGGAGACGCCGCCGCTCGATTTCGTCGGCTTCGTGCTGAGCGGGGTGGCGGCATCCGGTATCGTCTTCGGCCTGTCGGTGGTCAGCCTGCCTTATCTGCCGCCGGCGACCGGCTTCATCACCGTGGCCGTGGGGCTGCTGTCGGGAGCGCTCTACCTGATGCATGCGCGCCGCGCCAGAAATCCGCTGCTGGCGCTCGACCTGTTCCGCAACCAGATTTTCCGCTCCTCCGTGCTCGGCGGCGGACTGTTCCGGATCGGCATCGGCGCCGTGCCGTTCCTGTTGCCGCTGATGCTCCAGATCGGCTTCGGGCTGACTCCGTTCCAGTCGGGCATGATCACCTTCGTCTCGGCGATCGGCGCCATCGGCATGAAATTCGTCACCGCGCCGATCTTCCGCGTCGTCGGCTTCCGCCGTGTGTTGATCGCCGGCTCGCTGGTCGCTGCCGCATCGATCGCCGTCAACGGCCTCTTCACCCCCGAAACGCCTTACGCGCTGATGCTGGCCATATTGCTGGTCGGCGGCTTCATCCGCTCGATGTTCTTCACCGGTGTCAACGCACTCTCCTATGCCGAGGTTTCGGCCGAGGACACTAGCAAGGCAACGCCGATCGCCGCCGTCTTCCAGCAGTTGTCGATCGCACTCGGCGTGGCGGTTGCCGGCGGCATCCTGGAAGTGTCGACCGGCATCCATGGCGAACCATTGACGCTCGCTGACTTCCACACCGCCTTTTTCATCGTCGCCGCGATTTCGGCCGCCGCGTCGCTGTCGTTCATGCGGCTGGCACCCGACGCCGGCAACGCAGTCTCCGGCCATGGGCTGCTGACGACGCCCAAGACATTGCAACCGGTTAGATCGCCGGGAGAGTGAGGCAGCCTTCCCTTCTCCCCTTGTGGGAGAAGGTGGATCGGCGCGAAGCGCCGAGACGGATGAGGGGTGTGTGACAGAATGAGGCCTTGGAAATACAGGCGTATTGCCAAGCTGGAGCACCCCTCATCCGACCGAGCTTCGCTCGGCCACCTTCTCCCACAAGGGGAGAAGGCAAGGCGCTATTCCTGACCGGCCTCTCGCCCCTTGAAGTCTTTCGCCAAGAGATAAAGCTCGACCGATTCATCACGCGAGGCCGGCGGCTTGACGTGGTGGACGGAGCGGAAATTCTTCTTGAGCATGGAGAGTAGCTCGTTCTCGGCGCCACCCTGGAAGGTCTTGGCCAGAAAATGGCCGCCCGGCTTGAGGACCGACAGCGCGAAATCGGCCGCCACCTCGCACAGATGCATGGTGCGGATATGGTCGGTCCGCTTGTGGCCGGTGGTCGGCGCCGCCATGTCGGACAGCACGACATCCGGGTCCCCGCCCAGCGCCTCGGCCAGCTTTTGCGGAGCCTGCGGATCGAGAAAGTCCAGCAGCAGCACCGGCGCACCGGGCACGGCATCCATTTCCAGATAATCGATGCCGACGACATGCGGATGTTCGGCCGTCGATTTCGTGCGCGCGGCCGCGACCTGGCACCAGCCGCCGGGGGCAGAACCCAGATCGATCACCTTCATGCCGGGCTTCAAGAGGTGGTGCTTGTCGTCGATCTCGATCAGCTTGTAGGCCGCGCGCGAGCGATAGCCATCGGCCTTGGAGCGCTGGACATAGGGATCGTTGATGTGGCGCTGCAGCCAGCGGCGCGACGATTCCTTCAGGCCGCTTTTCTTCTTGATCCGCGTCTTCAGCACGCGAATGCTGGCGGACCCTGGTTTTTCCGGTTTTTTGGTCATTGCCTGATTTCTTGTTTGAGCATGATCATGCGCTAGTACGTCCATCGTTGCGCCAGACGCCATCATCGGCCATCAGCTCGCTCAATATGCCCTCGCGCAGGCCGCGGTCGGCGACGCGCAGCCGCTCCGAGGGCCAGACGGCGCGGATCGCTTCGAGGATAGCACAGCCGGCCAGCACGAGATCGGCGCGGTCGGCGCCAATACAGGGGTTGGCGCAGCGCTGCTGGAAATCCCAGCCGACCAGTTTCTCCACCATGCGATCGACGCTGTCGCGGTCCATCCACAGGCCGTCAACCCGGCGGCGGTCGTAGCGTTCGAGATCGAGATGGACGCCGGCCAGCGTCGTCACCGTTCCCGAAGTGCCCAGCAGATGGAAATTCGGGCTCGTCTTGAGATGGCTCAGCCGATCGCGACCATCGAAAGCGGCCAGCCTGCCGGCGACGTCGTCGACCATGGCGGTGAAGATCTCGCGCGTCACGGTGCGGCCGCCAAAGCGTTCCGCCAATGACACGACGCCGACCGGCAGCGATGTCCACGACACGATGTGGTTGGCAAGGCGCGGCGAACGGCGGCCGGTGAGGTCGATCAGCGCGATTTCGGAAGAGCCGCCGCCGATGTCGAACAGGACGACGCCTTGCGTGTCGCGCTCGACCAGCGAGCCGCAGCCGGAAACCGCAAGGCGGGCTTCTGTCCGGCGGTCGATGATCTCGAGCTTGAGGCCGGCCTCGCGTTCGACACGGTCAAGGAATTCGACGCCGTTTTCAGCCGTGCGGCAGGCTTCGGTGGCGATCAGCCTTGCCTTCCTGATCTTGCGGCCGCGCAATTTGTCACCGCAGACCTTCAGCGCCTCGACCGCGCGGTCCATCGCCGGCTGGCCGAGCCGGCCATTGGCGGTCAGCCCCTCGCCCAGCCTGACGATGCGCGAGAAGGCATCGATGACGCGGAACTGGCCGTGACGCGTGGGAACGGCGACCAGCAGCCGGCAATTGTTGGTGCCGAGGTCCAGCGCGGCGAAGACGGGAAGCTCGTGTACCGGCGGCCGGCGGTTGCCATGTTCTGGGTGTGGCACTGGAACGACGGGCGAGATCGTCGCAGTGGCAACGGGCTTCAGTTCCACCGCCGCGACAGCGGCCTTGCCTTGTCCCGGCGATCGACTGTCCCCGGGGCGCGCATCGTCGCGCGCAAAAACCTTGCGCCCACGCCTTCGCTTGCGCCGTTTCTTGGGCTTGCCCTTCTGGTTGTGGGTCGCGTCGCCCGCCTGCCCATTCACGGAGCGAGGCTCCGTCGGGCGGCGTTGCTGCCAACCGGCTGTCCCCGGGCCTGATGACCCCGGGGAAGCGCTGGACGCGCCCACCTCCGGCGCGCCTGCGCCGGTGTCGCGGTCTTCCACTGTCGTTCCTTCCGGCGCCGCGCGAACCGGTGACGGACGCAGCAGGCGCTTTCGCATTGTTTCAAGTTGCCGCCAGACTAACAGTGCCGTGGCCGATCACCAAGAGCCGCATGCTGAATTTTGCCGGCTGGGTGCGCCGCCTACTTTGCACTGGCGTAATGCACCCGCAAGGCTGGATTGGTAGCGCAACGCCGTCGGACATGATCGCCCGGCGCAGCCGTGGCGGCCGCGTTTGCCGGAGCACTTGCCGTCATGGCGCGCAGCAAATCCGGACGACATCAGGCGCGACAAGTGTTCGCGGTTGAATAGCCGGCTTCAATGAGGCATTTCTGAATTGAACGGGGAATTCGGGGCGGTCGGCTCTCGGCAGAAAAGGAAGCGGATACGCAACGCATGGCAGTTGGGCAATGAACTGGAGACGCTATTTCTGGCCGGTCGTCGGCATCGGCGCGGTGATCTTCTCGCTGCTGCTGCTCTGGCATGAATTGCGCGGCATCTCGCTCGACGACGTCTGGGACGGGCTGGCGGCCATTCCGGCTCGCGGCTGGATGCTGGCGGGCTTGAGTTCGGTCGTCGCCTATGCCGCGCTTGCCGGCTACGACCACATCGCGTTGCTGCATATCGGCAGACGAGTGTCGTGGCTGTTCGTGACGCTCTGCTCCTTCACCACCTACGCGCTGTCGCACAATATCGGCGGCTCGGTGTTCTCCGGCGCCGTCATCCGCTACCGCGCTTACGGCACGAGAGGACTGACCGGCCAGGAAGTCGGCGTGCTGGTGGCGGTCTGCTGGATAACCTTCGTGCTGTCGACGATACTCGCCTCCGGTCTCGTGCTGGTGTTCGAGCCGCAGATTATCGACCGCTTCTCCGGCATCGCCCATCACGGCTGGTCGGAGGCGGCAGGCATCGCAATGCTGGTCCTCATCGCTGCCTACATATTCGGCAGTTGGCTGCATCTGCGCCCGCTGAAGATCGCCAGCTTCCAATTGCACTATCCGGCGCTGCCGATCGTCGCCCGGCAATTGCTGATCGGCCCGATCGAACTGCTCGCCGCCGCGGCGATCATCTTCTTCGCCCTGCCCGAGTTGCACAATCCCGGCTATTTCGTCGTGCTCGGCGTCTTCCTCGTCTCCTTCTCGGTCGCCCAGATCTCGCACGCGCCGGGTGGCCTGGGCGTATTCGAAGTGGTGTTCCTGGCCGGGCTTTCCGACATGGACCCGGTCGGCGTGCTGGCCGCGCTGCTGGTGTTCCGGCTGTTTTATCTCATCATCCCGCTGTTTCTGGGCCTGGGCATCGTGCTGTTCTTCGAACGCTCGCAGTTCAGCCGCAGGGAGAGCTGAGGCCCGGAGCTCGCATGCCACTGAAAAAGGTGGCGTTCGGAACCGGGGATAAAAGCTGTCAATTGAGCCGCAGAGCAGGCTTGACTATTTTCCGCTGGCGGCTACAAGGCAGCGCTCAAGCGGCTCAGCCGTTCGGCCCGCGCGGTCCATGACCGCGCCTGCTGGGGAATAGGTTAACGGTAGACCCACGGACTCTGACTCCGTTAGTCCTGGTTCGAATCCAGGTTCCCCAGCCATCCATTTTACCAAGGGATTCCAGTACGTTAAGTCGCAACTGGTTCTTTGCTTCGTGTTGCAAGCCCCGTGCTGGCCCGTTCTTTGTAAGTCATTGTAATCCTTAAGCGTCCCGTCGCGTACAATCCCGTTCTTGCAACATGAAATGCAACACGAAACGGCCAGTATGTACTTCGAACGTTCCGCGCGCGTATTTGCCCGCATTTGCTTGGCAAACCCCGCCCAACCCCATCCCCGTCGCATCGGTCGCCGGCGAATGGCATGTTTCATGCCCTAGCGGCGACTAGTCGAGCAGTTTCAACCAGTCGTCGCCCGTTGTCGGACCGTAGTTGTCTAGGCCGTCAAGCCAGCGATCTAGTGCGCGCACGTCATAGCGAACCAATCGGCCCATCTTTACCGGTGCGACCCGAACGTGTGCCTTCAGCCAGTCGACCGTTTTACCGCCACAATAATCGGCAGCCTCGGCCGGCGAGAGCATTCGTCTACAGGGAAGCGGAAGATGAGAGGTATTGCGGTGGGTCATTCGCCAAGCACCGGAGACATGAGTGATCGTAGCATTGACGACGACGCTCCCATCCGCCTCCAGGAGGCCTGCGACCGGTTCTTTGGCGGGCGGCTAACCCCGGCAGCGCTACGGGCAGAGGCCCGAAAAGGCAATCTCACCATCGAGCGTATCGCGAACAAAGATTTCGTCACCCCTGCCGCCGTCCGCGACATGCGCGCGAGGTGCCAAGTTGTGGCGGCAGCTAGAACGACGCGAGCTGCGCGATCTAAAGCCGTTCGCGAGGTACCAGGAAACGTCGACGGGAACCGGGCGCAAGCGGCCCTTCGCGCCAGGCTGGCGCAACTGAGGGGCAAGCCGGCCGGCTAGCTTTTCATCCCCGGAAGCGTTCGGTGTACCATGTGATCTTGCCGTCTACGTTCATCGGCTTGTGGATCATCAGCTTCTTAGGCAGGTGCTCGGGGTGCACCTCAACCAGCGTGACTTTGATCGACGGCTTGCAGCGATCGCAGGTGAAATTCAGGGTTTGCGGATCACGGCCGCCGCCGAATACCATCATCAGGTCGGCCGAACGGTGGTAGCGGACGTTGCCGCAGCTGCATTCCGCTTTGACGAGCATGTTGTGCCGAGTCGCCTTGCCCAGCGTGTCGATCGGATCGTGCGCCATGAGAACAGAAAAGGAACATTTTCCTTGATCGTCAAGACTTTGCTGTGGAATCTTTTCGTCTGAGCGAACCGCCTAGGATTCGCCGACGCGGAGCAGCATTGCTGATAGCGCTCATAATCCGGAATGCATGTGAAGAACACCGGCCGGCGATTGCGGCCCAGCGGCAACGCATGCCGAGCAGATGAACAGACCGACGAGAACATCGCCCCAAGTCGCTCGATCAGCGCCTTCGAGGTCAAGTTGGATCGACCTGCCGCACGCCGGGTGCGAGCAATGCACATGCATTGCTTCGCCGGCGGCCAGGGTGTCGGCGAGGGTTTTTTTGCGGCATGGTGGCGATCACCGACCGGCAACGGGAAGGATTATATTCCTGATCTATACGCAGGCAAGCGCTCGCTATTGCTCATCCCGGAAATCGAGCAGCTTGGCGTGGCGGAGCTTCTCCTCGCCCTTCAGGAACCGCACGCGGCCGACGAGACCGGGTTTCAGCCACTCCGCCTTGTCGCTCTTGAGCCCTTTCGGGACCGGCCCGCCCACCTTCCCCTGCACCCGGTCCCATAGGCGCTGGCGCTTGTCGGCCTTGAAAGTGACGAAGGCACCGCCGGCGTAACGGCCCTTGTCAGCCATGAGCACCATGGCCGGCTTGCCGGCCTCTCGCTGCACGCCAATGATGTCCATCTCCTTTTCGGCATAGCACTTGATCTTGCGCCAGTTCATCGTCGGGCCGCTGCGATAAACGCTGTCCTTGCGCTTCGACACCATGCCTTCAAGGCCGGCCTGGTCCACCAGGTGATAGACGGCCGCGCCCGTGCCCGGCATCGGTTCGCTGAACTGTATTCGGCCAGCGGCCGGAAGCAGCTCCTGCAGGATCTCGCGACGGTCGTCCACCGGCAGGTTCCGCAGATCGTGGCCATTGAGGTGGAGCAGGTCGAACGCGACCAGATACAGGTCGCGCGATGGCTTGCGACTGGTGACGGCGGATTGCAGCACGTGGAAGTCGGACAGGCCCGCCTCGTTAATCGTAATCGCCTCGCCATCGATGATGAAGCTTTCCGCCTCGATCGCCGCGGCTTCGCCGGCGAGTTGGATATAGCGACCCGTCCAGTCGTAACCGTTCTTGGTGATCAGCCGAATCCCGTCTTCGTCCTTGATGAGCTGGGTGCGGTACCCGTCGAACTTGATCTCATGGAGCCAGTCATCGCCCTGCGGTGGCGTGTCGACCAGTTCCGGCTCCATGGGCTTGATGAATTTCAGACGCATGCACCGACTCGCAAGGCACGCAATTCAATCAGCTTTAGCTAAAATAGTTCCGGAACATTTTAGGTAGCCGGATGTTGCCAGCGGCATGACGAAGCTATCTGACCTTGGACCACCAATCGAAGGCAAGCCGCACGAGGGCGAGGCCGACGGCGACCGTTTCTATTTGTGCGAGGTCTGCGGCCAAGCGGTGGACAAGCGCGACCTGCGCCAGGTGATGTGGCACGAGCAGCCTGGCCACGAACCGCTGGAGTTGGAAACCGCAGCGAAAGTCCTCGTGTTTCCTCGACGGAAATAGAAGCCCGTCCTGACCAGCAGTTCGGGAGTTGCCGCCTTTCAAACATGCCGACGGGTACCTGCGCACCCTGCCGCCGAGTGGTTTATATCTGCGGCGGTCAACAAGGTCCCGCCATACGACAAAAATGCCCGCCGCCGGAGAGATGATGGCAGCGGGCCAGTTCACATTCGTGGGAACACGCACTGTGGGAGAACAGCGCAACGGCCGAAGTTTTTCGAGGCCACAATGTTCCACAGAGGTCCCGGAGGCTCCTGCCGACGAGACTTTCAGCCGCTTCCGGCTAAGAGGACGCGCCGACACCCTTACCTGCGGGCTTACCCGCGGGATAATTGTCACGATCGCCCTTTTGGTGCCTAACGACGCATAGATCCACTTTCGCCTCTCTCCCATCACTGTAGTTTTTGAAGAGAGCAACCTTCGTCCTGTCGTCGCTGAAATCGCGAGACACTGCGGCGAGCTGGGCGCCGTGATCGATCAGCGTGCGCCATGTGCCGCCATGCAGCGCCGTCATGGCCGCTGAAAGCTCCTCCGCGGCAGCCTTCACCCTATCTTCGGACGATAGCTCCGGCGCAGCGGCGGCAGCGCCGGAGGCGGCGCCAACGCTGGCGAGGGATATGGCAGCGCCAGTGAGAAAAAGACGCCGATCGAACTTGGATTGGTAGTTTCCGAACATTGCGGGACCCCCCTGTTTGATGCTAATGGTATCAGTATTGACGGCACAATTTCGGGTTGTCAATGCGCATAGCATCAAAAGAGAGACTATTTGCATCATGAAACGGTTACAGCTCAGGGCGGCACGAGCAGTGTTGGGGTGGTCCCAGGAAAGGTTGGCCCAGGCCTCTGGCGTATCGCTGCCGACAATCAAGAGGTTGGAGCCCGGCGACGAACCAATGCGCGTGCGATTGGAGACCGTCGAGAAGCTGCGGGTGACGCTGGAGGCCGCCGGCGTCGAGTTCATTCCAGACAATGGCGGCGGCGCCGGCGTACGACTGCGCGAGCCGAGCGTAGTGGCGTCGGCAGATCATCAGGATGTCGTCAATTTCCCTGGCTCTAACTGATCGCGTCCAGGGCGCGTTCATCTGGAACAGTCGCCAGACGCGACGTAGCGTCAAGGCGTGCGTGACGGTGCTGGCGAGCTTCGCAAGCGCTCCTGCCGTCCAGTCGAGACCCGACGTGTGAAGATCCGCACGCCGCCATCATCCCTGATGATCTGCGAGCGGTAGCCGTCAAACTTGACCTTGTGGCTCCAGCCATCACCCTCTGGAGGTTTCTCCACCAAGGGTCGGTATCAAACGCGATTGAATCGCATGCGACGCCCACGCCTCATTGCCAACCAAACCATCGCGTTTGACCGAAAAAATGCCCGCCATAGAAGAGCTGTGGTTACACGGGGTGCGTCGCTGGTCCGATGGTCGTAAACCGCTTGGCAAGAACCGCCATGCACTATATCGAGATGGCCAGCGCCTCGAAAGTCGGTGATTTTGTTGAATGTGGAAGCCTCTAACGCCCAGACACGCAATCGACACCATGGCCATGGTGATCACCTTTGCGGAGCCGCTCACCAGCTTGGTGTTCCGCCGGATCATTCGGGAACTCGAGCCTACGACTTTTGCGAAGGGCCTCACTAATCGCCAACCGATGCAAATGTTGTCGGTCAATCTAAATCCGACAGCGCCGCAAGTTCAGCAGACTGTTGCCAATGGTATGCAGTTTCAGAAGTTGTCGGTCGTCCGCGTTAACGAAGATGCTGTTGCCAACAAGGCAGTAGAGGAACTGATAGTAGACCCAAACCAAATCGTTTATAGAAACATGAATTATAGCCGATGGGATAACATTTCCGGGCTATATTGGGATATGAATGCAGAGGCCATCACCTCTGTACTGGACAACGTCCCGATACGCGCTATTCGGCTGGAATATCTTGATCGATTTTTGTTCGATGGCGACCCAGATCAAGCATCCGCTAAAGGCGTGATCAAACAGGGATCGGAAGTCGTCACCCCTCACATCTTCCACTTAAATGACCTTTGGCATTCTCATACAGGAAAGCTTGAAAAGACGGACGGGGAAAATCGCCGGCTATTTCAAGTTAACATCGATATGATAGATATGGTCGGGCCCGACTCAATCCCAAAGCGCTCAATTGCCCTTGTGAGTGCCGTTGAAGATCGATTCGCTGGCGGTGGCTTGGAGGGGGGAACGGTGAGCAGTTTGCGTGCGACATTTGATGACCTACATAAACAGGTGAAAGAGCTGTTCAAAAGCGTTGTTGATGACGGCATGCTTGCGGCGGTAGGATTAGAGAATGACTGATCGCACCTCCTTCGCCAAGACGTATCTAGGTCTTGCCAATTTCGCGAAATCTTCTGCCCTCCTGATGGGCGAAGTGGCTTGCCCGATTCCGGCGATGCCGACGGCTATCATAAGCTCTTGTCGGCAGAATGTGCCGGTTCCGGCTCCGCATCTTGGAATCGTTCAACTTGAAATGCTCCCGGCCGTGGTTGCTAGGCTCGAAGAGCTGCGCGAGCTCGATGAAGATCATGATGGCGAGGGCGCCCACGCTCCCGTTCAAGAGACGCTGGATATTGCAGTCGGCTTTGTGCGAGCTCTCCCGTTCTATGCGCCGACTGTGGCCGTAGGTCTATCTCACGACGGCTTTGCAGTCGCTGAGTTTCACGACGGCGACGAATTTGGGCAAGTCATTTTTCAGCCGGACGGGTCAATTGAGGCCTACCACAATAAGAAGGGAAAGTCGGTCCTGATCGAAGGCGACATCGGTGATCAGAAGACGTCTGAGGATTTCCACCGTTCATTTGGCTTCCGGCTCGAGGCGTGACGCTCGATTGTTGCACTGAGTGCGCAAGAATCCTCGACGGAACCTCTGATGACAAGCAGGCGGTCCGTGTCGAAGAGGCGTTTCCGCATTGCGAGTGCGAAAAACACTCTGTGGGGAAGGAATCCCCAGGACCAGTGGGTCCGGAAGAGATCATCTACCGGATGGTGGTGAGCCCGGCTTCGATCGATTGGAACGCAAAAAAGCTTATCGCAGATTCATTCAAGGCAGCCACACTCAACGGATTCAGCGTTTTCCGGGACATGGCCACCGACGCCGACATCAACGCGCTCGCAATTGATCGCCTCTCTCGAAAAACAACAGCAAAGCCAAAGACCGTGCAGGCGCTTATCAGATTTAAAGTTGAGCATGTGCGCAGTCTCGGGGCGGAAGGTGTGGAGGGGCGTCTATTCTGTGTCTACGACGAAACCGTTCCTCGGCGCGACCCGACCCAACCGCGCGTACCAACACACGTGACAGTTCTGCAACGGCTACCGCCGGCGAAAGTGGACGGGCGTACAAAGCTGATGAAAGACGGAACGCTAAAACTTTACAATCTTGCGGAGGCCGACCTATTGAATGTCGAAGATTTCCGCGACGGACTATTCGCGAAACTCAATGAGCGCTCGCTGGCAGGCGACTTTGTTCTGCCGGAACACTAAGCGGCTCCCTTAGCCCTCTCCAAAACTAAATTTACTGCTTTCCGCCACCCAAAGTGATGATCGCCGCCAAGCCGACATCGAGCGGGGCAAGCATGTCCGAAAGCGCCCTCTGTTCATCCAGAAACTTCCTCTCCCCAAAAGGATAGTCTTGTCGGCAAGGTCGATCGCCCGCGATCGAGGTCTTCTTCGATCGCCATGCCGGCTGGCACCGGATGACGATCCCCCGCGATGGGCGGTGGACCGAAGCCTATTCGCGCACTCCCCTCGGCGCCCGATGGATAGGCGTGACAGGATCTCGGCTGGGAGGCCGGCTTGTAGGGCGCCGGAAATTCGGCGATACGGATCACTCCGGTCGACAAACCAGGGGACGATAGATGAGGGGGAGGCTTAATGCCGCTGCACAAGGAATATCGACGACATTGGGAAACTGAGGGCTATGATAAACATATGGGCAGCGCCGGCGTCATAAGACCGCCCGGCTTGGAGAAACTGCGAGCTTATTACTTTACCTCGGCTGAGTACGGGATCAGCAACATAGCCCTCGGGCGAGTAAAGGTTTCGCGTTTTTCTCAGCTTAACGGTCCCTTCGAACTTCTCGCTCTAAAATCCAATCGCTCTAGCATTCGCGACATCAGCAAGAAATTGCGAGATGAGTATGATGAAACCTACGGCCTCATCTGCTTCAGCAAGGACTGGATTTCGCCGCCCATGTGGAGCCACTACGCGTCGATACATCGCGGAATTTGTCTTGGTTTCAATCTGAAGCGCAACGCGGTTCTCGATGTCAGCTACGAGAACGAGAGGGTATCAGACCGGATCGTCCATCTCGGCGGTCGGGATACGGTCTCCGACAATCTTCAAAGGAAGCTATCCCGCACCAAATCCGATCATTGGAAGTACGAAAGCGAGGCCAGGCTTGTGTTCCCTCTGAACTCGTCGACCAAGGAAGGCGGCCTCTATTTCAAACTGTTTGGGCCGGATCTGGAATTAGCTGAAGTGATCCTCGGACCCCTTTGCGAATTGCCGCTCAGCGGCATCAGGCGTCTTGTGTCATCACTTCATCCTGGCGTCGCCACCTTCAGAGCGAGGTTGGCCTGGAAGAGCTTTTCCATTGTGCCGGTTGAGAGCACTATCGACGAGGAGCTTGACGAGGAAGTTGCTCGCAAAGCTCCGCAAAACGCCAATAGGAAGCTTGCGGCGACTCGGATCAGAGCCCGCCAAAATACCCTAAAAGTGAAAAACTAGATGTGCCGCAAGCTGACGTGTTGGGTCCAGGTTAGGCAATCTTGCGCGTCCTAGGTGGCGCCAGCACAATAGGTCATTCCTGATGCCGCAACCAGTGAGGCAAAAACTCAAAGGCTATAGTACCGGCTACCGCGTGGTCCTCGATCGCCGAGAACTGTGCACCCAAATCGGTGTCATCACCAACATGTGGTCGATGATCGAGCACGAATTGCAGCTGATCTATTTGCGCATGCTCGGTCGCAACGCCAAGGCAGCACGGATCATTTACAACGCGGTGCCGAGCGATCCCGCCAGGCTGCAGATCGTCAAGCGCGTCGCCAAGGAAGTGCTGGAGCCGGACGACGTAGCGCAGTTGGACAAGCTCCTGACGGCTATTTCGGCACGCAAGAAAGAGCGCAATCTCGTTGTTCATGGTCGTTGGGCGACGAGCGCAGACTTTCCCGATGCGCTACTTTTGATCGACGAGCAAGACGTCATGGAGCGAGAGGCGCAGTTCATCGAGAATCGCGCCAGCGACGCCGATGGCGGCCCTGTTGTCGCAGTTCCGGATGACAAGATGCGGCCGATGATGGTGGCCTACACCGCGAAATGCCTGGGCGACATCCAGGCCAGAATTGTCCGCGATCATAGCGAGCTCCATCGATGGAGTGAGCACATCGAGGAAAAGCTGATCACCAAGATCTCATCCCGAAGACTGGACGAGATCCTTCTAGCCTACTTTAGTGGACGGGAGAGCACCGCTGCCGACTAGACGCACCCACTGGGGTGCCCCGTGTACACGCGCCAGCTAGAACGGCCACCAGCTCATCACCAGCACCACGGCGCAAGCGAGCGCAAAGGCGAGCTTCGCGATCACGCTTTGCCGCCCGGTTTGCCGTACGCCATCTGTACCAGCTCGCCGGCCGTCATCATCGCCAGGACGTATTCGTTGCCGAACGCCTGCCATAGCGTGTACGGCACCGAGACCTTGACGGTTGAGCCATCCTCAAGGTTGAACATAAGGCCGACCCATTCGCCCTTTGGTGCCGGACCAAGCTGGAATCCGGTTATGTGGCAGCTCTTGAAGTCGCCGAAGCGCTCCTGAAATGCCTTCTGGTTGGCGCGCACCTTGGGGCTTTGCGCGTCGCCGCGCTGCGGAATTGTCCGTGGGTCGAGGTCGAAGCGAGGAAGGTTTTTCATCGCCCTTAGTACCTTCTCGGCGCTCGGCCATTGGTAAGGCGCGAGGCCTTGATGGCCACCTTCGTTAGCTGGTAGGCTACATAATCGGGTGTCACCAAGCTGATCACATCCTCAGGTCCGAGGCCGAAATCCAGCTTCACATGCACGGTTTTGCCGGGTGCATTTTCCGGCGAAGATGTTCCAGAAGGCAACGCCACCGCCAGGCCGCCAGCGGCAAAGCGCGGGATCGCCATTGAGCGGCTGAAGTTGTCGACCACACCGCCCAGGTTGAAACCGCGCAGACCCTTGAGCGACGGGATGAAGCCGTTGTTCAAGGCGTTGAGCGCCTCGAGGCCCAGCTTCTTCGCCGCGCTGGCCTGAATGACGAATTCCCCATTGGAGAGCCAGGCCAGGATGCTGTCATCCCTCGGCCCGCCGGCGCCCACCACGCGGCCGCCGCCAGCAAAGCCGCCGTGGCCCCCGCCGCCGCCGCTACCGGCGGACGACGCCTGCGCCCGCAGGCTCTGCGCGGTGGCCACCGCGGCCTGCAGCGCCGCGATAATGGAGGCGATCTCGGAGCGGATCTGGCCGGCGAGGCTCGACACCGTCGCGGCAAGATTGGCGAAGCCGCCCTGGATCAGCGAGCCGATGCCGGAGAAGATCTGCGAAAACAGCGACGGCAGTTCCTGGAAGGGTTGCGCGATGGCGGTGGCCGACTGCTGCGCAGCGCCCGTGTCGATGTTGGCAAGCACACTGTTGAGGCCACCGACCGCATCGTCGGCCGCCGGCGCCAGGGTGCTCAGATTGGTGACGACGCCGTCGACGCTGTCGGAGATCGCCGAGCCCAGACCGCCGGCATCGGCGCCGTCCAAAGCATCCTTCAGTCCCGTCGCGGCTGCATCAGCCGCCGGGGCGATCTTCTTGACGTCGGAGACGACGCTGTCGACTGCTCCGCCGACAGCGCTGGACAATCCCGCGCCGACGCCATTGTCCACGGTCAGCGCTTCCTTGACGTCGTTGGCGACGGTCTTGACGTGGTCTCCCGCCGTCTGGGCACTTGTCGCCACGCCGTCGAGCGCCTGTTTCGACTGATCGGCGCGCCGTGCGACGCCGTCGACGACGTCGAAGACTTCCTTGGTGATGCCGCCGCTGCCACCGCGAAACACCGTGATCTGATGGTCGAGATTCTCGACCTTGCCGGATGTCTGATCGACTGCCGCGCCAAGTTGGTTGACGCCGGCGGCGCCCTTTGTCGCGGTATCACGCATATCCTCGATGTTACCGACGACCTTGCCGTCGAGCGTGGCCTGAACTTCTTTGACCTCGCGGACCCGACGCGCGAGGTTGATCTCCGACTGGACATAGGCGTCCGTCAGCGCCCCGATGTCCGTGCCGAGCGGCACGCTGAAAGGGTTAGCCTTGAAGCCGTCGAGGATCTCTTTCTGGTGCTTGACCTGTTCCTCGGCGTTCACCAGCGCCGCCTTCGCGGCCGCCAGCTGTGTCTCGGCCAATTGCTTGAGTTGTTCCTTGGCGCCAGGAACCCCGTTTTTCACAGCGTCCATCGCGGTCTTGAGCTGGTCCAGCGCATTCTTATGGGCCTCGGCCGAACCGGCGGCATTCGTCTGTTTGGTGGCGAGCACGCCGATCACCTCCGCGACGCCAGCCGCGATGATCAGCAGGCGACCCGCAGGCGTCAGGAGTAGGCCGCGGCTTAGAAACGCGAGAGCTTCGACAGTAAGCCCGATCGCACTGCGCAGCAGGGCGAAACCACCGACCATCCGGACGATCGCGGCACCGATCAGCACTTCGCCAGTCGTGATGTTGGACCCGAAGATGCCGTTCACAGCCTTGATGGTGAGGTCGGCGGCCTCGCGCAGCTTCGCCATCGCCGGGATGACGACGCCGGTCGAGACATGGACGAAGTCCTCGCCAAACCCCTTGATGGCGTCGCGCCAGGCGATAAGCCATCTGTTCGAGGTCACATCGGCATCGCGCCCCGACAGCGTCGCAAAGAAGTCCTTCACGAACACCGTCGCGACCTGCAGCCCGTTGCGGACGAAATCCAGAATCGCCGTCCGGTTGCGGTCGACGATGTCGCGGAACGCATTGGCGCCAGCGGTGAAGGACGGGGCAAAGATCAGGCCGACCTGGCGCGCCGTGGAGGCGACGGATTTCTTCAGCTCGGAAAGCGCGTCGTTGAACTCGGTCGCCGCCTTGATCTGTTCGTCGCTGAAGATGATGCCGAGATCTGCCGCCTTCTGTTTCAGCTGGTCGATGCCGGCGGCGCCGAGATCGAGCAGCGGGATGAGCTTGGCGCCCTCCTCGCCGAACAGTTTCAGCGCAATCTGCGACTTGCGGGCTCCATCCGGCATCTTCTGGAAGGCGTTGGCGACTTCCAGCAGCAGCTTTTCGTTGTCCTTCAGCTTGCCGCTTGCGTCTTTGACCTTGATGCCGAGCTCGTCGAAGCCGGTCTTGGCGGCGGTCGTCGTGGTCTTGAGCTTCGATGCGTTGGCACCGAACCGGGTGACCTCGACGCCGATATCCTTGAAGGCCTGCACGGTGTAGCCGGCGCCCTGTGTGATGTCGGCCGCGGCGGCTCCGGCGTCTTTGCCGGCCTTGCGCAGCGATGATCCAATCTTGCCGGCACCCTTCACGGTCTCGTCGGCGGTCTTGACCACCTGCTTGTTGAAACTGTCCATGGCAGTGCCGAGCTGCTGCTGGCTCACCCCGACACTATCGGCGGCGAACGCAAGCTCCTGGTAGGACTTGGCCTGGAGGCCGGCGGCCTGCGCGGCCTTGCCAGCCTCGTCGGCGGCATCAGCACCCGACTTGGCCAGCGCTAACACAAACGGAGCGGCAGCCGTCACGGCGGCGGCGACGCCGGCGAAGGCTTCCGCCGTGCGCTTGCCAAAGGTCGCGAGGTCGCCGCCGAACGCGCTGATGGCACCGCCGAGATTGGCCAGGTTGACGTTCTTGGCCGAGGTCTCGATCTCGGTCATCGCCTTCTCGCCGGTGGTGCCGAGCTTTTCCAGCTCGGCCGTCATCTCGGCGCCGCCGAGCAGCTTGATCAGGACGTTGATTGCGTTGCGGGCGCTAGCCATTTGTCAGATCTCCTTTTCGATCTCGCCAAGGTCCAATTCGATGCCGGCCCTTTCTTCGGCCGATCCTTCGGCATGCAGCAGGACCAGCGCGTCGGCCGCCTGGCGCCGAATGCGGTCCTTGATCTCGCGCAGCTTGCGACGAACGGCAGGTTCGCCTTCGCGTGTCGCCGTCATCAATTCCGTCGCGAAGTTTGGCAACTGCTCGATCGCCCGCACGATGCCTTCGCTTGCGCGTACCATCGCGTTCTCCACGTCCTTGATCGGCAGCAGGGCTTTGACTCTCTCCTCGTAGTCGAGCCGGCGCAGCTGCGCTTCGTATCGGATCTTCTCGGCGGCAGGGCCTTGCGGTGCCGGTGATCGCGGCGGGCGGGTCGCAGTCGGCCGAGCGGGTTGGCCCTCGTCGATCGGCGTGGTTTCGTTGGTTGCCAGGTCGAAGGCGGCGAGCTCGACCAAGATCGTTGCACCGGGACCTGGCCGTGTTTGGATGGAGCCTTGGGCGACCAGGCGTTTGACACGTTTGGATATTGCCTCCCGGCTCACCTTCCGTCGTCTGGCAACATCAGCCAGCGTCAACCAAAGGCCGCTTTCCCCGCTGTCAACGTCGGTCAACATGTCAACCACGTTTCCGAACCCTCTGACTAGCGCGACCTCGGGCTACGCGGTCCCGCATAGGGCTTTGGGCTGGGGAAGGACCCGCGAGGGGGTGGGGGGGTATTGCAGCGCGCCATTCCGTCGCGGCACGTTGCCCATCCACCATCCGGCGCAGCTTCTCGGTCGCTGAGTTGCGATCGAGGTCCGCGATGGAGGCATCAATCTCAAGCAGAGAGATGACAGCGTCAGGCTCAAGTGCAACTCCCTGAGCCATGTGGCTGACCACCGTCCTCAAAACCGAGTTGGCTATTTGCCGGCGAGAGACGCCCTTGGCGCGGCGCCTCTCTTCGGCGAACGCTGCCATGACTTGGTCGACATCAGGCAGGCCGTGCGCATCCAAGTACTCCCTTGATGCAGCAGCTTCAGCCGCGGCCACCTCGTCGAGCAGTTCGCGAACCCGCGATCCTTCAAGTCTGCGTTCACGGATAAGGGCAGCGGCAAGCACTTCGACAGACCGCCAATCCCGGTTTATAAGTTCGCGCGCCTCGATCACGCAGAAGCGGCGCAGCGCCATCTCGCTCGAATAGCTCGTGGCCATCAGAGCCAGAGCCTTGTCGATGTCTTCCTCGTCACCCCTGGCGCCCGAGGGTACTTTCGACGTGGGCGCAAATTTCCTCTGGGCGGCCGGGCCAGCCATGCTGATGATCATGCCTTCAGCTACTCTGGACCATGCGGCAGATTGGTGGGTGACGATGTCCGCGGTTGCGAACTCCTTGGTGGTCGTCGCCAGTCCATCATACGTGCCGCGATCGTCCTCGCCGGGAATGGTTGTGACGCTTTCGATGGTCCATCCTTTCTTGTATCCGGCCACCGCATGACCCGCCTCGTGGTACGCGACTACTCGGAGGCGCCCCGGTGCCAGGTCGAGAGACTTGAATGGAAAGGAGATCGCCGCCATTGGTTCAGCTGACAAGCTCAAGGACTGTCTTGGTGCTGCGGTCGGGACGCGGATCCATTGCCGGCCGCAACCGTTCTTGCTTCAGACGATCGATGTGGTCGAGGATTGCTGCGGGGTTCGAACCGAGATCGCCGAACCCGGGATTGAACGGAGCCCAGATATCCGCCTCACCTACACGGAAGGCAGGCAGCCTGAGCGAGAGTGCAAGTGGGACCGGCCTGGCCCAACCACGTTCGATCAGCACTTCCACCTCTCGATACCGCCGAAGCTCGACGTCGAATGTACTTCCCGAGCGGTTCAGCTTGCCGGTTTTTCCATCGCCAATCGGAGTGACGTTACCGACGAATTGCGCCTCAACTGCACCCCATCCTTCGGCATTGCCGGTGTAGTGCCATTCATGATCACGGATCTTGGACTTGCCTCGTTGCTGTGGCTCGCCAGGGATCCCACGCATCGTCAGTTCGAACGATGGGAGATGCGCCTCATTGTCCGGGAGGTTTGCGTTGGCCTGGTTGATCGCCTGCTCAACGAGGTGGACTTTGCGAAGCCCATCGATCACCATGTCGCAGCCATCCCGGATCAGCTTTTCGACTTCGGGACCCATGTTCGCCACCATCGCCGCGGCATCGCGATAGGCCTTGATCTTCTGAGCCTGATCGGCCGCCGCCTCGATCTCGGCAAGGCGTCCGGTCATCTTATCGCGCCCAGCGCAGAGGCGCTCGACGTTCCGGTTTGCCTCGACGATTTTGGCGTCGATTGCGTCGAGTTCGCCATCGTCGCCAGTGACCAAGAGCGAGCGTCGCCTGTTTTCGAGTTCATCGACCAGGGCTTCAGCCGCAGGAACATCAGTCGCGAGTTGTGACAGGATCGAACGCACTTCCGTGGCGTCGGTTTTGGGCTTGCGCGCAGCGCTCATAAGCGCTTTCAGGTTTTCTTTCAGAGACATTGGCGAAATCCTTATTCAGAAACCCGAAGCTAGCGCCCAAGGTTGAGGCGAAGAATGCGGTTGCGGATTGCTTGATTGTGCGATCGCAGAGCGTCTGCGTAGCCGTAGGTTTGCGGCGACACTGGAAGCCCAAGTTCAATGTGTCGCAAAAGCATTCGGACGCGGACGTCGTGGGTGCTTTCCCGCCATTCGCGCACTTGGCAGGCGAAAGTTTCCCTCTTCGTCGTGTCGGATCGCACCTGTGCGCCAGGATCTGCAGGGATCGGCACGGCCGAGATCTCGCAAGGCTCCCAGTCGACGACGCGCATCAAGGGGATATTGCTCTTACGCTCTTGCTTCTCGACCACATAGGTTTTGTAGCCGACGGAGATGTTGCGGATGACGCCGTCGCGGAAATCCTGGATGCGGCCTTGAGCGTCATCCCGACGGGTAAGCTGGACGGTGGCCACTCCCCGTCCGCTGTCGATCCTCGCACTGCCGGGAACCACCGACCCAATCACCGACTGCAAGCTGGAGGCATCGTGCGTGTCTAGGAACGGCGCACCACTGTTCAGCCGAGCGAGCCGAACGGCGTTTGCGCTGACCACCAGTTCTTCGTCGAACTCGCCATCCGTCCAGTTTCGCCGGCGCACAATGGCACCGGTCGTCCAGACCACGTCGATTGTGTTCGTGCGCTCGTTGAACGACAAACTGCGCACTTCCGCATCGCGCTCAAACTTAGGAAGCTGGATAACGTTCGACATGGGCGAGTGCCCCTCGTTTCTATTAGCTCGTAATGGTGCAGCAGGAAGAGATGGGCCGCCACTGGGCAAAACATGACAAAGCTTGGCAAAACATGACAAAGCTTGGCAAAACATGCCGCGTCGGCCCGTCCCGTTAAGATTCCTCCGGTATCGTCCCTGTTTTAGACTTTCCGCCCCTGTTTTTCATTTACCGCCCCAACGCGGACTTTAGCTAAGCCACTGTTTTTCCTGGAAAATAAAGGCGACTTGGGGAAGTAGGGCCGATAGGGAGGCATCACCGCGTGTATATATGAGAGTTGGCGCACGCCTTCGCCGGCCTTTAATTGCGCATCGCGTGAGGAATAGGCCGGAATGCGTCCCTACCGACCCTACCGCGCTATCTACCTGAATTTGCTAGCCCTTTTGCAAGCCGCCATTCGACCTCGGGACCATGAACCGTCCCTATCGCCCCGCCAAGGTCCCGCGACGATTAGATATTTCGAGAATTGCGCTCATTGAGACCTGCCGCCGGCCGCCAATCCATCGACCAATCCCTGGGTTGTCTCGGATCCACCGCTTGATGGTTATCTTGCTTCGCTTGTAATAGACGGCGGCGTAGCCGACATCGACGAAGTCGTTGTACTCGCAAGGTGGGTCTGCGCTCGACGATGCGCCGAGCGGCTCACCGGACTCTCGAAGGATCGCCTCTCGCTGCAGCTGAACATCAGCTAGTTGCTGCTGAAGAAAGGCTATAAGCCGATCGGTTGTAGCGAGCTGTTGGGGCGATCCGACGGATGTATTCGGGCGCCAATCAAGGGGAGAAGGGTCAGCCATGCTCAAGGGCGCCCCTTCCACTTGATCCCGGCATAAATTGTCGAACCGCTCTTTCGAGCGGTAACTAGGCCGCTGCGGGTCAAGTATTTGCCGAATGCGTGCTGGCCAATGATGGCAGCCGAGCCCGTATCGCCGGCCCATATCAGATATCGTTGATAAATCTCCGAGAACGGAAGCTCGGAGAGCGGGTCGGGCTCGGTGGTCGCCTTCAGAAAGGAGACCACCGCACAAGCCCGCGGATGCTCGCGATCCGGAGGTTGCGGCAGGCCGAGTTCCGACCACAATCGGCGCGCAGCCCGTATTCCGAAGAGCTGGCGCGTCTCGCTGATGAGCGAGAGTTTAGTTTCGAAGGTGAGTTCCCCCATCCCCCGAAAGGCAGGCGAGAGCGGCTCGCTCAACATCTTCCCTTCCCCTCACTGACCGGCAGTGTTTGTAGGTGTCAGGACACGCTCGAAGGCAGCCTTGGGCACTTTCAGCAAATGCCCGATACGTATGGTCGGTATGTCGCCGCGCTCGGCCGCGATATACGATGCCGTGCGGCTCAGGCCGAGCTTTGCGCCGGCCTCGGGCACAGTCATCACCAGCACTTCATCACTGTCTTTCTTCATCTGCGATCTCCGGTTGGTCGTGAATGGTGCAGAAACATACACCATGATCCTTGACCGAAAAGACGCGTCCATATACAAACGTCACCACACAGTTTCTGGGAATGGTGATGGGCAACCGAGGACCGCAACCGACAACCGGTCAAACTCCGATCTTCAATTTGCGCCTACCCCAGGATCTCAGAGCTCAGCTTGAGGAACACGCGACGCCGGGCCGCCCACTCTCCAAAGAAATCATCGCAAGGCTCAGCGCCAGCGTTACCGAAGAACGCGAAATCGAAAAACGATTTGGTAATAGACAGAACTATCGCATCACTCAGATTCTGGTGCTGGCTATCGAGAGAGCGGCTGCCAAGTTCCCCGATCGGGAGACCTGGCTGGAGGACGAAGAGGTTTTCGACTTTGTGCTCGACACGTTCGTCAGAACCCTGAACGCTATGCGCCCGGGAGAACCAAAGTCCTACAGCGGCTCCTCTCATCATTCTGAGGCGACAAATCTGGCCAGAGGGATCTGGCAATCGATCTATGAGGCCGGCGAGACTAGGCCGCTGGATCGCTACCGACGCATCAATGCGGATCTAGGTCCGTTGGCGTCGCGCCCGAACGTGTACCGGGCCGAATTCGAACGGCGGCGAAGCGCCCGCGAGGAGAAGCTCTGCTCAGAATCGAACTTACTTACATGGCCAAGCGACGACGCAGACGAAGCTACGTGGAAGCAGTGGGGAGAAGGGAGAGCCCTAGCCATGCGCCGGGCAGCGAAAGAAGTGGGGGCTGAAATGATTGCAGAAGGAAAAAATCCGCGCATCGACGAAGAGGATACCTTCTAAAATGGCCAAGGTCAGGAAGCGCGTTCTCCCTTCCGGCGAAGTTCGTTTTTTGGCTGACTATTTTGATGGCAGCGGGAAACGTCGATCGAAGCAATTCGATAAGCGAAAGGACGCCGACGCGTACCTGGTCAAAGTCCGCCGCGATCTGCAACTTGGCGTTCACGTCGCCGACAGCGCCTCTCTGACAGTGCGTGAAGCGTCTCGGCTTTGGCTCGACCGTTGCGCGGATGACGGGCTCGAGCGCTCCACCAGGGACGCGTATGATCAACACGTCCGGCTTCACATCCTCCCTCTCATCGGCGCAAAAAAGCTGACGCAAATCACAACGCCGTCCGTACACACATTTGCCGACGACCTCCGGTCAGGCGGCTGTTCCCCTGACATGGTGAAACGCGTCGTCAGATCCCTCGGCGCGATCTTCGGCGAAGCGCGCCGCCGCGGCTACGCGGCCACGAATCCCGTCAGCGACGCGCAAATCAAGGTCGGCGACCGGCGCAAGAACAAGCGCCCAGA
Source organism: Mesorhizobium sp. B2-1-8 (assembly GCF_006442545.2). Lineage (NCBI taxonomy): Bacteria > Pseudomonadati > Pseudomonadota > Alphaproteobacteria > Hyphomicrobiales > Phyllobacteriaceae > Mesorhizobium > Mesorhizobium sp. B2-1-8. Next base: position 4,591,249 of record NZ_CP083952.1, read on the forward strand.
TATCCCCTCCAAGGCTGACCTGAGAGCCATCCTGAATGCGGCGCAAGGCAAGCATCGCGCGCTGATCGTTACCGCCCTCTTTTCAGGCCTGCGCGCTTCCGAGCTGCGCGGCCTGCGATGGGACGCCGTAGACCTCAAGGCTGGCGTTCTCACTGTCAAAACGCGCGTCGACGCATGGGGCGAGTTCGGCCCGCCCAAAACATCGGCCGGCGAGCGCGACGTGCCACTGGCACCGATTGCGGTGACTACGCTCAAGCAGCAGCGCCTGGCGATCGGCGCAAACGGACCGGCAGGCTTAGTCTTCCCGTCGGATGAAGGGACGCCGCTCAACCACCAGAACATTATCAATCGGATATGGGATCCTCTGCAGATCGGCGCCGGCCTCTACACGCTTCACGAGACCAAGCGCGACGAGGACGGCGAGCCTGCCAAGGTCACGCGATACAATTTCCATGCCCTGCGCCACGCGGCCGCCAGCTTGTTCATTGAGCAGAAGCTGTCGCCCAAGCGCGTCCAGACGCTGATGGGTCACAGCTCGATCACCGTGACATTCGACACCTACGGCCATCTTTTCGAAGACGCCGAAGCAGATCAGACAGCCGTTGCGGAGATTGAAGCCCGGCTGCTGCGCGAGTGATAACCTGCAACACGATTGCGACACCGCGACGAAAAACGACACAAAATCAGAGCATCAATCTGTCTCTGACTCCGTTAGTCCTGGTTCGAATCCAGGTTCCCCAGCCAAACTGGACTCTCTGTCGATAAAGGTGCCTGCTGTGCACCCATAGCTGCACCGGCCACGACCGTTTCCGCAAGTAGATCAAACGGTTGCCTAAAGACGGCGTGAACTTCGCCTTTGTCCCATTTGCAGTTCGACAGCACCAGATTCAGGAGTCGATTTTTCTCGTGCGCAGGCTGTTTCGCAAATAGTCGGCTGGCGTTGTGTGCCAGTTCCAACAGCCGGATGCCGTCCTCCATGTACGATTCCTCGGCGCTACCATGACGCTCTATCTCGCGAAGCAGCCGCATCTGTTCGGTCCGCCACTGTGCTGACATTCGATCGTAGAAGGCGTTGTCGATGCGGCCATCGAGCTTGTCGAGATACATGGCATGCAGCCGATCCTCGAGCCGCTTGTACTCGACCTGACATCGATGGATCGCTTGTTCGTGCTCGCGGCGCTCGTCGGCATGGCTGGCCAAGAGGCCTGCCTTTACCCATTCCAGTATCTCTTCGTCGAAATGCAAACGGTCAAGCAGGTTGGCGAATGTCTGGTCGAGCACCTCCTCGCGGACATATTTGCGGCGGCAATCACCGTATCCGCCCCGACCTTTGTTGGTATGCCCCGTGCAGTGATAATAGACGTATTTGCTCTTCTTAATCTCGGCCACGATGGCGCAGGCGCATTCGGTGCAGGTCATCAGGCCGGTGAAGGCGAACTCTTTTCCTATCGGGTGGGTCGGTACCGCATTGCGGCCTGTCAGAACGCCCTGTACGCGCTCCCATAGTTCGATCGATACGAGAGGTTCGTGCTTGCCGTGGTGCAATTTGCCGTTCCACTGGAACAGTCCGGTGTAGAGGCGGTTGCGCAGGATCATATGCACGGTGCTGACCGGAACCGGGTTGCCGCTCTTGGGATAAATCAGCCCCTCGCCATGGGCTGCCTTAGCCAAGGCCTTGAGCGAATACCGGCCGGTTGCGTAACGCTCGAACAGTTGTGTGACGACTGGAGCCAGGTCAGGATGCGGCTCAATAACCTTTCTGCCATCCTTCCCAGTGGTGTTGATATAGCCCAGCGGAGCCTTTGTCGGCCATATACCCTGCTCCGCCTTCTCCATCTGCCCCTTGCGGGCTTCTTCTGACAGGTTGTCGATATAGTTCTTGGCCATCAAGACCTTGATGCCGTGCATAAACTTTTCCGACGAGCGTGAGTCGCGCGAAAGTATCACGCCCTCCTTCGCAAGGTGGATTTCGACATCCAACTCGTCGAGCGTGACCCAGTCTTTCAGATTTCGATAAAGCCGGTCTGTCTTCTCCACCAAGACAATCCGGATGCCGGGATGCTTGCGCAGATATTTGACCATTTCGGTGAAGTTGGTCCGGCCGGTGGTCTTGGCCGTCTCAACGTCCACAAATTCCTGCGCAATATCGAACCGCTGTTGTTCGGCATAATCGCGCAACAGCTTGCATTGAGCCGGGATGGAGAAACCTTCCTTGTCCTGCTCCTTGGAGGATACGCGAGCGTAAAGCAGCGCCTTTGTAAGACCTGCGGGCCTTGCGACCTTTATAAGTCGCTGGTTCATCGTAGACGCCTCCTTCCCTCCATGGTCATCGCATCTGCCGACGGACTGAGCCGGCGGAGGGAGCCATGAAGCGCCGGCTATTCGCCCCGGTCAATCCGGTCCCATTCGGCGAGGATACGAAAGAAGCCACCGAGATTATCGACGATTTGCCGCGCATCTTCCGTTGAGAGGGGCCGCTCCATGCGGGCCTCGAACAAGCGGGCCGTTCGATCCAGAAATGCTTCGTCAATGGCGCGTTGGCGCGAAAACAGATTGGTCTGGGCGTTGCGTTCAACGCTGCGTTTTGTAACGCGTCGCTTCGCTTTCACCAGTTCCGTCCCGACCACATCTGCATCGGGACAAGATTCGCTGAAATTGCCTCAGCGGCGAATGGCCGTTATGTGCGCTTGCGTATCCTTTTCTACTTTGTATCAATCCCAGCGGCCGGTTGCTGACCAAAATGAAGGTCCGCCATGCGCTTTTCGAGACCGATCAAATCGGCCGCGATTGCTTGATATCGCCGACAGTCCGCCTGAACGATCGATCGATCAGGTCGCTCAAGCGGCACACTCCCGGTGATTTCCTTCAAGTCATGCAGGATCGACTCGATATGTGGCCAGGGAAAATCTGTTGGGTCGTCGATGTCGCGATCTGCGCCCATGATTATCTCCAGCTTGGCGACAACGCCGAGAAGTGAGTGTGCGGGCGTATGCGGAAGTCTATCCTGAATCTTCAAAGCCACTGTCGCAGCCTCGACTTCCGCTTGGCAGGCGATCGAGTAACCCACCTTCGCATCCGTCGGCGCCCGACAGGCTGCGCTGAGAACGCGCGTTTCCAGGCGTTGCTGAAGTCGGCAGAGAACCTGCGAGACATGCTGCGCCCGCAACCAGTCTCCTAGCAGCGCAAGCGCCGGATCTGCTTCGTCGGAACGAGCAGATCTTTTTGTAGCCTGCTCGCCACCTCCTCCGAGCGTGACGGAAGACAAAGTCATGCTATTGTCGGAATCAGCCATGATCCGAGCTCCACAACAGCTTGCACGTGGCCAGGCCGGATCGGTGTTGCATCACCTATCCGGCCGCCCAATTGAAATCGAGACTACACAAAGTGCAGCATATGATCAATCGAAATCACCATATTATGGTGATTTTATGAACCCGGTGCAGTGTCGTATGGCACGAGCTGCATTGGGCTGGGGCGTTTTAGAACTTGCTAAGGAGGCCGGAGTCTCAACTCAAACGGTTGTGCGATTCGAAGGAGGCGAGACGTTGAAACAGTCAACAATAGTTCAGCTTAAAGCAACGTTCGAGGCAGCCGGAATAGAGTTCATTGCAGAGAATGGCGGTGGCCCTGGTGTGCGCTTGTCACGCGGTATTGCAAACACCTAGCCGAAGGCGGCACCTGCGGGCGGCATTGCGGATTATCTGTTCCCGAACAATGAGCAATGCGCCTCAAATCGGCCGTCGGACATGGCGGATTGCTTCCCGTAAGCAGACCGGCATCTTCCGCAAGATGGAAGGATCGAAGGGCTTCGGCAGACGCACGCGATGCAAAGAGCTTGAAACGATCCGCCTTGTTGGGATCGGCGGGGTCCATCACCCCTTTGATGACAATCCACTCGCCCTTCGCCCTACATCCGTGAGTTTTATCGAGGCCCCCTCTATTGTCTGCTTCCCCGACTTTTCTAGATCGACAAACATCGAGACCATTCCCCATCCGCGAAGTCGCGTTTGCGAGCGGGCATCGAACGGGGATTGAGGTCTGGACAGAGTTTTGTGCATCAGCCATAGCGTGCGCTCTCCGTCCTTCGTCAACCTCCCTCTGCTTTGCGGTCTGGCAAAAAATGGAACCGGCGCTGCCGATCCGCCGACCTGAGGCCAGTCGCCGCTGCCACATGCTACAGGAAGATAGTGCGCCTCAATGCCCGCCATTTAAGTCATCTTGCGCATAACCGAGGCCACTCCAGTAGTTTGACGTGTAACCAAGTGCTCGTCCCGTATATTCGGCAGTAAAGCAAATTGCTCTCGGCGGTGTTATCTCCTATTAAGACGCGGGGATTTAGAATGCGATAACGGTTCGATCGCTGAGGACCGTCAGCGGTGCCGGTCGAGCGGGGCTAGGGGCGGAGCGCAATTGAGAGACTTAGATTACTGCTCGTCACGACGCGACACGCGCTGATCTACGCGTCCAAACCTGTGATGCCAACCACCACTTTGGACCACGCGGTACACATCGAGACCGCCCGGATGCCGGGGACAGACGGCCTATACTTCGTCGGCCCTTCTGCCCGCGCATTACATTCTACTCGCAGCAAGTTCGCGCGCTGCATCTGGCCCACGCTTTGCACGCGGAAGGCGTGATTCAACCTAATCAAACCGTGGCGGTTGTCGGTGCCGGCGCTGCTGGGATCACGCTGGCGGTTGCGCTCGCGCTACTGAACTACCACGTTACGCTTTATGATCGCGCGGGTGATATCCTCCGATTGCAGAGCGCTTCGACGCGGCTGCTCCACCCTCATATCTACGAGTGGCCGCGCCTCGGCTCGCTCGACGAGCGTGCCGGGCTCCCTTTCCTGGATTGGCCTGCCGGCAACGGCAAAGACGTCGTGCTTGATTTGCGGACTCAATTCGCGGTTCTCAGGGCACCATTGCCCAACCTAATCCTCAAAACTGGCCATGATCTGAAGAGCACCGCTCAGGCGTCCGGTGAATGGAAGCTCACTTTCAAGACCGCAGGCGGTGATGAATCTCGTGTTGTCGATCATGTCATGCTCACTATGGGCTTCGGCGACGAGAGACCGTGCGGTACAATCGCGCCCGACGACTATTGGGCTCCCAGCGCGGTCGGCACGCCTGCGACCGAAGCATCGGCAGTGACGGCGGTGTCGTACGTGGTAAGTGGCAACGGCGATGGGGCGCTTACCGTCGCCCTGGGCCTGCTGATCCAAGATTTCGAGCACGCTAGCTTTACCCACACTTTTCTCGACTATTTCTCGCGCGACCAACTGCGCCAAGCAGCTGACGCGGCGTTCGCAGGCAAGACATTTGAGGAGGACGCCGAGCAAGACTTGCGCAAACACGTTCTGCCGACGCTGATTCAATACGGGGCGATCGACAAGCTTCGTCAAAAGCTACGCACTGACCGCTCACTCACGCTCAATACCAACGGCCCCCAGTTCGCCGCCGGAAAAGCCTCGCAGCTGAATCAGTGCATGCTGCTCGCGCTGCTCGAGGCCGCCGCAGCCGAGTCGGTAAAGATCGTGCGGTCGACCGGCTTCGTCTCCGGGTGCACGCCGACGGCTGAGGGCATTGTGCTGTTCGGCACCACCATCGCGGGACATGCCGATAATAAGGCCTACAAGCACGCGATCTTACGTCATGGCCCCGATCAAGTGAAGCGGTACGAAGCCACCGGGCCATTGATCGCGGACTATCGCGATTACGTCCTGGGCCTACTGGCCGCGCATCCCGAGCGGGCGACGCCGCCGCTGCTCCACGATGCCACCTACGACCTGTTCCTAGACAAGAGGATTGAACGGCTCGCCGCCGGAGGCGCGAAGGCGCAGCAGAAGGCAGCGGCTTCGCAAGAACGGCGAGTCATCGAAATTGCGACCGATCCCGCGGCTCACGTTCTTGTCGAGCGTGGCTGCATTTGCATCATCGACATCGCCGAGCAGTGTGAGCGGTTGCCCGAGCGTTGCACGATCGATGTTCATGTCGCGCCTAACCAAATCCCCGATGCGGACGATCTCGTTCGCCTCGCGCGTTGCAGCGGCGGCAAGATTGAACTCAGGGCCGGAGATAGCGTATTGGCTCTCTGGGACGCGCGTCTCCCTGGCATCGCAAGCGCGCCGGAACCGGTTTCGGCACGCGCCGTCCGTGAATATGTTCCGGCACAGCTCACGGGCCACATCGATGCTTGCCTCGTGCGACGTCTCGATCTGAAGTTGCAAGAAGCGATCACCAATGGTGGCGCGGCACCGCTCGGCGACATCTCCCCAGAAATTCTTAATCACGTCGCGAGCACTTGGGCAGCTTGGCGAGGGGCTCTGGCGACCAGCCCAGAATTACAATACGATTTCCTGCGTTGGCTCGCCAATGTGGATCAACAAACCGCCCAGCCTTGGAACGGCGAAACTGGCGATGCAATCTCCGACATGACAAACGCTTTGATCCTCATCGCCGCCGCCCATGCCGGCGAGCCCCTCGTTCCCTGCTCGAACGACTTCGGCAATTTGGGATTTTCTGCCACCGCTCTCGCCATCGGCACCGGATCTCGGGCCATCGGTCGCAAACCTCTATCGTCCCGCACCGCACCCGAGGACTGGGGCGTCGATGCATTGATCCTGTCTGCCGCCACCGACGTGATAGTATCCGCAACTGCCGGTACCGTCTTGGACGCCGGAGATATTGGGTTCACGCTGAAGACTCCTAGAAAAGTGCCACCCGCCATCATCCAGAACGACGCGAGGTGGCGCAGCCGCTTGGGTGGCCCGCTAGCCGATTGGCAGGCTGCGGTCACAAAGGAATTCGCGGAATGGCGAGAACGCCAGGATGCAGAAGTGGCGAGGATACTGGTATGACGGCAGAGGAATTACGCGATCGTCTGTTCGCCTCCGCTGAACGGATGGGCTGGCCCCACGAAGAGGTTCCCTCGTTCGTATCGCCGCAATTTCGTGGGCGGCCCGACGCCAGCACGGCGCCGCTGCCGCAGGAGGCCTTCGGCATCCGGCTAGGCGCCTACCCAGCGATCGTAGCGCCCGTGACGCTTGGCACCTCGGCGGAAATGCAGGAAGCGCTCAAGCTCCTTCACAGCCAAATGGTAATCGCGCGATCCTACATGACGCGCACTGAGCTTATTAACGCGCATATCTTCATCTGCGCGGTCAATCCCTCACCCAAGGCGGATTGGCGCAGTGTCATCGACATAGCCGAGCGCGACGAAGCCGTGTGCCGCAAACTTGTCTGGCTTCCTGACGCCAAGAAATTGCACACTTCCTATGAAGCCTTTCGCGACAGGACGTTCTTGGCGGCTCCATGGGAACTAGCGGTCGAGCGCCGCGACGCCGCCCTTGATCGAGTACAAGGCTTGGCGGCGAAGCTGCTGGTCGAAGCTGGGCTCGACGAAGAGACGGCCAGCAAATGGATAGATATCGTCAACCAGCCCGACCAAGACGAAGATACGATGGTCGAACGCCTCGTTCGGGCGCGCGGAGATCTACAATGACGCCGCTATACTTGACCCGCATCGAGCTTGTGGAGTTCCGCACCTTCGCCAAGCTGGATATCGGGCTCGCGGCGGAGCCCGGCATCCTAATCGTGCATGGTAGTAATGGCCTCGGCAAGTCGTCCTTGTTCGATGCGCTCGAATGGTCCCTGACCGGCGACATCGATCATTTTCGGGCGACCGAAGGCTATAAGAAGTTCGGCAGCTACCTTTGCCGATACGGAAAGCGACTCGGTCCTACCTCGTCGGCGCTAACTTTTTCCGATGGGAACCGAGTCGAACGCCAGCTTGCGTCGGTCAAATCGACGGTTTCAACGCTGAAAAGCACAGTCGAGAACATAACCGAATTCTTGCGCAAGCCCGATTGGGATCAGCCTATCTCGGCGCTCAATCGCTATCTTCTCCTAACCCATTTTCTCGGCCAATCGACACTATCGCGACTAACGCACCGCAAAGGCGTTGACCGCTTCGACATCCTGAAAGAAGCCTCGCAAAGTGCGGATCTGCAGAAGTTTGGAAACGCGCTCCATGGCCCGGGGACGACTCTTCCCGCCAGAGCTTTCGTCAATCGCGCCGCCGAACTGAAAGAAGATGCGGACGAGCTCCGAAGCCTTATCGACCAGGAAGCCGAAACCTGGGTCGGCGCGGAAGTCTCGGGCGCCATGGATGATACGGCGGCGGCGATCCTCGTGGGCGATATCGCCGCTACTACGAAGAGCGCTTGGCCGTTCGTCGCCCGGGAGCCCTTGCCAGCAGATTGGGCGACCATGTCGGATGCCGGTGCCTTGCAGATCGCGATCGACCAATGCGAGGAGCAGGCGCGCGCTCGCGATTTCGCAATCAACGAGGCGCGGCGGCTTTTGGCCCAGGTCCAACAGCACCAAACGACGCTCGCTGGGGTGGGTGGGGCAGCCGACGCGGCAGATCGCGAGCTTTCTGCTGCCACGTTAGCGGTCAGCGATGCCCGCGCGGAGCTTGCCCAGAAGCAGAGCGATTTGGATGAAGCCCTCGCATCTCTGACGGCGGCCCGCGAGTCGCATGGTCAGTACATGAACCTACGACAAACCCTGCAAGCGATGGAAAGCGCGCAAGAAACTCGAGAGGCGACAGCGAGGACCCTCGATGACGCCGGGAGCGCTCTTGCCAAGGCTGACACTGAGCTCGCACGCAGACAGCGACTGGTCCAGATCGAGAATCGCATTCGCGGCGAGATCGAAAGCTTAGACAAGACGCTAACTTCGATCACAGAAGCTCGCGACGGAGGCCGGCAGTGGCTGACGCGCGCGGATGTGATCGGTGCTCTGATGGAGGAACTTACGATCGTCGAAACGGACAATCCGACGCTCGGTGACGACCTTGCGACGGCAGAGCGGCTACTTAAAGAAGCCCAAGCATCCGAAGCCGACAGCAAGCGATTGCTCGAACTCGTTCAGTCTTCGGTCGAGGCATTGTCTGTCGCGGTGTCTTCTGTTGCAGCGCATCTGCCAGACGACATGAACCAATGCCCGGTCTGCGCGACAGGCTTCGGCGACGCAGCCGAGCTTCACGCTCGTGCCAACGCCGCGGCCGAGCGGCTTGCCCCGGTAGTCGCTGTTCAGCAATCCGTCCATGTGCGGGCGCAGGCCGCACTCGCCACGGCCCTTTCCAGCCACACCCTGCTCGTTGCCACCCGAAGCCGCTTGGTGTCGTTGAACGGGCAGCTCGCGAGCGAACGCGGTGCAAATTCAAGGTTGCTTGAGCGGTTGGGCTGGGATCCGGCATCGACACGCCAAATGATCGATGCCCGCCTCGCAGACCTGGACAGCGAGCTACAACGCACAGAGACGCAGCGAGGGAGACGCGCGCGTTGGCTCGGCCGATTTGCCGGTCGACAGACCTCCCCCTTTTCCGAGGCGACGCGTCTTCGAGACGACGCAGGACGCGCGCGGGCGGTAGCGGCGCGGCAACTTGAGGACGCTACCAATGACGAGCTGCTGGCAGCAGCAGGCTTCCGCGCGCGCGCAACGCAGCTGTTCCCGGATGAGCCTGATATAAGCCACCAGCAGGTCGATGCGGCGATCGACGACGCTTCGGCGAAGCATGATCAAGCTCAAGCCGTTTTTGAAGCTGCATCGCGCGCGCTGACCGAGCAGGAACTGCGAATCGGATCGCTGCAGCAGGCAGAAGCCGGTTTGCGCTTTGCCATAGCCCGAGCGACGGCGGCGCGAAGCGCCGCAGAAACCGCACTCGCCGAATTGCCGGCGCAATGGCGGGCGCTGGGATGGGCTGACGAGGACATAGTCCCGGTCAACATCGAAGCCGCGGCAGCGGGCCTCAATCGCGCGACCCAGTTCTTGGCTTCGGCCAAAGCCTCGCTAGAGCGTTTACGCCTCGGGCGCGAAGCATGGGCCCGGCAGTCTGCCCACCGCGGCGCATTCGAGCGGCTTTTCGCGCAAGTCGACCTCGCGCCCAACAGCACTCGCGAGCAAATTCGCACAGCGGTGTCGCAGAAACTCGAGGCGATCGAAGCCGAATTGGGCGCGACTATCACTTCGAAGGAGATCGCCTCGAGTGCGAGCGTCGAGATCGCTGAGGCGGTGGACCAGTTCAATGCAGACTATATCAAACCTCTCGATGAGCTCACCAAGCGGATCAATCGAGCCATTCTCTGTGACGATCGCATCGCCATCAACCTGCGTGTCGGTAAGCGGCAGATAAAGCAAAGCGCGGCTCTTGAAGGACAGCTGCCGAACAGCCTCAATGTCGATCCGGGCCTCATTCATTCGGAAGGCCAGATGGCGGCGCTCGCTGTCAGCATGCTATGCGGCGCGAGCCTGACCTACCCGTGGTCGCGTTGGCGCGCCCTCGTATTCGACGATCCCCTTCAGCACAATGATGCCATTCACGCCTCGGCCTTTGCCGACCTGATCGCCAATCTGGTTGAAGCCAAGGATTACCAAGTACTCCTGTCGACGCACGACCTCGGCCAAGCCGAATTCTTACGCCGGAAGTTCGATGCTCGCGGACTTCCGTGCGCCTCGCTCAATCTCCTGGGACTTGGCAAGGCCGGGGTCGAATGGGAGTTCTTGTCGTCACGCGGCATCGGTACGGAGGCTGCCGTAGCTTCAGCATGAAGTTCATCACAGGTACGAACCGCCGCAACACGTTCGAAAATGCTGACGAGCGCAGGCCTACGACTAGATAGCATGCCGAAGGAAGCGTCATGAGTAGCGGCCCCATCATCGCGAAGCTGCCGACTGATCGCCCGGACGAAGGCCTTCGTATCGCGTACCATCAGCTCAAGTTTGGTGACTACGAACTTGAGCTGCAACTGACGGCCCATGCGTTGGAGACGGCGACAAAGGCAAACGGGGACTTCGAGGCGCCGGCTGAGCCAATCATCCTCGCGCGATATAAGGCCTCGACGAGGACCCTGACGACATATCCGGTCAGCACCACGTTCGGCGCCTACTTCTTGGAGCCCAAATATCTGCACCTCGAGACTATCATTCTGGAGGGAGTGGACTCACCGATTGCAATGGAGGAGGGCGACTACGTTTACTATGAGGAGCTGCCCACTGGCATCATCCGGGAGCCACTCGCCGGCTTGGGGCTGGCCTTTGATATGCGTTTTATAGCACAGGCAGCCGAGCGACAGCCCGGCGTAACAAAATTGCGGATCTCCGAAGACAAAGGGGTATTTCGCAAGGGCGACGTGCTGTCGATGTCGTACTCACTCTTCAAGAAATTCCGCCGCGACATTAACCGCACTCACAAGCGGTCTCTCGACCTAGCGAACAAGGCCAAGCATGAGTACCTAGACGCCAACTTCAACCTTATGCTTGATCCAGAGTTCGAGCTGCCGATCGGCGACGGCACTCGAAAACCCGTGGCTGACATCCTTGCCGAGACGCTGATCGGCAAGTCGCGATCACCGGAAGCAGAGGCAAAAGCTGCGGCGCGCACGGTGAAGAAATCGATCAGGACGCTCGCAGAGAAAGAGCCGACTGAACTCCTGGATCTGCGTCGCGAGATCGAACTCGTGTCGCTTGAGGAATTGATCGAGCTATTCCAGAAAAAACTCGGCCAGGCGAAACTACCAGAGCGTCACTGGCAGGAATTCTTTGACGGCAACGCCTTCGTCCTGCAGTTGGCCTTTAACCTACCAGCCTTGGCCTTCGGCGACCAAGTCGCAGTCGGAGGCACCAGGTTCGACGGGTCCGGGGGGAAGCTAGCCGATTACGCAATCAAGCTCGGCTTGTTCGGCAACTTGGCGCTGATCGAGATTAAAACGCCGAGGACGGCGCTGCTTGAGAAGAAAACCTATCGGGGCGGCGTGCACGCGCCGTCGCAGGAATTAGTAGGTGCCGTCACCCAGGTGCTCGACCAGCGCCATCAGTTGCAGAACGAGATCAATAATAAGAAAGTCGCGTCGAAGGCATACGATGTCTTTGCCTACGCCGTGCCTTGCATCGTTATCGCGGGCTGCGAGCCCGCTACAGACGACGAGAAGAAAAGCTTCGAGCTTTATCGGAACAACCTGCGTGACGTCGTCGTCATCACTTTCGACGAGTTGCTGGCTAAGTTGAAAGCGCTACACGAGTTCCTGAGCAAGCCGCCAAACACGGTTGCCGCCCCAACGGGCACCGTGATGCGTTAGGCAGGGCACATGCGCGTCGACGCCGGAGCATCATTATCCTTTGTTCACTACATGGAGCATTCGGACCTCAAGGAGGCTCTTGCAGTGGGGTGTATCTGCGCAGAGCATATGGAACAGGACTATGTGGGGCCGCGTGAACTCTCGCACGTCTCGCAGAGCTGCGACGGGATCGCCCAAATCATCGATGTCTACACAGCTCCATCCGCGTTGTTGGAAATTCGGTTGAGACCACTTGCCCCTGCTGATGTGAGTGTCCTCGGACATTGCCGATCTTTCACCCCTCCAACGCCATCGCTGTTTCGTCGCGGATAATCTTCCCGTGGTGTTCCTCAAGGTGAACTACAAATGCTTCTATTATCCGTTGCGCGTCCCTCATCGTATCTGAAATATCGGCATGCCTAAAATCAAAATCTAGCTCCAACTCGTGTATGACACGGTGCCGAAACGCAATCATGTTAGCTAGAGTCGCGTCTAGATCTTTGGCCTTTCCTTTCCGATTTTTACCCGATCGCAGAATTTTCCGCAAATCGATGCCGAGCCATTCAGAGTATGCTTTTTGAATGCTGGAAACATTCTGAAAACTGTACCAGCTGGTAACAATCTCCTCCACAGTCTTTGTTCCCTTGGCGAGCGCGACTGCGTCCTGAAACTCAATTTTCCTTTCCTGCGTACGTAGGTGCGCCTGAGCACGATCTGAATATCGAATAAGAATATAGAACGCCTTGCTGAAAAAGCCTTCTAGTGAGGCGACGGCAAAAGGCACGAGTGCGTTATAGAGTATCCTGGTTGGGTCGGCGCGCGCGAGCGTTGCCAACGATGCATCTTCACTAATCCTAGCCATGGTCTCAAGTTCTGGTGGCAGTGCGAAAATGGTGGCGGACAGATGCTGACTCACGACTTCATAGGCTTGATACAGACCGCGTGACGCTGCGTCCCGGAGCTCGGCACGTTCAGCGGAATACCGGTTTCGTCCTCCCCAATCATTGTAGAAATTGCCGCCGAAAAGCGCTCGCGCCCTTCTGATGGTTTCATTCTGAAAAACCTTGTCGGCACGGCTGCCTGATGAACGGGTGCGCGTGTACAGCGCCCACTCGCAAGGCCCAAGGTTGTGGGGATCGTCGGTGCATGGGTACACGGTCGCTTCCACACCATCAAAAGACAGATAGTCTGTTGCGTTAAACCAGTGAAAATGGACGCTGCCCTTTGGCCAGTTCCAAAGGTGCTTTGTAGGCGTATAGCCTAGTGCTCGCAGAAAATCCGTTAGTTGCTTCTTAGACGCCTGTTTGGGGTGCAAGGTTGAATCGACACTCATGGAAACAGCCTGACACCAATACTTATTGTTTTCCAGTGCGCTACGCCGGCGCGCAAATCCGCACAGCCGGTCGTGTATGCCCGCTTGCGCTCCACCGCCCCGTGAACCCGGTGTGTGGCGACGTCGAACCCGGCTTCCATTAGAAGGGCATCAACTGTTGTATTGTCAGGGTGCTCAACACGACCGACTATCTGGCGACTGAAAATGTGCCGGCGATATCTCGCCCGGTTGGCCACGCTCATGTCTGTTATGGGGTATGTCGAATGGCAGCCTTCTTACAATCCGCAGCTATAGCGGACCGACCGCAAGCGGCCCCTTCCCAGTCATTGACCTTGACTCAGAGAGGAGTGTTCAACGTCGACAGCAACGTACCACTCCGCTACTCGCTGTTTTTTCGTGATGCGCCGGTGTGCCATGCAACGGGATCCGCAATCCATCGATTGACATCGGATTCCCGCCAGCCCGCCCCGTTGATGCTTATCTTGATCTGAGCCGGGAACGTGCCTTCGGCGATCTTGCGATAGATGGTTGAACGGGACAGGCCGGTCCGGGCAAGGACGGTTTTGAGGCGTATGATACGATCCAGCACGGGCATAGCTTACCTGCACCTCACTGGTTGTTGCTGATTTCTGCTGCGACAGACAGGACGAACCCCTGCCGGAGGCAATCAGGTTTGTCGCCTCAGCCGCCTGCGGAGTGGAAACGGCGGCAAATCGGCATGCCTTAGATCCCAATGCCCCGCCCCTTAGCGATGCCATGGCTGAAGGCGAGTTCGGCCCCCAAGCGACGACCCGAATCCACGTTGATGCCAAGCTCGTGTTTGCGGTTTGTCAGTAGGGATTCAAGCTGCGGATCGCGTTCAAGGCTCTTGGCCATATCGGACATGGCCGAACGCGTTAACTTGTAGCCAGACATGTCGCCGGCCTGATATTGCTCCTGTCCGGTACGGTGGAACTTCTGCCAACGTTCCACGAAACGTTCCGCCCGGCGGCCGGGATCGATGTCCATCCCGGTACGGATTTCCGTCTCAAGCTGGAGAGCAAGCACGACGCGGCTGACGCGGCCGGCCCCCGCTTCACGAACCAACTCAGGATTCTTGACGTATGCCGCTTCGGCATCACGCCAGCCATGGGGCCGAACCTTCTCGAAAGCGACGCGCGCATCTCTCAATTCGCGCATCTGCTCGGGACTGCCCTGGCCATCCGAGTTTCCAGTGCTGAAGATCGCGTCGAGTGCGCGCGCGTGTCGCACAAGCGCCTTCGTGCGAGCGCTGCGCAACGCCACTTCCGCGTCCACCGGTCCATCTGCCTCGCGCTGCGCTCCTCCGGCAAAAGCTTCACTGCCAGGCGCGGCGACGGCATCTTCGCCTCGCGCTCCACGGTCTTCCCTTGCCGGCCCAGATCCCCGTTCCTGCCCGGGCTCGGCGTCTGCGGACGAGCGCAACCCGTCCAGCAGCCCGCCGATCCTGTCGCGAAGGTTCTCCGGAATTATGCGGCGCACGATCTCGACCACGCGCTGTCGGAAGCTGATACCGCGCCGCTCGGCATAGCTCTGCGCCGGGTCGATCTGCTCGTAATCCGACGCCATGTCCTTGGCCCGGTCCCGTGACAGCGTCCGGACGAGGCGTTCGCGGTTCGCAAAGTCATCGCCGCCGTAATGCAGGTCCATGCTGTCTCGATGCCGCGAAAGTGCGACGTAGCTGCCATGTGCATCCATGCCAGGCGTTGCGAGCACATGGGTCCGGTCAACCGTCATGCCCTGCGCCTTGTGAATGGTCGCGGCATAGCCGTGGTCGATGTGCGCATAGTCTTTCAGGTCGAAGCGAACCGATCTGTCCTCATCTGTGCGCACGGTCATGCTTTGTGTGCTGAGTTTCTCCACAATGCCGAGCGTGCCGTTCTTGACGCCAAGCCCGCGCTCGTTGTGCAGGAACATGACCCGGTCGCCACTGGCGAAGGTCCTTGCACCGCGTTCGACATTCACGTGGACATCATCGCCGAGATCGCCGGCAGCGCGCATACGCTCGCGCGCTGCCTGGTTCAGGGCGCGCACCCCGTCGTTTGTGTGGGTAAGGATGATCCGGCTTGCCGTTGGATGCGCCTGCCTGTCTCGATCCCAGCGCTCGACGAGTTCACCTCGCGCTTCGTCGCGCGTTGCAGCTTGATGCACCATGCCGTGTGCGTCATAGACGTCGATTGCGGTGCCGATCCTGCCGGTTGCCAGATCGCGCGTGGCATCGCGCTGCCAGTCCTCGCGCTGCCGGCGCACCTGGCCGATTTCCACGCCGCCATGACGCCCATGGATCGAGCGGAACGCAGCGCCGGCTTCGATTGCCTGCAACTGCTGCGGATCGCCGACGAGGACGACTTTTGCGCCAGCGTCCGCGGCATGAGAAAGCACGCGCTCCAACTGGCGCGTGCCGACCATGCCGGCCTCATCGATCACAAGGACATCGCGCGTAGCGAGCAGATCCCTGCCCTGTCCCCAGCTATGCTCCATACTGGCGATGGTGCGCGACGAGATGCCTGAACCGCCTTCAAGGTTCTCGGCGGCAATGCCCGAGAGTGCCGCGCCTCGAACCTCGTAGCCCGCCGCTGCCCAGGCCTGGCGCGCAACGCCCAGCATGGCGCTTTTGCCCGTACCGGCAAAGCCGATGACGACACCAAGACTTCGGCCGTCGGTGATATGCGCAAGCGCATCGGTCTGCTCGCCTGAGAGGACAAGACCGCCTTGCGCTGCGCGCGCCAGCGCTGCCTCACGATGTGCGTCACTCACCGCGTGTCGCTCGTCCAAATCGATACGCTCTGCCGCGCGGTGAAGGCGCTGTTCGGTCTCGATCATCTGCCGGGTGGTAAAACGGTCTTCGCCGCGCCTGTCCTTGCCGAGTTCGACCAGATCGGGTGCGTTGCTGATGGCTGCCAGGACCGTGGTGAATTGCTCCACTCCCTCGCTGTGTCGATGCGCAAACGTCGCAATGTCTTTTCGGGTGAAGGTCGATTGCTGATGGGTGATGGCATCGAGCGCCACGGATGAATCGGCAATGATGCGCGCACCATTGTTGCGCGCGATCTCGCGATGCAGTTCGGTACGATCTGCTTCAGTGTCTCCAGCAGCAAGGCCACTGCCCTCGATGCGCTGGGCTGGAGCACCGATCTGGGTTTGCGGCTCCAAGGCAATGCCCTGCGCCTCCAGACTGCGATGATCGATGCGGGCGTCGATGTCGAGTTCGGCCAGGCGCTCGTTGGCAAGCTCCGCCCATCGCTCGCGCCAACGCTCGACCAGTTCAGTCTGGTTCCAGTCGCGCACCTTCGGACCAAAACCGTTCTCATCGAGCGACCGCATGGTAAGCATGACATGGGCATGCGGTTTTGGACTGCCATCCTCGGCGCTGTCCCAATGCATATTAAGATCGGCGACCATGCCTCGGCTGACAAACTCGGCCTGCACAAAGTCCCGCGCCAGTTCGATGCCTTGCGCCTGGCTCAGTTCGCGCGGCAGGGCGAATTCCACCTCGCGGGCCAACTGCGCATCCTTGCGCACTTCGAAGGCTTCGACATCGTTCCACAGCCGCTCGCGGTCGTTCCACACATCCGGCGCACCCTCCGGCAGCATCACCGCGGAATGAACGACGCCGCGCTTGGCGGAGAAGTCATGGCTGCGATCGATCCGCTCGTCGCGCAGCCGCGAGGCCGAGCGGTACGCAGCAGAGGCCACAGCACTCGAGCCGGTCTTGCGGCCAATGACCTTGACGTGAAGATGATAGATCGCCATCGCGACCAGATCATTTGCACGTCAAAGCGCACGTCGGCACGACGTATAAGCGCGCCCTCCCTCGAAAAAATCTCGGGATGGACCAGCCCGTCCCGGGCTGTCTCGGCAACCCTGAAGCCTTCCGGCAGACGCTCGCCTATCATCATCCGATCGAAAACCGACGGAGACAGCCATGCGCAAACCACGGGACTTCGACGCCGAACTGAAGGCACTGGAAGACAAGGCGCGAGAACTCAAGACGCGAAAGGTACAGCAGCTTGGTGAACTGTTGATCGCCACCGGCGCCGATCAACTCGGCACCGACGAACTGGCTGGCGCGCTGGTCGCTATCGCCGAAACCAAAGACCCCGCAAAGCGTGAGGCATGGGCCAAGCGTGGGGCGATGTTTTTCGAGAGCGGGTCTCGGCGAACTGCTTCGGGATCTCCGCGTAACCCTCGTAGCGCTCCAGCGCAACCGGACGGCACACAATGGCCAGCAAGCAGCACAGGCTCGGCATGACATGCGCACATGGCAGGTCGAGCGACGCAAGCGAACCCGGCATCTGATCGAACTCGGCGGTCTCGTCGTCAAGGCAGGCATCGTCGAACTTACCAATGACGATCGCGCCGTCACCTACGGAGCGATGCTCTGGATCGCCGCCAAGCTGCAGGGCAATGAAGGCAGCCACGCGCGGGACCTATGGATCGCGAAGGGAAAGCTGGCGTTCGATACGGAACGGCAAGAAGAGCAAAAGGGTCGGCGAACGTAGCTGTGATTGGCGCGGCGGCGGGCGGTGCGGAGACCTCAAATATCGCAGCGCCGCCCGCTTCGCGTCAGCAGTCGATTCTAAGCTCCAGAACCTCGGAGGTCGCGATTGGGGCCAGAAGCGGACATGCAGCTTCTGGTAGTCGAGTACGGATTGACGACGGACGGCAGGGGTGATGATACGACGGTCGCCCAGCGCGCCAAGTGAGGATTGACGGACGGAATCCAGGGCAGTGACGAAGGCGGTCGCCTTTAGCCTAGTGGATCAGGTTGAGTCCGTTGGCGAGGATCGTTCAAGATCAAGGATCGGTGGACCAATCGACGGGCTCACCGGACGACGCTACGCTCTGGGACACTCCAAAACGGGGCTGTCTGGTCAATCTTCCCCTCCTTGCGCTACGGGTCTGCTCGCGCACAGAATCGACCGCTGTGATATGCTATTATATAAGTTCGGCAGAGTGGGTTCTGGCAAATTCGTACCGACGGTCTACAATGTCCGTTCTGGTATTGTGCAGAGAGGCGACGATTAGAAATATTCCCGACATGTTGGATGATAAGGTCATGCGGGATTGCTACGATCTCCAGGCCGCGCCCGCGTTCTCTGTTGGGTCCCACGGCCTGCCAGGGCCCGTAATCACCTGGGTCGACTGTCCTCGTGGAGTTCAGATCAGCTCCCAGCCTGCGCCGTATGATGACGCTTTTGGCGTTATGATCAGGCAACGAGCCTCTGAGGTCAGGACCCTCATTATCGACGGACGGAGCATCGAGCCTGGCAAGATGAACAAAGGCACGACCTCGATATTCGATCTTAGACGGTGTCGCTATACGACCGAGATCAGTCCGTTCCGTTTCGTCCACTTCAAATTTCCACGGCCCTTCCTGAATTCAATCGCCGAACAGGAAGGTCGTGACGCCTTGGACCACATCGATTTGGGCGATGCACTTCGTATCGAAGATCCGATTTTCGCCGCGTTGGGCGATCTGATGGAAACTGTTTTTTTGCACACAGAGCGGGCGACCTCCTTTCTAATCGATGATGTGTCGATCGCGGCTGTCTGTCATGTGGTGGACCGCTACTGTTCCACCGGACGGCGCCACCGTCGCAAATCGGAGTGCTTGTCAGCGGTACAGATGCGTCGGGCCTCGGAAATCCTGGACGAAAATCTGCCAGGGACAATCCCGTTGTCGAAAGTCGCTTCAGAGTGCAATTTGCCGCCAGCGTCCTTTCGAAAGGCTTTTAAGGAAAGCTTTGGCGCCTTGCCGAGTGCTTGGCTGGAGCGCAGGCGGATAGACCGAGCGATGAAGCTGCTGCAGGACGACGCATTGGACAGCCGGGCTATTGCAATGATGGCCGGATTCCGGAGCTGTCCGGAAATGAAGCGGGTCTTCGCGAAGCATCTTGGGCAGCAGCCAGGTTGGTTTCGCCCGTCGGCGTTCAGTCGTCATAGAGCTGATGACGCTGCGCCACAGCAAGCGAAAGCTGCCGCGGCGCACCGCAACCGATTGAATTAGCCAGCGCGCTCGCCACGTCCCAGGTTAGACGTCTGCGAGAACAATCACCCAGTGTTGCCTCGGCGCCAATTCCCGGGAGTTGTGCCGACGAATTGACGGAAAACCCGATTGAGGTGGCTAGGGTTGGAAAAGCCGCTTCTCGCAGCGATATCATCCAAATGAATGTCGGAACCTGCCAACAGGGCCTTCGCGCGTTCGACACGCTTGACCAAAATATAGCGATGCGGGGGCATGCTAAATGAGTTGCCAAAGGCACGAGTGAAGTGCCGAACGGACATCGTGCATTCGTTTGCCAACATCTGAAGGGATATCGCGCCGTCGAGGCTTTCTTCGAGAAGCTCGATGACTCGCTTTTCCTGCCAAGCGGTCAGGCCGCCGCCCGTGTGGCACGGCGGCAGCGCTGAACCGCCATAATAGTGGGTGAAATGGGCGGCGACCGCGTGGGTCAGATGGTCGATGAATAGCGGGCTGACCTGGTCTTGCGCTTGAAACGCAGGACAGAAGGTACTGAGCATTTTAGCGAGGATCGGATCGTGTACGATGTCGCCGCTGCGAAGTTGAATATCAATCGAGCGATGCGAAAGCTCGGCGGCAGTCGCTTCCAAGCTCGCTTTTGATATATAAAACAGCACGGCCTCGCAGCTTGAACGAAGATGCAGGGCAAGGTTGTCCTCAAGATCGCAGAAAGAGAAATGTCCCGCCTGGACCGTGTGGCTGCGAAGCCTATCCCGATCGAACACGGTCATGTCTCGCTTGAACGGTGTCAGCGCCAAGGTCAGCACAAGCGCAGCCTCTTGCGGAAGGCATTTAGGATCACCCGCCAAAGGCTTGGTCGTGCGCAGCAGGCTGACCGCCGCTGTACCTCCGCCTGGCGCACCGGATCTTACAAACGGAACAGTGATGGCCTGTGTGGCGCCGACAACATCAGGACCATAGTACCCGCCGGCGCTGCCATCATGTGCCACTGGTGTATCTCAAAATCTGATACGTCTCACCAAATGCCGAAACACTCATCGATTTCAGTTCGCGCGACACCGTCGCGGCGATCGATGATCCGCCGTTCTACACGGAAACCGGCGCTTCGCCAAAGATCTTCAGTTGGAATGAGCTCGATAACAGCCCGATTCTCGTTCTGCGCGGTATCAGAAAATTCCGGTCGTATCGCCATTCCGTAAAAACTCTTGGACGTGCTTTGAGAAGTAGGACGGGTATTGGAACAGTGAACCGTGGCCGGCATCGGGAAAAACCAAAAGCATGGCGTTGGGCAGGTTTTCGACCAAGTAATAGGAATTTTTCACCGAAATCATATCGTCCTTCACGCCGTTGACAACCAAGGTCGGCTGCTTGATCGAACGCAGGTCGGCAAAGCGCTCGCCGGTGAAGGTTTCCCACTCTCGGAACGCTGCAACCTGCGCGGTCGCGACATGCGGGCCAGAGATTGGCTCCCGATCGAATTGCCGAAGGAGCAAGCGCTGGACAAATGCCGTGGCGGCACCCTGACTTTTTTCGCTGCTCGTGAAGAAGATCTTCTTCAGAATATCATAGCCCTTGAGAGTCGGGTCGGCGAAATGAACGGCGAGACTGGGCTTGTCCAGGTGCATGATATCCTCGCCGCCGCGCGGCGCGGTCCCGACCAGGACAAGTTTGCGGGCAAGACTGGGGCGCTTTTTGACCATGTCCATCGCGACCATGCCGCCCAGGGAATAGCCGAGAATGTCCACCGCCTTCAGTTCAAGGGAATCCAGGAACACCAGGACATGGTCGCCCATGGCGCTCACTGTTTTCGGAACCTCTCCCGAGGAGCGGCCAATTCCTGCATTGTCAAAAAGGATGACTTCACGGTGACGAGCCAGCGCAGATGTCACGATCGGGTCCCAATTGTCGAGAGTGCCCGTAAAGTGCTGCAGGCACAATAAGGGGACTGCATCGCCTGATCCAAACCGACGGAACGCGTAGCGCTGAGTGCCGATCTCTACGAACTGCGTAGGCGCGGTCGTAGCTAAAGTGTACTGTTCATCGCTCATGGCCAAATCCAGCTATCGATGGAACGCACCCTAGGGCGCGCCGCTTACGGGCCGTCCGAAATGGTTCAGCTGAATTGCGCGTAACGCAGCTTGTGCGTACGTGAATGGGAGGTCAAGTCGGTAGGCTAGCGCTTTGAACGTAGCGGGGACATGGCGCGCGTTTCTTGGACGAAACTCTAGCCATTTGGATAAACTATCGAGTGCTGACGGAGGCATTCGGCCACCTCAATCTTTGATCGACCGTGGAACAAATCCCGCAAAGGTTCCCCCACTTCTCCTCCGCTCGTCGCTTGGCGTCGTGCCGAACCTGCGCTTGAATGTCCGGGCCAAGTGGCTCTGGTCTGCGTAGCCGCACGCGCGCGCGATTTCGTTGAATGGCAAGGATGTGTGTATAATCATCTCGCGCGCTATCTCAAGGCGCTTGGCCGCGAGCCATTGAAACGGCGCCAAGCCCTTTGATTCCCGAAATGCCCGGGAAAAATGGCGATTAGAGAGCCCGCAGGCGCTTGCGAGTTCAGCGAGGGTAATATCCTCGTCGAGCCGTGACATCAGGATGTCCTGCACCCGTCTTAGCTGCCAGCCGGCAAGGCCGCCGCTGGCGGCTGAAAAGGCGGGAGGATCTTCGGAGTAGCGACTTAGAAGGTGTACCTGTATGCACAGAGCCAGATGATCAATCAGCAACTGAGGCGGGGCTTCCGGCATCCTGAATAGAGTGTCGATAGTTGCCCCGAGGTTCGCAAGGATCTGATCATGGAAACCATAGCCTGGCGGAACAAGCCGGATCTGTTTCTCGCGTGTCGTATCTCGCGCCGCCTGTTCCAGTGCCGCAACGGGCATGTAAACGCGTATCATGTCGAACCGCGGCGACATGGTCATCATGGTCAGGTTCGAAAGGTCATTGATCGAACAGCTGTGGAGGGGCAGCCAGTGACTCTCGACGGCACGGGTTCGGCGAATATTTAGTCCTGCTATCATGGCGCGGTTGATGTGCAGCGAATAGGCGGCTTCAGGGTCGGCGTCGCCAAGCGTCAGTGGACGGTCGGTTTTAAGGAACGAAATTGCAACCGGAGGGGCACCTTCTACAGGCGTTGCCGATATCACGCCCGTTACAGCGGACGGAAACCTCTGCCTTAACCATTCTCCCTGGCCACTGTTTCTCAGCACGATGATTTTCCGGAGGACCGCCGAGTACAATACCGCACGCGTTTCAAGCCGCCAATCAACTCAGCGTCACATGTATGTTTCGGCCAGATTGGAACGGGAACGCCATGATGTGGCGCAATTGGTTGATCCAGCGGTCCTCAAGGGTTGCCTGCAAGGTCAAGCCTATTCAAGGTCAAGCCATCGCAATCTTTGGGTGGGGTATTCTGGCGAGGCAATTCATGGCTGTCCAAGTACTAGACCCCGTTTTGAGCAAAAGATTCAAACTTGAGGTTGCGCCCGGTTTCGAGGCGCGGCTTTCGGGCACAGCTCCAATTAGATTCACCCGATTGACCACCTGGGATTTCGAAAAGGGTCGCTCAACGCAACCGCCGCCTGAGAACGCGTTTTCCTTTATGGTTCCCCTTATTGACGTCGGTTTTACCGATCTCAGGCTGGGCAGCAAGTCGGTCGTTCTCCCGCGCCGGCAGGAAGCGGGCCAGCCCTTTCTCTTCGATCTTAGCTCGCGGCCGTCTATCGGCATCGACTCCAGCTTCGACTTGCTTCGGTTTTACATCTCGCAGGCGACGATCGACGAGCTCGCGTATGAGAAGGGACTGAAACGGGTTGGTGGTCTTGCTCAACCGTCCTTCGGTGAAAAGGATCCAATTGTCTTCCGAATGGCCCAGATTCTGGCCATCGCACTTGAGTCGCCGAATTCAGTCAGCGACTCGTTCGTTGAGTATATGGCACTCGCATTTCACGAGCATATAATCCACCAATATGGCGGATCGTCCGTATCGACTCGGCCCAGCGACGCCCGCTTGGCCCCTTGGCAGATCCGTCGGGTGACCGACTATGTCGAAACGAATCTTGAAAGCAATCCGTCAATTTCGGATTTGGCTAACATGTGCGAACTGTCTCCCAGCTATTTTGCCTTGGCCTTTCGGCAGATGATGGGCATGGCGCCGCACCAGTGGCTCATGCGCCGCCGGGTTGAACGGGCAAAGGCGATGTTAAAAACCACGAACGCCGGCCTTGCGATCGTGTCGACTTCCTGCGGCTTCTTTGATCAAAGCCATTTTTCGCGGGTGTTCAGCCGTTTCGAGGGATATTCTCCGCGCGAATGGCGCCGCCTGAACAAAGAATAGCGCGCTCCGCAGGGGCCACGCGCTCCGCTTGGTAACTGTCTATCGTGCCCGTCCTGTCCTAGGACGTAGTGACGATTTAACGGGTTGGGATTCCCAAGGAAGCGCAAATCAGATTCAACGCTGATTTTTGGAGGTCAGCGATGGACTGCGATGCGCTTCGAGACGATCAGTGGGAACGGATCAGGGGCTTTGTGCCTGGCGGTACGAAGGGCAAGCGCGGCCCGCGCACCGACAACCGGAAGTTCCTCGATGCCCTGCTGTGGATGGCCCGCTCGGGTGGGCGCTGGCGTGATCTACCCGAGCGGCTCGGCGACTATCGATCCGTGAAGCGGCGCTACTATCGCTGGATCGAAATGGGCGTTCTCGACGAGATGCTTATGGTTCTTGCGCGCGAAGCCGATCTGGAATGGCTGATGATCGACTCGACCATTGTGCGCGCTCATCAGCACGCCGCCGGTGCGCGCCGGTCAAAAGGGGGCCGGATGCCCAAGGTCTGGGCCGGTCTCGCGGCGGCCTGAGCACCAAAATCCATGCGGCAGGCGATGCTCTTGGGTTGCCGGTTCGCCTGATCGCAAGCCCAGGACAGCGTAATGACATCGCCTTCGCGCATGATCTCGTCGACGGCTTCGAGACCGGCGTAGCGATCGCCGACAAGGGCTATGACGCCGACCATTTGCTTGAAAAGATCGCAGAAATAGGCGCCGACGTCGTCATCCCGCCCAAGCGCAATCGAAAGCATCAGCGTCCCTACGACGCTGATCTCTACAAGGAGCGCAACATCATCGAGCGCTTCTTCAACAAACTCAAACAGTTCCGCCTCGTCGCAACTCGATATGACAAGCTGCTCGCCAACTTCATGGGCTTTGTCAAACTTGCAGCTATCGCCATCTGGCTCAGGTAGTTAAATCGTCACTACGCCCTAGGCAAAGCGCGCCGAGTGTTGGCCCCGCTGGCCGCGCAGGGGCTGGGCATTCTGAAGCGTCATCAATCCCGCCGCTTATTGAGTACAAAAAAACAAGCAACCGCCGTCTAGACGGTGTTCGTGCGTCTCCATTTTTTGAACCAGTAGCGGAAAATTCGATACATCCGGCCACCACGCTGACCGTGCAGTGACCGCTCCGCTTGGTTTGTACAAATGTCCGGCCGATCATGCCAGATAAGTCCAACATGTCGTCATACCATCCGCGGCACTAACCGACCATCGACGGCCTGTCCTGCGAACAAGGCGTTTCCAACTGTCCCGCATGCGTCGGCCCCAAGCCCTTGAGCACCACACAAACAGCAATGGTTCATCTAAGCCGCATGGAGAAACATCATGGGTGACGCATTTATCAAAACGAGCGACGGCGTATCCATCTATTACAAAGATTGGGGTCCGGCATCGGCCCAGCCGATTGTGTTCCATCACGGCTGGCCCCTCTCGTCTGACGACTGGGATGCCCAGATGATCTACTTCCTTGACCACGGCTATCGTGTCATCGCACACGACCGTCGCGGCCACGGTCGTTCCACCCAAACCTGGGAAGGAAACGACATGGACCATTATTCGGACGACGTGGTCGCGTTGACGGATCACCTCAACCTGAAGAACGCTATCCACGTCGGCCACTCCACGGGCGGCGGCGAAGTTGCCCGATATGTCAACCGTGCGAAGGCCGGCCGAGTCGCGAAGGCCGTGCTTGTCGGTGCGGTTCCGCCGGTAATGGTCAAGACTCCGAACAATCCCGGCGGCCTGACCGTCCAGTTCTTTGATCAATTCCGAGATGGCACCGCAGTGCAGCGGTCGCAGTTTTTCATCGATACCGCTGCTGGTCCCTTCTACGGCTTCAATCGTCCCGGGGCGAAGGTTTCCCAAGGGTTGATCATGAACTGGTGGCGCCAGGGCATGATGGGCTCCGCAAAGGCTCATTGGGATTGCGTGAAGGCTTTCTCGGAGACGGATTTCACCGACGATCTCAAGTCGATCAATGTGCCGGTGCTCCTGATGCATGGCGAAGACGACCAAGTCGTGCCGATCGCCGACAGCGCCCTTCTGGGCATCAAGATGTTGAAGCACGGCACACTGAAGACATACCCTGGGTATCCCCACGGCATGATGTCGACCAATCCGGAAGTCATCAACCCCGACCTGCTGGCGTTTATCCAGGCATAGCATCCTTCCCGCCTGCCCTCCTTCCGTCCATCGGAGGGAGGAAACTTGACCAGCGGGGTCGAAAATTCCGCAGCGACATCATCGGGATCACCCCGGCCGTTGCTGCCGCTGATAGACACCGCTGGTCGACTTTCCATTGAAAGCGGCGCGTCAGATAACCGATGTTGCCTCAAGCCTCCGAAAGCTCGCATGGCAGACCCGTTACATTTGGACAATCCGATCTGGTACGCGCTGAAGACAAAGCATCAGTATCTGGATTGCGGCCTTGGGCTGGCGGTTCGTTATCCGAACGAAATTTCGCGGTTCGCGGGATTGGGCGCGCCCACGCCCGAAGCCTTCGCAGACCTTGCCGCGAGCTTGAACCCTGGCGCAACGGTATCGATGTTCACGGCGGAGCCTTTGGATGTGCCGCCTGAATGGACCGTCGTACGCACCCGCGAACTTGAGCAAATGCTTTGCATGCAGTGTCAGCCCGAGGAGAGGCAAGTGCCTGTCGAGCTCGGATTCCAAGATGTGGCCGAGATGCTGGCCCTGGTCGAGGCGACGCGTCCAGGACCATTTCTGCCCGCAACAATCATCATGGGTAGGTATCTCGGGATCCGTACGCCCAGCGGCTCTTTGGTCGCCATGGCCGGCGAACGTCTGCAGCTTCCGGATTACGTCGAAATCTCTGCCGTTTGCACCGATCCTGCGTTTCGGGGGAGAGGATACGCCAAGGACATTCTCTCGGCTTTGATTAAAGGAATATTCGCCGTCGGTTGTACGCCTTTCCTGCACGTCAAAACCGACCAAGGCGCGAAGGGCCTATATGAAGCCCTGGGTTTCCGCACCCGCCGCATCATCAATTTGACGGTGATGACCAGGCCATGAGGCGTAGGCTGCCAACTCGATGACGGATGGGACGCGGATATTTGTACTCGCCCCCTGTCATCGGTTTGAAGCAGCCGAAATGCCAAGTGTTTATGCCAATTGCCTGCGTTTTGTGACAGACGCTGGCATTGCGGCGATTTTCTATAGAGTGCCGGCATTTCCACGCCGTCGTAAAGCATATGCTCCCATGTGAAAGGGGTCGGACAATGACCAACAAGATTCTGGTGACCGGTGCAGCCGGCCATACCGGCGGCTATACCATCGAAGCGCTCCTCGCCAAGAGGCACAATGACATACGAGCCCTGGTGCGTTTGGACGATGACCGGGCGAAAGCTCTTCGCGAACGCGGCGTTGAAATTGTCGTGGGCAATCTCCTCGACCTCGATGCGGTGCGTGCCGCGCTGAAGGATGTCGACGCGGCCTATTTCGTGTATCCGATCGAGCCGGGCCTGATCCAAGCGACGGCGTACTTCGCGCAAGCCGCGAAGGAGGCGAGCGTCAAGGCAATCGTGAACATGTCGCAGAAGTCGGCTCGTTCTGATGCGACCAGCCACGCCGCACAGGATCACTGGATCGGTGAGCGGGTGTTTGACTGGTCTGGCATTCCGACGACGCACTTGCGTCCGACCTTCTTCACCGACTGGCTACTTTACCCCTACCAAATGGCGTCGATCAGGCAAGGCAAGCTGCGGACGCCGTTTGGTATCGACAAGCACGCGCCGATCGCGGCAGAAGATCAGGGTCGGGTGATCGCCGCCATTCTCCTCGACCCGGAGGGACACGCCGGTCAAACCTATCCGCTTTACGGCCCTGTCGAGCTGACACAGAGCGAGGTTGCTGGAGTATTGTCCAAGGTCCTCGGCCGTACGATTGAATTCGAGCCGGTCTCGCTCGAACAGTTCCGTTTGGACGTCGAACAGCAGCTGAAGCGCCCCTTCCTAGCCCAGCACCTCTATGAGGTCGCGCGGGATCACGGGAACGGCGTTTTCGCGGGCACCAATGACATTGTCCGGTCGATTACCGGCAGCGAAGCCATGTCGGTCGAAGACTTCGTCCAGGCCAACCGGGTTGAATTCGAACTTGCCAGCTAAAAGTCGGGGCAATCGCCCGATCCGGGCGCTCACCACGGCCTTGTCCCAACGATCATAGCTTTGTCCAAGAAATGGCCCGTCGTGATAGATACAACCGTGGCTGGAAAACTAGCGTTCGATCTCTGTAGGGTCGTGGTCTCAGCTCAACGCCTCTCGCGTACGCAGCCTCGGTTCATTCGAAAGGTACCACTATGGGAGACGAGCTACCCATGCCTGATGTTTCGCGCCGCGATTTTCTCGTAGGTAGTGTCGCCGCAGGTGCAACTTTAATGGTGGGTAAAATGGCTGATGCTGCAATCCAGGGCGCCGCTGAAGGCTCTGCTTTCAAAGAGTATGACGTAACAACCAACGGCATCACGCTGCATGTAACCGAACAGGGTGATGGGCCGGTAGTCCTGTTCTGCCATGGCTTCCCCGACACGTCCTATACCTGGCGCGGGCAAATGAAGGCCCTGTCGGCGACCGGCTACCGTTGCATAGCGCCCGATATGCGCGGCTACGGCAAGAGCTCCGCGCCGGCTGATCTGAATTTGTACACCCCGCTGCAAACGGCAGGCGACCTTGTCGGCCTGCTCGACGAGCTGAAGATCCCAACCGCTGTCATCGTTGGGCACGATTGGGGCGCAACCCACGCCTGGAACGCGGCAATGATGCGCCCAGATCGCTTTACCGCCATCTTCTGCCTTTCCGTTCCCTACACGCCACGAGGCGATGTCAGCGTGTTCGAGAAGATGCGCCAGATTGGACATGGCGCCGACTTCTACATGTTCGAGCAAATGAAGCCGGAGGCGGATCGGCTCTGGAAAAACGCCGCGGTGACGATCCCCGGCATCCTCTACTGGGCGTCGGGCGCCGCCCCATCCGCCACGGCATGGAATCCCTTCGACCCCGCACGCAGCTTGCATCGCGCGGCGCCAGTTCCCCTGCCTGCCTGGGCTGAAAAGGACTACGTGGACCACAACATCGCCGAGTTTCAGCGCACCGGCTTTCATGGCGGCCTGAACTACTATCGAGGAGCGGAACCATGGTTTGCGCTGTCGGCGCCCTTCAAGGGCGCGAAGATATCTCAGCCGTCCTTCTTCATGACCGGCAAGGCCGACGGCCTGAAGATCCTCTATCCTTTGACCGAAGCTCAGCTCCGTGTCGGCCTCCCTGGTCTCGTCGGCACCTATGAGACTGATGGCGTCGGCCACTGGGTGCAGCACGAAGCGCCCCAGGCGGTGAACGAACAGCTTCTGAAGTTTCTCCACACGGTCAAGGCGGCGTAAGCTGCCTCGTTGCCCCGGCATGAAACACATCCTCGCCCATAGCCCTGGCGGTCTCGCTTCTCGCCTCGGCCTTTACGGCACAAGGTTCCCCACTGCCATGACTGTACCGACCACAAAAATCCTTGCCATTGGCACCCTCAATGCTGCGTTGTCGCCAGACGAGCGGAAAGCCATCATGCCGGCCGAGGTCAGGCAGACGGTGGCCTTCTATCTGGATGGCAAGATCGATCAGTGGTGGTTCCGCCAGGACGGTAGCGGCGTGGTGTTCTTGATGAACGTCATTTCCGTCTCCGACGCACACGCGCTGCTCGAAGCCCTTCCGCTTGGCGTTGCCAAACGCATGACCTTTGAGCTCATGCCACTTGGTCCGCTCTATCCCTTGCACGTGCTTCTCCAAGCACCGCCAAGCTTGGCGGTGCTTGATGCAGGCACCGACACTGGGGAAGCTCAATAGCCCGACGGTGGAGGCAAATCGGCTACTAAGGAACGACGATGGGTTCGAATATCACCGGAGACCTGCTCATTGGTGGACAGGCCGTAAGCAAATCGGAGCGCGTATCGTATGCCGTCGATCCCGAAACGGGTGAGGCACTGGGGCCTGAATTTGTCCCAGCGGCGGCACCCGACGTGGATCGCGCGGCGGAACTTGCTTGGTCAGCGTTCGATTCCTTTCGCCTCACTGACGTTGAAATGAGGGCTCAACTGCTCGACTTCATAGCCGCGAAGTTCGAGGGCCTGGGCGACATCTTGCTTGAACGTGGTATGCGAGAGACCGGTCTGTCCCGAGGCCGGCTGGAAAGTGAGCGCGCCCGAACGGTCTATCAGCTTCGCCTCTTTGCGAAGGTGGTCCGCGATCGGCAATATCTGGACCTCGTGCTCGACCCCGCACAACCACACCGGCTTCCGGCGCCGAAGCCTGAGTTGCGAATGCGCCAGATACCGATCGGCCCCGTGGCCATCTTCGGCGCGAGCAACTTTCCGTTCGCCTTTTCGGTCGCGGGGGGGGACACCGCCTCCGCACTCGCCGCCGGCTGCCCCGTCATAGTGAAAGGCCATCCCGCGCATCCCGGCACCAGCGAACTGGTCGGCCGAGAGATCCAAGCCGCCGTGCGCGAGCTTGGCCTCCCTGAAGGCGTGTTTTCCCTCTTAACTGGCGCGATCGAGCCCGGTACCGCGCTGGTGATGCACCCTCGCATCAAGGCGGTCGGCTTCACCGGATCGAGGAGCGGTGGCTTGGCGCTCATGGCGCTGGCGGCAGCACGTCCAGAACCGATCCCGGTCTATGCCGAGATGAGCAGCATCAATCCGGTGTTCTTGCTGCCTGATGCCCTGGCAGCGCGCGCGCCCGATATCGCGGCCGGATATGTTGCCTCCCTCACGCTCGGCTCAGGTCAGTTCTGCACCAATCCCGGCGTCGTTCTCGCCATCGACGGTCCAAGCCTCAATCAGTTCATCGGTTTCGCCAAAGCGGCTGTCGAAAACGTGGCGCCGGCGCCGATGTTGACGGCCGGCATTCATGCTGCATTCGAGAAGGGGCTGTCGGTCTTCCTGGCTCATGCCGGCGTGAAACTCGAAGCCCGCGGAGCAAGCGGTCAAGGCGCCAACCGGACGCGTGCTGCGATTCTTTCGACCGATGCCAGTATCTTCCTGAGTGATCAAACCCTAGCGCATGAAGTTTTTGGCGCGTCATCGCTAATAATCCGCTGCGCCGACGAAGCCCAACTCGCCGAGGTCGCCGAACAACTGGAAGGTCAATTGACCGCCACCCTTCATCTCGAGCGTTCCGACTATACCATCGCGCGCCATCTCATACCGGTGCTCGAACGCAAGGTCGGGAGACTGATTGCGAATGGCTGGCCGACAAGTGTCGAAGTCAGCCCGGCCATGGTGCATGGCGGGCCATTTCCGTCAACCTCGGACAGCCGCGGCACGTCGGTCGGGACAACGGCGATCCGCCGCTTCCTGAGACCGGTTTGCTACCAAGATTTTCCACTCGATCTCCTTCCCGTCGACCTGCGAGAGACTACTGCGACAGCGCAAGCAGCGCCACGGCTTCCCTATTGAAAGACATATGTGATGAACTCCAAAACCTCCAACCCTGAATCAAAAAAAGGTGCGTTGATCATGTCTCGACGCCTGGTGCTCGCCGGCATGGCCGGCGTCGTTGTGGCCGGCCAGGCGGGTGCCGCGCTGGCTCGGCACAAGGGAGGTTCTGGCCTCGTCGGACGGAAGTTCAGCACGCCGCGTCACACCACTTTCTACTGGGAAGCCGGACCCGCCCGGGGCCCATTGATGATCTTCGTTCACGGCTGGCCTGAACTCGGTCTCATGTGGCGCGCGCAGGTCGAGTTCTTTGCGGCCCGTGGCTGGCACTGTGTCGCCCCGGACATGCGGGGCTACGGTGCATCCTCGGTGCCCGGCAAAGCCGAGGACTATGCGCTCAGCGAAATCGTTCAGGACATGGTCGAACTTCATGACCATTTCGGCGGCAAACCTGCAGTGTGGGTCGGCCACGATTTGGGGAGCCCTGTGATCGGAGCACTGGCCGCCCACCACTCCAAGCGCTGCCGTGGCCTCGGGCTTATTTCGGTGCCCTATTCACCAGACGCTTTCGCTCTTTCCAGTGTTCTCCCTCTCGTGGACCGGACGCTCTACCCGGCTGACCAGTACCCAGACGGACAGTGGGATTATTACCGGTTCTACCTGACCAACTTTGATCAGGCAGTCGCAGATTTCGACGCCGATGTAGCGCGCTCGCTGTCGATCATCTACCGCAGCGGCTCGCCGGATTCGGTCGGCAGGGCGTACAGATCCGCGATGATCACGAAGAACGGAGGATGGTTCGGCACCGCCCACCGCGCTCCAGACATTCAACCCGATCCCGCGATCTGGTCGGCCGGCGATTTCGACGCCCTGGTGAAGGCTTTCCGGGTAACCGGTTTCCGTCCAGGTAATTCCTGGTACCTCAACGACGACGCCAATATAGCGTACGCACGCGCAGCGCCTGACCGTGGCCGCATAGCGCAACCGGTCCTGTTCATCAACGGCGACTGGGATGGCATCTGTGACATCACGCGATCCCACCTTGGCGATCCGATGCGCGAGAAATGCGCTGATCTGTCCATAACAACCCTGGAGGGCGCCCACTGGCTACCCCTCGAGCGCGCGGCTGAGACGAACCAGGCCTTGGAGAATTGGCTGTCCGCCAAAGGGCTCAAGGCCTGAAACCAAGCCTGCTTTCCTTGAGCTTCGAAGGAGTGTCAGATGTCAACGAATTCCCCCGCACCGAAAGCCTCAACGTCCTTCGTGTCATGGCAGGCCAATCATGCCGGCATCATCGTCGGCAATCTGGATGACGCCATCGCGTGGTACAGCGAAAAGCTCGATCTGCGGTTCGAGCGCCGATGGGCAATCGGGGAGAAGCAGTTCGCTTGGCTGGAGGCAGCCGCTGCCCCTGGCTTTATCATTGAATTGTTGTGCGGCCCCGGACAGGACCACTCGGCGGCACACGAGGGAGGCGATCCGTCGTTTACCTTTCGCCACCACTTGGGCTTTCACGTGGCAAGCGTCGATGCGAGCGTCAAAGAACTCGCGCAACGCAGCGTCTCGGTCGTAGCGGAGCCTCGGGACGTCGTGGGGGCGGCCAACCGGGTCGCCTTCTTCACGGATCCCTGGGGCAATCTGTTCGAAGTGACCGAAAAGATTACCGTGTGATCGATCTGCCCAACCACGGCGTGAATCGCGCCCGCCTTTTCAGTGAAAGCACGGCAAGAACGATGACCAAGATTGTCTATCACTTCCTCCAGCATGAACGCGGTTGGGCTTGCAAGGCCGACGGTACGTTTTCCAAGGCCTCGTCAAACCATGACAGGGCTTCAGCCACGGCGCGCGGCCAGTGAGCAGTTGATGGTGGCCCTCGATCAGGAGCCAGCACGAATCCGATAATGGCATGACGAACTGGCGCGGCGATGATCCTCCTATCGTTGCCATCGACGGGTAGAACAATGCTGGAGACAGCGCAGACAACGAACGAAAGCTGAGGAGGGACTGATGCGGCATCCTGCAGCCGAAAAAGCGGCCAAACACCGGAAAATCCTGGAAAGTGCGACGCGCCTGTTCAAGGAGCGGGGATTCAACAGTGTCAGCGTGGACATAATAATGGAGGCAGCAGGACTGACTCGGCGCGGTTTCTCCAGCCACTTCAAGTCGAAGAGCGAATTGATCGAAACTGTTGTCACTATTGGCGCCGAGCAATCATTGGCGCTTGCCAAATCATTTGTTGCGGGCGGCGACGGCAGGGCCGAGTTCGTAATGAACTACCTGTCGAAGGAGCGGGTGGCCGGCGCGGCCGAGGGTACGATCGAATCGACCTTGGCGACCGACATCGCGCGCGATCCCGTACTGCATGCAATTTTCGCCCAGCATCTGAACTTGATGATTGAGGAAATCCGGCGACGTTTCGTTCGAGGTGACGCGCCGCACCCCAATAATGAGGCCATTTGCCTGCTGTGCGTGCTAGTGGGCGCGGCGCAACTGGCGCGCGCGTCGAAAGACGAAGAGATGAAATACAAGATTGTCCAGGCTGTCAGGCGTACGGCCGACAGCCAGGGCCTTCAACACAAACGCAAATAGCCAGAGGTCCTTCGCGGGATGGAAATGAGTATGCACGCCACAGTCAAAAAAACGACGCCCGCCAGAGCCTGCCCGATAAAGGGTCGAGCCGCCGGCGCAATGCCCCTACAGCAGAGCTGGGCGTGATAATGGAACTGGCCATCAAAGCTCAAGTTCTGCCAGCCACGTCGACCCTTGCGGATTGGCTGCGGGTTGTCATCGTGACCGCCGGCACCTTCACAATGGTGACCAGCGAATTCCTGCCCGTCGGTCTCCTCACCCGCATCGCCACGGACGTGCATCGAACGCCTGGCGAACTCGGTCTGATGGTGACTACGCCTGGCCTGACGGCGGCCTTCGTGGCCCCCCTGTCCGCGGTTTTGCTCCACAAATTCGACCGCCGATTAATTCTGGTCGGCTTAACACTCCTTATAGCGCTGGCCGACCTCCTGGTGGCCTCGGTAAGTGACTTCTCCATGATCCTCCTGGGGCGCATCATGCTGGGCGCCGCCGTTGGCGCGTTCTGGTCCTATTCGGCCGACGTTGGCAGGCGTCTGGTCGCTCCACAGGATGGCAACCTCGCGGTCGCGATCATTCTGGGCGGCATTTCGATTGGCACAGTTGTTGGGGTTCCGCTCGGCGCCCTCCTCGGCGACCTTGCCGGGTGGCGGTTCGCCTTTGCGTCGGTAGTGGCCATCGGCGCCGTCGTAGCTGTCCTCCAGCTCTTTGTTCTGCCGCCCTTGCCCAACAATCAGGGCGACGGGAAACTCGATTTCGCGGGGCTGTGGAGAGTTCCCGGCTTGAAGATCGGGTTCCTGGCGATTACGCTGGTCGTACTAGGCCATTTTGCTGGCTACACCTATCTGGAGGATTTTGTTCAAGGGGCCGCGAAGCCGACGGCCGCACAGTTGAGCTGGATCCTCGCCGCCTATGGTGCGGCGGGTCTTTTCGGAACCCTTGCCGGCGAGCGATTGACCCGGCAAACGCCAAGGTTCGCCTTGCCGATCGTCGCCGCCTTGCTTGCGGGGGCACTACTCTGGTGTCTGAGCATGCCGCATTCCTGGCTTGCCATCCTGGCGCCGGTGATGTTCTGGGGGGCGGCGTACGGAGCCTTGCCGGTTTGCTCGCGGATTTGGCTGTACAGAGTGGCACCAAGGCAGGCCGAGTTGGTGTCGGCCTTCTACGTCACTGTCTTTCAATTCGCGTTGGCAGCGGGCGCGTTCAGTGGCGGTCTGATCGTCGACCGCGCTGGCATTCCAGCGACCCTGGCTTACGGCGCGGCCGCAGCGGTCATCGGCTGCGTGATCATGCTTATCACTTCCAGTCCACGGGCTCCCGCCTGAGCCGGATGTGCCGGCCCGTGGAGCGAGGCTGCGAACCCTAAAAGTCACCGCCTGAGGTACCACAGCTTGCCGCCGAGCGACCAATCGGCCAAGTTTCGATCGGATTTCTTGCCGATGAGGCAATAGCAGGACAAGCACACGACGACAGACCGCCCACGCATTGCATGACCGTCTCGGTCCGCGCATGATTGCGCTGGCCAACAAGGCTACGACGCCGACCGCATCCGAGAGTTGACCCATGACCAAGGCGCCACGCCCAACATACCTCCGAAGGACAATCGCCGCTGGAAGCACTGCTTCAGCAAACGATTCGACCGCGAGCGCAACCTGATCAACTTCTCCAAGCTAAAGCACTTCCGGGTTGCCAACCGAGACGAAAGGCCCGCCGCCAAATTCGTCGCGATGTTTAACTCGCCTCAGTGCGGCTGTGGCCCCGCGTATGAATCTACGGTCTAACTAAGCTAGACTGGCATCGTAGCGCCGAGGGTTGGAAACACCACGAACGGCGCGGTCTTAGGCCTTTAGCTCGCGATTCATGATGTCGGCGACAGCCTGGGGATCATCGACCTGGGGCCAATGCCCGAGAGGCAACAAACTCGTTTTGGAGCCCGGGAATTGCTTGCCGAAATCAGCGGCCACGTCCGTGTTCAGATACGGATCGTTCGCGCCCCAAATGATGCTGACGGGGACCTTGAGTTTGACCAGGTCGGCCACGCGCTTGTCATTGGCCGCGACCGCCGGGTGCAGGCCGCCGGTCATCGCCATGAACGCTGGGCCTGCGCTTTCCTTTTGGGCGAAGTTCGCGTTTACTATGGGCTGCAACACAGTGTCGAATCGCGCCTGGATGGCGGGCGTCGATTTGGCATTGAAATTGTGGTTCTGGAAGGTGAGGAGCCATTCCCGCTTTTTCTTATCGCTCATGATCGCGACGGCCAACTTCTTAAGGCCGGGATCGGCGCAAAGCTCGATCAACTCGGGGAATTTTAAGTTCGGGGCATCTGCGTAGAAAGTGTTGAGCAGCACGATTGAGGATATCTTGTCCGGGTGATCGAGCGCGTAGTTCAACGCGGAAACCCCGCCAGCGTCGTGTGCCACTGGGACCACGTTGTCCAGTTTGAAATAGTCGACTACCGCTTCGATATCCGCCTTTTGCTGGTCGAAACTGTAGGCGTAGCCGGCCGGCTTGTCCGACGCGCCAAAACCCATGTAGTCGAACGCGACGATGTTCTTGCCCGAGGCGGCCATGATCGGTGCGATGCCGTCGTATATATGCAGGTTGTCTGGAAAGCCGTGCAACATCACCAGTGTGGGGCCTTTGCCGACATACTGGCGCGCATAGATCGTGTTGGCGCCCCGTGGAACCCGATGCTCCAGGAACTGCGGTGCCGCAGCGGGCTCAGCGACTGAGTGACGCCCGCTAGCGGCCCAACCGAGCCCGGGGACAGCCGCGAATGCCGTCCCGCCCAACGCACCGATTAGAAAAGCACGCCTTGAACTCACGAATCGTTCGACTTGGATTTCCATGGTCACAATCTCCGCTACGGTAAGACGAGGCAAGGAGCGGCAAAGAACGTCCCGGCCGTTTCCGGCCCTACGTTAAATACCTAAAACTCCGATTTCTCGGACAAAGCGGCCATAATTGGGATATTCCAAGGGCAAATTCAACGGATCGAAGCACAGTCGGCCGAAGCCTCCATACGAAGGGAAGCACGCGAATGGTCTTTGAATGAATCTTCCCCCCTAAGCAGCAAACGGGCGATCGGAACGAATGGCCGCTTTCGGGACGGCTCACTTTGCCGCATTGCCGCCGTTCAGCACGTAGAACTGTAGAACTATAGGGAGGTTCATGCATACATTCACAACCAGGGAGGCACACGCGCCAAGAGGTCGATGCCTACTCAAATTTTTTCTAAACCGAATCTAATGTCCCAATTTGTCCCATAAGGCCACGCAATTCGGGGTGAGGCGCGACCCAGAAAGTTCGAAAAGCTTCCAGGTTCCCCAGCCAGATTCCATAGCACCAGTCACTCCGACCCTCGGTATTATTTGATGGCCGCGGGCGCGTTCCACTGGCTAAGCTCTGTGAGAATTTCCTGCATAAGGTCGCCTGATGGTCACTGACACCGAGTTCATCCGCGAAAGCATCAGCCAAGGCTGCGTGATTCTTGCCGATGGCGAGTTCTTCATCGACAGGTTGGTGAAGTATATCGGCAACGGGAGGGTCCGATGGCACGTCGAATTTCGTGGACATCGAATCGACCTGACGACCGGCCAGCTCAAGAAGCAGCCTACGTTCCGAAGGAAGATGCTCGAACAGGCCGGCGTGCTGCCGCCGCAGCGTACCGGGGCCGGTTACAGGCGATGGGCCATCGATCTGAGGAAGAACGCCATCGAGCTTCCTTGGCGGGATAGACCGGTCGATGCCGGTTTCGCCGTCGATAGGCTTGTCAGCCATGGGGGCGACCGGTGGATGGTTGAATACCAAGGCAAGGCAATCAAATTCACGACGACCAAACTGCGCAGGCAAACCAGTTTCCGCAAGAGGATGCTGCTCAAGGCTAAGGTGCTGCCGCCCCAACTGGACCCGGTTGCCTTTCGGAAGTGGGTGGACTGGCTGATTCAAAACGCCACGGAGGCCGCGCCGCAGGCCAGCGAAGCCTTGATGACCGAGAAAAGTTGGCTTGACGACCTGCCGGAGCTAGCCGGCTGGCAAAAAGAAGCGCCGTCCGAAAGCGACTAACAGGGCGTCGGCCACCCTCCCCGGGCAGCCAATTACCATTCATGGAATGCTGAAGGGCACCGAGTCCGCAACCGTTCCGTCGATGGCCAAATCAACACGATAGGTGCCCGCCGGCCATCCCGCCGTGGGTTTGGTGAGTTGTGAATCAGCCTCGTTGTTCGCTCCGACGTCGAGGTCGACCTTGTCGATAGTATAGTTTTCCGGTGCCGCACCGTGGGAATCGACCGAGACCCAGGAGAATGTGATTTTCGATGTGGGCGCGATATCCACCAAATCGGCCGACACATAAATCACCGGTGTGTCGGCAGGGAAATTGCTCTGAGACGTTTCCCCGTCCTTCGTCGCGGAAAGGACAATGTTATCGAAGCCGGCCGCCTGGGCCGGCAAGCTGAGGGCCGCCAAGGCGGCAATGGCAACTAGAACTGATTTCAAGACCTACTCCTCGGACTTGGTTAGTGGCCCCGCAAATCAGGGGGCGAAGCGGCGCTTTGGGCGGATGTCCTCAGCCCAGCCATTTGTCGTAGTCAGCCACCAGCAGGTGCAATGGCGGCGTATCTTCCTCGATATCCGCGAAACGGCCGATCGGCTCGCGGAAGACATTGTCGGTGCGATCGTCATTGACGGTCGACACCTCGCCGATCAGGACATCCTTGCCCTCGGCCCAGAAGGCGTGCCAGACGCCGGGCAAAAGCGTGACGCTCTGGCCGGGATCTAGCTTCAGTAGCCCGCCAGCCGGCAGCCGATGGATAGTTCCGTCGACGGGCACCGACACTTCGGCCCTGGGATCGATACCGCCGTCGCGATCATGCATGAACAGTTCA
Organism: Mesorhizobium sp. B2-1-8; assembly: GCF_006442545.2. Taxonomy (NCBI): domain Bacteria; kingdom Pseudomonadati; phylum Pseudomonadota; class Alphaproteobacteria; order Hyphomicrobiales; family Phyllobacteriaceae; genus Mesorhizobium; species Mesorhizobium sp. B2-1-8. The sequence continues at coordinate 4,629,942 of NZ_CP083952.1, forward strand.
AGCACCAGCTTGCCGCCGCCGCGGTTGATGATGTCCTCGGCCTTGATGTTGTGACGGTGCATCGGCGACATCTGGTCCTTGCGCGAGATCATGATCTTTTCGGCATAGAGCATGCCCATGCCCTTCTTCATGTCCTCGTAGCGGCCGTTGCGAACGGTGAACAGGAACAGGCCGAGATCGTCGAACTTGCCCTGGCCGTAGTCGGTGATGTCCCAGCCGAGCCGTGAGGTGAAGATGGCCGAGGAATCGACCTGGCGCGCCTTCATCTCTTCCGGCGACCAGTAGGCGAAGGGCGGCATGATGTAGCCGAACGAGCGGATGAAAGCGTCGGCTTCGCGGATGATGTCGTTGATGGCGGAGCGTTTCATGATCGGGACCCTTCGTGTCGATTTTTCCGACAAATCGCATAGCCGAACGCCGGGGCGGTGTCGATCCATCTTGCCTGTTCGAGCCTTGCACGCTCTCGCGCATGGCCCACCGATCCGGCCCGCTGGCCGCGTGACATCACGCGCTTTCGGGCTCATAACCCGCGCGAACTGCACGGGATATAGCCAATGCCGACCATCCATGATCTCGATACGCCGTCGATCCTCATCGATGCCGCACGCGCCGAGGCCAACATCGCCCGCGCACAGGCCCATGCCGACAAGAACGGGCTGAAGCTCAGGCCGCACATCAAGACGCACAAGCTGCCTTACTGGGCGAAGAAGCAGATGGCGGCGGGTGCGGTGGGCATCACTTGTCAGAAGATCGGCGAGGCCGAGGTGATGGCCGACGCCGGGCTGACGGATATCTTTCTCCCCTACAACATTCTTGGCCGCGCCAAGCTCGAACGGCTGAAGGCCCTGCATGGCCGGGTGACGCTGTCGGTGACAGCCGACAGCGCGCAGACGCTGGAAGGGCTCGCCGCCACCTTCACCGATGCCGGGCACCCGCTATCGGTATTGGTCGAATGCGACACCGGCATGGGACGCTGCGGCGTGCAGACGGCCGATGAAGCGGTTGCGCTGGCGAGAGTGATCGACAAGGCAGGCGGGCTTACGTTTGGCGGGCTGATGACCTATCCGGCCGCCGGCCGGGCAGTGGAGGCCGAAGCCTGGCTTGCCGACGCCAAACAGGCGCTGGCCGCTTCAGGGCTCGCCTGTGAGCGCATCTCCAGCGGCGGCACGCCTGACATGTGGCGTTCCCCCGATGCCTCCGTCGTCACCGAATATCGGCCCGGCACCTATATCTATCTCGACCGCTACCAGGTCGCCAAAGGCGTCGGCGGCCTCGACGATTGCGCGCTGACGGTGCTGGCAACCGTGGTCAGCCATCCGACAGCGACGCGCGCCATTCTCGATGCCGGCAGCAAGGCGCTGTCCAGCGATACGCTGGGGCTAAAGGATTTTGGCGAGTTGATGGGCGTCCCGGGAGCGCTGGTGACGGGCCTGAGCGAGGAGCACGGCACGGTCACGCTTGCCGGCGATGGCAAGGTAAGCATCGGCGAGCGCGTGCGTGTCGTGCCGGACCATTGCTGCGTCGTCACCAACCTGTTCAACGAGATCAATCTGATCGATGGTGAGACGGTGCTGGAAACGCTGCCGGTGGCAGCGCGCGGACGGATGGGGTGAATTTTTAGGCCGGCCTCTCGGCCTGCCGTGCCGCTACCCTGCGCATGGCAATAACTCGCCGGCGCCGGATTTCGGTGCGCATCGCCATCAGATGCAGCGTAAAGAACAGCACGGTAAAGCCGACGGCCATCACCAGCAGCGGCCAGAGTAGGCTGGGATCGATGGTCGGACCATCGAGCCTGAACACTGAAGCCGGCTGGTGCAGCGTGTTCCACCAGTCGACCGAGAATTTGATGATCGGAATGTTGATGAAGCCGACCAGCGTGATGATGGCGGCGGCCCAGGCGGCGCGGCTGGCATCGTCCAGCGCACGGGTCAGCGCGATGATGCCGAGATACATCAGGAACAGCACGAAGACCGAGGTCAGCCTTGCATCCCAGACCCACCAGGTGCCCCACATCGGCTTGCCCCAGATCGAACCGGTGATCAGCGCCAGAGCGGTGAAGACGGCACCGATGGGGGCGGCTGATTTGAGCGCGACATCGGCTAGCGGATGGCGCCAGACCAGCGTGCCGAGCGCAGAGAGCGCCATCAGCGTGTAGCACATCATGGCGAGCCAGGCGAAAGGCACATGGATGTACATGATGCGCACCGTGATGCCTTGCTGGAAATCCTCGGGCGCGGTGAAGCTCATATAGAGGCCGACCGCGAGGATGAGCGCGGCGAGCGCCGCCAGCCACGGCACAAGCCTGTCGGCCAGCCCGACGAACCGCGTCGGATTGGCGAGATCGGTCCAGCCGCTCAGGCGTGAGGTGGTGTCACTCATGCGACTTTACATAGACCGCCGACGCGTTTGGGGCAATCGAGCGGCGGTGTCGCAGGCGTAGAGGCGTCTTCCTTCCCCCTGTGGGTCCCCTGTGGGAGAAGGAAAAAACTGCTCAGGCTGCCTCGCCCTGCACCGAGCGGCTGAGGCGGCGGACTTCCTCGTCGTTGAGCAGGCCGCCGGCGCGCAGCAGGCTGGCGAAACGGCCGTTGCGCAGCGACAGCTCGGCGAAGCCACCCATCTCGACCACCTTGCCCTTGTCCATGAACACGACCAGATCGGCGTCGCGAACGGTGGTCAGGCGGTGGGCGATGATGAAGGTGGTGCGGTCGCGGCGCAATTCATCGATCGCTTCCTTGACGCGATCCTCGGTCTCGACGTCGAGCGCGCTGGTCGCCTCGTCGAGCACCAGGATCGGAGCATCCTTCAGCACGGCACGGGCAATGGCGATGCGCTGGCGCTCGCCGCCCGACAGCTGGCCGCCACGTTCGCCGACCACCGTGTCGTAGCCATTGCTCTTGGCCAGGATGAAATCCTGCGCCGCGGCCGCGGCGGCGGCGGCATGGATCTCGTCGTTGGTCGCGTCGGCACGGCCGACCCGGATGTTGTCCTCGATCGAGCGGTTGAGAAGCCCGGCATCCTGGAACACGGTGGCGATCGAATGGCGCAGCGACTTGCGGGTCACGGTGCGGGTGTCGATGCCGTCGATCAGGATACGGCCGCTGGACGGCGAGAAGACGCGCTGCAGCAAATTGATGAGCGTGGTCTTGCCCGCACCCGTCGGCCCGACAATGGCGACGGTCTGGCCAGCCTGGACCTCAAAGGATACATCGCTGACGCCCTGCCCCGAATTGGGGAACTCGAAGCTGACATCCTCGAAACGGACATGACCGGTGACGTTGGCAAGGTCGCGCAGGCCGTCCGGCTCGGCGGTGTCGGCGGCCGAGTCCTCGAGGCGGTAGAAGTCCTCGAGCTTGGCGCGCGCCTCGGAAATCTGAGTGGTGAAGGCCGACATCTGGTCGAGACGGGCGATCAGCATTCCGGCAAAGCCGGTGAAGGCGACGACGTCGCCGACGCGGAGCTGGCCACGGGTCACGAGATAAGCGCCGATCGACAGCACGATCATCATCGAGATGGTCGAGGACAGGCGGTTCAGCGCATTGGCGATCGCCCACCAGTCGAGCACAGGATTCTGCGCGTCGAGCAGCCCCTTGACGTAGCGCTTCAACGCCGCGGTTTCATGGCCGATGCGGTTGTAGCTCTGCAGCACGGCGACATTGCTGACGCTATCGGTCACATGGGCAAACACGGTATGATAGTGACGCTCGACGGCGGTCTGCCCCGACTTGGTGCGGCGCATGACGATACGGCCGATACCAACGTAAAGCACGCCGAGGCCAAGCAACACAATGGACATGCGGACATCCATCGCAAGCGCGGTCGGCACCAGCAGCACCAGCGCAATGGCCGTCGAAAGATGCACGCGCATGAATTCGAGCCACAAGCTGAAAAGGGTTTCGACGGCGCGCAGCAGCGTGTGCAGCGAATTGGACGTGCCGCGTTGGTGATGCCAGGCGAGCGGCATGGTGATTACGCGCTCGAAGGACTGGCACAATACCTCCGAACGACGGGCATGGGCGAAGCGGTCGGCGCCACGCGCCACCAGCACGAAGGCTATGACATTGAAGAGACCGAGAGCTGCCCAGACCGCGAGCGTCGAAAACACCGGACCTTTTTCAGAAATAGCGCCGATCACCCGGCCTAAAAGGATCGGCTCGAGGATGGCTATGGCTGCAAGCGCGACGTTGGCCGCACAGATCAGCGCGACGCGCTTCTTGTCGGCAGCCAGATACCCCAGCGCTCTCCAATAGATCTGCAGAAGTGACACTTCAGCTACTCCGCCAACTTTCTATTGTGCCCAATACCAATATTGTGCACTGCACCATTTCCTGACACGTAACGGTTGATGCGTCGCAAAACAATGCCCGTCTATCGCTTCCGTTCCCATTTAGCGAACAAAAGATAACGACGATACGAAATCTGACGTGATCACCTAACGGTTTGAGATAAAAGGTGAAATGTCAGCCTTGCGGCAAAATCATGGCAGCCGTCGAGCAGTGCCACATTTTTAATCACCGCGAGCTTGCACAGTTGGTTTCGGGCATGTTTGGCGGGGGGCCCACAGATCGCGCGCAAGTAAACAGGGCGCGGCGGCGCGCGTCCCGGAGGACGCGCGCGCTTCTGACCTAAACTGCTGATTTTACGCTGGTATCTTGACCAGGACCTCGGTCTGGCCGCCGGATTTGGGTTCAAAGGACGCCGATTTTGTCTTCGAACCATCGACTTCGAGCGAGATCGTCTTGGTCTTTTTGTCGCGAACGACCTGGACCTTGATGTCGGCGCCCAGCATCTTGAGCGAAGCCTGATAGCCATCCCAGTGGCTGGGCAGCTTCGGCCGGAACGTGATCTGCTTGCCGCGCCGTTCGATGCCCAGGATGCCTTCGACCGCTGCCCGGTAAAGCCAGCCCGCCGAGCCGGTGTACCAGGTCCAACCGCCGCGCCCGGCCTTGTCGTCCCCGGCATAGATATCGGCGGCCACCACATAGGGTTCAACGCGGTAGTGCTCGGTCGAGGCCTCGTCGAACGCATGGTTGACCGGGTTCAGCATGGAGAAGCAGCGATAGGCTTCATCGGTCTGCCCCATCTCGGCGAGCGCAATGACGAACCAGGTGGCTGCGTGGGTGTACTGGCCGCCATTCTCGCGAACGCCAGGCGGATAGCTCTTGATGTAGCCGGGATCCTTCTGCGTCTTCGAGAAGGGTGGCGTGAACAGTTTGACGATCTTGAGATGATCGTCGACGAGCAGCTTCGTCGCCTGCTGCATCGCCGTGGTCGAACGCGCCGGGTCGCCCTCGCCAGATAGCACGCTCCAGGACTGGGCGATGGAGTCGATCTTGCACTCTTGCGATGTACGCGACCCCAAAGGCGTGCCGTCATCGAAACTGCCGCGCCGGTACCATTCGCCGTCCCATGCCGTGCTTTCAAGCGCCCGCTTCAGCGCGTCGGCATGCTTTGCCCAGGCCTGGGCGCGCTTGGTGTCGCCCTCGGTCCTGGCGACCGCGGCGAAGTCGCCCAGCGTCTTCAGCAGGAACCAGCCCAGCCACACGCTCTCGCCCTTGCCGTGCTCGCCGACACGGTTCATGCCGTCGTTCCAGTCGCCGCCAAGAATCAACGGCAGGCCGGCCGGACTGCTGCGCTTGATGGCAAGGTCGAGCGCACGCGCGCAGTGGTCGTAGAGCGAAACCGTCTTCTTCGAGATTTCCGGGGTGAAGAAGGCGTCGTGCTCGCCTTCGCCCAGCGCCTGTCCGTCGAGGAACGGCAGTTGCTCCTTCAGGATGGTGGCGTCGCCAGTCACCATGAGATAGCGGGCCGTGGCGTGGGCGAGCCATACCACGTCGTCGGAGATCAGGGTGCGCACGCCGGCGCCGGTGCGCGGCAACCACCAATGCTGCACGTCGCCTTCCGGGAACTGCCGCCGTGCGGCGTTGAGGATCTGGTCGCGCGCCAGCGACGGATCATGCGCCAGCAAGGCGAGCGTGTCCTGCAACTGGTCGCGGAAGCCGAAGGCGCCGCTTGCCTGATAGAAGGCCGAGCGGGCGCGGATGCGACAGGCAAGGCTCTGATAAGGCAGCCAGTGATTGACCATGGCATCGAGCGCCTTGTCGGGCGTCTCGACCTGGATGGTGTCGAGGAAGGCGCGCCATTCGCGCTCATTGTCGGCCAGGCGCTGGTCGAAATCCTTGCCCCGGTGCTGCTGCACCAGCGCGCTCGCCTGCTCCGAGGACTCGGCATCGCCGAGCAGCCAGATGAGCGTGACGTCGCCGCCGGCCGGAATCTCGATGTCGCGGGCGATCGCCGCGCAAGGATCGTCTCCGGCCTCGACGCGGCCTGACAGGGCCGCGCCACTCAGCACCGCCTGCGGCAGCTCGCTGGACCCGTGCCGGCCGAGGAACTCGGCCCGGTCAGTCGTCACCGAGTGGACGCCGGTGTCGGCGGCGAGGAAGGCCACCCGCTCGCTGAAATCAAGCCCGTAGGGATTCTGCGCCAGCAGCGCGCCGGTGGCACCGTCGCGGGACGGCACTATGGTTGCCGCGGTGCGCGACCGATGCCCGCCAAGCACCCATTCGGCATAGGCATAGACGCGCAGCCGGGCCGGTACCGGGCCGGAATTCTGGATGCGCAGCCGCGTGATCTTCACCGGATCGATGGGATCGACGACATGGGTCAGGTCCATCGACAACGGTCCGCGCTTCGAGCGGAAGGTCGAGAAGCCCTGGCCATGCCAGGCCTCGTAGGTCATCGAGGGATCGCGCACCACCGCGGCGATCGGCGAGAATGCCTTGCCGCTGGCCTGGTCGTAAATATAGACGCCCTCGCCCGGCCGATTGGACACCGGGTCGTTCGACCATGGCGTCAACTGGTAGTCGCGGCTGTTGCGGCTCCAGGTGAAGGCAGCACCCTCGGCCGAGGTGTGGAAGCCGAACGAGGCGTTGGAGACGACGTTGATCCAGGGTTGCGGCGTGGTGCGCCAGCCAGCCAGACGCACCACATAGTGCCGCCCGTCGCCGTCGAAGCCGCCGAAACCGTTCCACTGGTTGAGGCCGGAGCCATCGGCGCTGACGTCGGCCTGCGAGGCAAATGCATGCATTTGCGGTGCGGGCGCCGGAATTTCGCGCGGGCCCAGAAATCCTGCCGGCTGCACGCCGTCGCGTGCCTGCAGTGCGGCCGCCTCGGCCCGTTCTATCTGATCGAAGATGGTGCCGTTGCGCGTATGCAGCACAACCCGGGCGACCGCGAGCAGCGTCTTGTAGGTGGTTTCCTCCATCAGGTCGCGGCGTACCGCGAAAATGTGCTGGCGGGGTCCGAGTTCCTTGCCGCGCAAGCGGCTGTTTTCGCAAAGCGTCTCGACCGCGCGCTGCAGATCCTGGACATAGGAGGAAGCCTGCTCGTTGACGACGACGAAGTCGATCATCATGCCGCGGGTGCGCATATATTCCTGGAAGCGCAACGCCTGGGCAACGATCTCCAGATCGGCAACGTCGCCGATCCTGACCAGGAAGATCGGGTAATCGCCCGAAATGCTGGTCGGCCACAGGCTCGACTGCTTGCCCAGCCCGGAAGCGATGGACTCGGCCGGCAGCCGCAGGAACGGATCGGGATAGATCAGATAGCGCGCCAGCTTCTGCACATTGGCGGCATCGGTCAGGCTGAGGCCCATATGACGGGTCTGCACCTGGCTGCGCGTCCAGGCAAGCATGGCCTGGCGGGCAAAGCTCTCCTGATGGTCGAGCCGGTTTATCGCCTCCTCCAGCTCGGCACGGTCGGCCCCGACAACGGTCCAGAAGGTCAGTGATATCTTCTTGTTGGCCGGCACGCGCACCTGACGGCGCAGCGAGGCGATGGGATCGAGCGTGAAGCCGGAATGGCCGCCCAGCCGGGCGCCTGGATCGAAGGCGGCGGCATCGACGATGGTGCGGCCACGGCCGATGAAGGCGCGCCTGTCGGTCTCGGCCTCGGCATCACGCGCCGGTCCCGACGGATCGGTGACGAAATGCACCAGGGTGACATCGGGCTCGTTGGTTTCGCGCTTGCGGCGCGTGGCGAAGATCGCGCCATTGTTGGGAGCGATTTCCGTTTCCACGAACATCTTCGAGAAGGCCGGATGCGCATTGTCGGAAGCCTCCGAACCCAGCACCAGTTCGGCAAAGGACGTCACTTCGATGTGACGATCGGATGTGCTCTCATTGTAGAGCGTGATCCGGCGGCCCTCGCCATTGCCCTCGGAAATGACGATGCATTCCACCTCGGAGCGCAGCGTGCCGGCGGTTTTGACAAAGCTCGCCTTGTCATCGGAAAACAGGGTCTGCGCCGTTTCCTCGGTCGCGCGCCTGGGCTCCGATGTCGCCGACCACCAGTCGCCGGTGCTGACATCACGCAGGAAGATGTAGGAGCCAAGCCGATCCTCGACCGGATCGGGCTGCCAGCGGGTGACGGAAAGATCGCCCCAGCGGCTGTAGCCGGAGCCGGTCGCCGTCACCATCACCGAATAGCGGCCGTTCGACATCACATTGGTCGAACGCAGCGCCCGCACGGGATCGAGCACGATGCGGGTGTCGGGGCTCTCGATTTCGGTCTCGTCCTTGGAGCGCTCGTCGGCCTCGGTGCGGACGGTCGCGGTCGGAATATCGCGCGGCGCCCTCTCCTGCAGCAGCAGTTCGGCCGATTCAATGACCGGATCGCTGTGGAAGCGATCGCGCAGGCGACCTTCGAAGATGGCGTCGGCAACGGCGGCGATCGACATGCCCGAATGGTGGGCATAGTAGTTCAGCACGACCGCATGGTTGGTGCCTTCCGGCACCCGCTGCGGCGTGAAGTCGACCGCATCATAATAGCCATGACGGCCAAGCGCGCCGATCTCGCGCAGCCGGGCCAGATTGTGCACTGCTTCGCGCGGGTTGAACTGCGCCGCCATGATGGTCGCATAGGGCGCAATTACCGTGTTCTGGCCAAGGCCACGCTTGAGCCCCAGCCCCGGCACGCCGAAATTGGTGTACTGGTAGGTCAGTTCCCGGTCGCGGGCATTGTAGGCGGCTTCCGAGATGCCCCACGGCACGTTCTTCTGGCGGCCGTACTGCATCTGGCGCTTGATGATCAGTTTGCTGGTCTGGTTGAGAATCGAGCCTTGCGGTTCCTTCATCACCAGTGGCGGCATCAGATACTCGAACATCGAGCCGGACCACGACATCAGCGCGCCCTGGAATCCGATCTCGACGATCGGGCGGCCGAGCCTGAACCAGTGTTCGGTCGGCAGATCGCCCTTGGCGATGGCGAACAGGCTGGTCAGCCGCGCCTCGGAGGCCAGAAGGTCGTAGCAGCTTTCGTCGAGTTGATGTTCCTCGACCCGGTAGCCGATCGACAAAAGCTTGCGCTCCGGCCTCATCAGGAAGGCGAATTCCATCTCGAAGGCGAAACGACGGGTGCGCTCGCGCAAGGTGAGCAGCTTGGCACGCAGAGCCTCGACGGCGTTTTCGTCGCTGTGGGCGTCGTGGACGTGCGCCTCGCAGGTGGCTTCGAGCCTTGCCGCCCAGTCGACGATGACGTCACTCTGCGGCGATGCCGCCTCGGTGTGAATGGCGGTGGCGAGCTTGCGGATCTCGCCGGCCAGCACCGCCAGGTTGATGGTGCGGATCGAGGCCATTTCCGGCTGCGCCTTGATCGTGTCGACGGCACGCCGCATGCCGTCGAGGCGATCGACAAGGCGTTGGCGCAACGGGCGCAACTGACGGCGGTCGTCGGGCAATTCGTCGAGGCTTTCGCTCAGGATGGTCACGGTGTCGAGAATGCCCTCGAAATCGCCCTGGAGGTGAACGGAAGGCGCTTCCGCCCATTCGGCGCAGGCCGCCGCCACCGCCACAAGGTGACCGGCGAGATTGCCGCTGTCGACAGCCGAGATATAGAGTGGATAGAGCGGCTTGAGCGTCGTGGTGTCGTACCAGTTGAAGAGATGGCCGCGGCTGCGCGGCATGCTCTCGATGGTCGTCATGGTGGCATCGATGCGGGTGATGGCATCGGACAGGCTGATCCAGCCGAAATCGCGCGCCGAAACGACCGAGAGCAGGTAGACGCCGATATTGGTCGGCGAGGTGCGCGGCGCCACGACGGGCGCGGGGCTCTCCTGGAAATTGTCCGGCGGCAGATTGTGATGTTCTGCCGTCACGAAGGTTTCGAAATAATGCCAGGTGCGCCGCGCCACGGTGCGCAGCGTGTGGATATCGGCCGGCGATATGCGCAACCGGTCCTCGGTTTCGGCGGAACGGCTGATCCAGCTGGCGATCGCCGGCGAGCCGATCCAGAACAAGGCAAAGAAGAAGGCGACGAAGGCACCGGTGGAATCGGCCAGCACCGGAATGGCGAGGCCGACAAAGCCGATGATCACGGCGCCATACATCATGCCGTAATAGGAGCCGACATCGTTGTCGCCGGCCTTGTGCGCCTGCGAGGCGGTGCGCCATTCCAGGAGATTCTGCCGGCTGACGAACAGCCGGTACAGAGTGCGCACAATGGCATCGCCCATCATCCAGGCATTGTGCGCCATCAGCAGGATCTTCAGCGCCACCATGGCGGTGCCGAAGGCGACGTCGCGCGCCAGCGCCAAGAAATGGCCACGCGGCGTCTGGTCGCCGCTCTTGGGCAGGATGGCGTTGACCACGTCGAAGGTCGGCGCCATGAACAGGCTGAGGATCAGCAGTGCCTGCCACTGCGCGGCCTGCGTGAAGGGCAGCAAGGTCCAGCCGGCGATCGCCGCCATCACCCAGAAGATCGGCGTCAGCGAGCGGCGCAGATTGTCGACCATCTTCCAGCGCGACAAGGCCGGAACGCCTGAGCGGGGATTGAAGATGTAGCCCAAAAGCTGCCAGTCGCCGCGCGCCCAGCGATGGTGGCGCGAGGCGTCGACCGAGTAGCGGGTCGGGTAATCCTCGACCAACTCGACGTCGGTGACCAGTGCGGCGCGCGCCAGGGCGCCTTCGAGCAGATCGTGGCTGAGGATGGTGTTTTCCTCGATGCGGCCCTGCAAGGCGGCCTCGAAGGCATCGACATGATAGAGGCCCTTGCCGGTGAAGGACCCGTCGCTGAAGACGTCCTGATAGAGGTCCGAAACAGCGAAGACATAGGGATCAAGGCCGCGATTGGCCGAGAACACGCGCTGGAAGAACGAGGCTTCGTCGCCGCTGGTGAGCGAAGCTGTGATGCGCGGCTGCAGGATGGTGTAACCGGCGGTGACGACGCGCCTAGTGGCGTCGAAATGCGGACGGTTGAGCGGATGGCAAAGCTTGCCGACAAGGCTCGATACCGCATCGCGGGTGGTGCGGGTATCTGCGTCGAGCGTCATCACATGGACGACTTTTTCCGGCAGCGGGACGTCGAGGGGCAGGAAGGTGGTATCGCTGTCGCCGCGCAGCAACAGGTCGAGCTCGTGCAGCTTGCCGCGCTTGCGCTCCCAGCCCATCCAGGCGCCCTGCGCCGCATTGTAGAGCCGGCGGCGGTGCAGGATGTAGAAGCGCGGCGCGCCTTCGGAGGGATAGCGCGCGTTGAGGCGAGCGATTTCGGCGCGGGCGAAGTCGAGGATCTCGGTGTCCGCCGCATCGATCTCGATCTTGCTGTCGGGCCAATCCGACAACAGCGCGAAATGAATCTCGTCCGCCAGATTGGCAAGGTAGTGCACTTCGATGTTGCGAATGTTCTCCTCGACATCGTCACGCGAGCCGATCAGCGACGGCACGACCACCAGGGTGCGCGCCTCGGGCGGCACGCCGTGCCTGTAGTCGTAACCGATCAGACGTGTCGGCTTGAGGAACAGCGAGACCACGGTGTTGAAGAAAGCGAGCGCGCCTTCGCTGGCCGGCACGGCAAACAGAGCCAGCATCAGCACGATCGACGGCACCGACAGGCCGAGATTGGAAAGGGCGTTGCCGGACAGGACGAGCAGCAGCACGGTCAGCGCGAAGACGGGCAGGACGATGCCCAGCCAGCCTGTCTTGGCGAAGGTCCGCTTGACCGTCTGGCTGATCGTGGGCCGATAACCGATCGCCTTTTCCAGCTCGAGCCGACGCGGGCCAACGACATAGAAACCGACATCGGTATGAGCGGATGCGGCCTGGGCGTCCACGCCTTCACCGCTCTCCGGGATGGTTTCACCGACGGCATGGCCGGCCAGCTCAATGGCTTTTTCGGCAACACGGTACTCCGACAGGTTCGAGCGGCGCGCCAGTTCCTCGATCGCGGTGCGGTATTGATCGCGCGAGAAGAAGTCGAGCGCGGCGAAATCGGTACGATCGCGCAGCACGGTATCGATGCGGCTGACGCCTTCGAACCAGACTGTCCAGTCGACATCGTTGATGAGGCGCAGGCCGCGGACGATGTTTCCGGTGGTCACATTGCCGCTGGACAGCGTCTGGTGCTCGGAAATGATGATTTCCTCGGCATCCGAGCCGGTCTTCTCGAGTTCGCCTTCCAGCCATTCCAGCGCCCTGCCGGCGTTCTGCGATCCGTCACGCAGGCGATAGAGAAGCTGAGTGGCGAAGGTGGTGTCGTGCGCATGGACGCTGAACTTGGCGAGGATTGCCTGCCGGTCCGGATTGTCGTCGGTCGCCAGCACCTTGTCGGCCACGTCGTTGGCGATCTGGCGCATCTGGCGGGTGCGGTTGACCCTGACGGCCAGGCGGCGGAGGTTCTCGATCAGCACGAAGCGCAGAAGGGACGGCAGTGCCCAGAGTTCGCCGATCTTCAACGGTTCGACCGACTGAAAACCCTGGACGATGGACTTGAACATGGTCGCCGAGACGGAACTGTCGGAATGCGCGACATAGGTCCAAGCCAGCGCCAATGCGCGCGGCACGGTGCCGCCATCGGGCAGTTTCAACGTCGGCAATTGCCGATAGAAGCGGCGCGGCAGGTCGCGTTTGACCTGGAAAATCGTTTCCTCGATCAGATAGTTATTGTCGAGCAGCCATTGCGCGGCCGGCGTGATGGTTTCGCCCCTCGCCTGCGCGGCATTGGTTGACCGGTAGACTTCGAGGATCTTCTTGGCGCTGTCACGGATACGGGCCTGGAAGTCGAACGGGATCAGACCGAACAGATCCGTCAGATCGCCCTTGGCCAGGCTTTCGCCGAGCAGCCGGAGCCGTTCCTCCGGCAGGTATGTCGATCTTATCGGCTCTTCCGTAATGGCTGGGAAGCTCGCGCTTGTCTTCTCGATCTGGGCTGGATTCGTCTGAATATTCATTGAAAATTCCGTAAGCGGGCACTCAGCGGCGTCACCGCCACGGCAATGGCCCTAAAACCGGTTCAAATGCAATTGGTTGCATCAACCCCTATGCCGAAAGTTTGTTTCCGCACCACGACAGGGCGCCATCTTTCGAGCAAACTCAAAGACGAGCGCCCCTCGCTCCCGTCAGGACCGATCGACGGGGAGGATTCGGGCTTTTTCGTGATGCCGGTGCCAGCTTACGCTATATTTCGCCGGCGTCGCGATCATGTTTGGAAACAGGCGGTAACCGTTGGCCCGAAACGCGTCAGGCCGCCCCGACTATCCGGATTACGAAAAGGGTCGCATCCGGGGCGGGCTGAACCCGCAAGACAGAGGCATCCGGCCCGAGCAGCAGGGTGTCGAGCGGCCCGAGACGAATGGGCGCGGCGCCGGGGAATATGGCATGGCCTCTGTGGCAAAGGATGACGGTGGAACCGGCCTCGGTCGGGATTTCCACAGGCGTCGAAATCGCCAAACGCTCGACCGAATGCAGCATCCGGCCGCGCCGGGTCATGACGTTGAGATCGGTGATCGGGCCGGCGATCAGCGCGGCACTGGTCGGCTGGTCGGCTGGAAAGGAAAATGGCTGGGAAGCCACTGTAATCCGCTCCGGCGGACGGCCCGCGACATCAAGCACGATCCCCTCGCCTTCCAGCACCCACAGGGTGCGGTCGATGCCGGCAAAGCTAGAGAACGACCCGCTGCCTTCGACCCGGGCCATCGAGACACGCCAGTCGAAATCGTCGAGCCCGGCACCATCGGGCGAGACGGCGATCTCGGTCGTCGCCCCGCCACCGTTCTTCCACGGCATGACGCGGTAATCGGTGGCATGAAGGAGGCGCACGACGTCGGCCGTTACCCGAGAATGCCCGGCAGGTTGAGCTGGTGCTCCTTGGCGCATTCGATCGCGATGCCATAGCCGGCGTCGGCATGGCGCATGACGCCGGTCGCCGGGTCGTTCCACAGAACGCGCTCCAGCCGCCTTGCAGCATCCGCCGTGCCGTCGGCAACGATGACCATGCCGGCATGCTGGGAGAAGCCCATGCCGACGCCGCCGCCATGGTGCAGCGACACCCAAGTGGCGCCCGACGCGGTGTTGAGCAGCGCATTGAGCAGCGGCCAGTCGGAGACCGCATCCGAGCCGTCCTTCATCGCTTCCGTCTCGCGGTTCGGCGAAGCGACCGAACCCGAATCGAGGTGATCGCGGCCGATGACGACCGGCGCGTTCAGCTCGCCCTTGGCCACCATTTCGTTGAAAGCGAGGCCCAGCCGGTGGCGATCGCCAAGACCGACCCAGCAGATGCGCGCCGGCAACCCTTGGAAGGAAATCCGCTCGCGCGCCATGTCCAGCCAATTGTGCAGATGGGTGTTGCCGGGGGTGAGTTCGCGCACCTTGGCGTCGGTCTTGTAGATATCCTCCGGATCGCCGGATAGGGCTGCCCAGCGGAACGGGCCAATGCCGCGGCAGAAGAGCGGGCGGATATAGGCCGGCACGAAGCCAGGGAAGGCGAAGGCGTTCTCGAAACCTTCGTCCTTGGCGACCTGACGGATGTTGTTGCCATAGTCGAGCGTCGGCACCCCGGCGTTCCAGAACGCCACCATCGCCTCGACATGCTCGCGCATGGAGGCGCGGGCCGCCTTCTCGACCGCCCTGGGGTCGCTGACACGCTTCTCGCGCCACTCGGCCATAGTCCAGCCCTTCGGGAGATAGCCATTGATGGGGTCGTGCGCCGAGGTCTGGTCGGTGACCATATCGGGGCGGATGCCGCGCCGAAACATCTCGGGCACGATCTCAGCCGCATTGCCGAGCAGGCCGACGGACTTCGCCTCGCCGGCCTTGGTCCAGCGCTCGATCATTTCCATGGCCTCGTCCAGCGTCTCGGCCTTCTCGTCGACATAGCGGGTGCGCAGGCGAAAATCGATCGAATCCGGATTGCATTCGATCGCGAGGCAGCAGGCGCCGGCCATGACGGCGGCCAATGGCTGGGCGCCGCCCATGCCGCCGAGGCCGCCGGTCAGGATCCACTTATCCCTGAGATTGCCGCCATAGTGCTGGCGACCGGCCTCGACGAAGGTCTCGTAGGTGCCCTGCACAATGCCTTGCGTTCCGATGTAGATCCAGGAGCCGGCCGTCATCTGGCCGTACATCATGAGGCCCTTCTTATCGAGCTCGTTGAATTTCTCCCAGGTCGCCCAGTGCGGCACCAGGTTGGAGTTGGCGATCAGCACGCGCGGTGCATCCGGGTGGGTGCGGAACACGCCGACCGGCTTGCCGGACTGCACCAGCAGCGTCTCGTCCTCGCCAAGCGTCTTCAGCGAAGCAACGATCTGGTCGAAATCGTTCCAGGTGCGCGCCGCCCGGCCGATGCCGCCATAGACGACCAGCTCATTGGGATTCTCGGCGACATCAGGGTCGAGGTTGTTCATCAGCATGCGCAGCGGCGCTTCGGTCGTCCAATACCGGGCGTTGAGCTTGTCGCCGCGAGGGCTGCGCACTTCGCGGATGTTGTGGCGAGGGTCGGTCATCATTGTCCCTTTCGGATGAGGCGGCGCGTCAGCGCCCGGCCCAGTCAATGGCGGTTTGGAGAATCTGCGTCAGCGTGGCGCGGATCGGCGCGGCATAGCTCGCGTCATAAGGCACCGGCCAGTTCTCCGGCGTGCCCTTCTCGGCCGGCTCGCGCATATAGCCGCGATTGGAAAGCTCCATCTGCAGCGCGTGGACGCCGTTCTGGGGCTGTCCGAAGCTGCGGGTGATCCAGCCGCCCTTGAAGCGGCCGTTGACCACCCAGGTCTCGCCGGTCGCGGCGAGGACCGCAGCCACTTTCTCCTGCAGCGACGGATCGGTGCTCTTGCCGTCATTGGTGCCGAGGTTGAAGACCGGCAGCGTGCCTTCGAAGAGACGCGGCAGCACCGAGCGGATCGAATGGCAGTCGTAGAGAACGATGTTCTCGTGCATGCCGCGCAGTCGGTCGATCTCGGCCTGCAGGGCAGCGTGGTAAGGCTTGAAGTAGGTTTCGCGGCGCTTATCGATTTCGGCCGGCGTCGGCTCGTCCCCCATGCGATAGAGCGGATCGCCGTCGAAGGTTTCGGTCGGGCATAGGCTGGTGGTTGCCTGGCCGGGATAGAGCGAGGCGCCGGATGGATCGCGGTTGACATCGATAACGGTGCGCGAGATCGCGGTGTGCACGACCGTGGCGCCGAGACCAGCGGCGAAATCATAGAGATTGTCGATCCACCAGTCGCAATCGCGGCGACCGAGCCAGGGCGAGATAAGCCGGTTTTCGAGGCCAGCGAGGTCGATGCCGGTGTGCGGGATGGAGACCAGGAGAGGCGCGGTGCCTTGGGTGATGGTGAGCCAGGAAGGCGAGGTCATGAGAGACCTCCGTAAGTTGGAGCTCTACGGCGCCCCCCTCTGCCCTGCCGGGCATCTCCCCCTCTTGGGGGGAGATTGGCTGTCACGCGGGCTTTCGCCAATCGCCGGCGTTGGAGGAAGAGCGGCGCCAAAGAATCTGCTAATCTCCCCCCTTGAGAGGGAGATGTCCGGCAGGACAGAGGGGGGCGCGACAGAACGCGACCTGTGGCGATTGGCGTTCTCACGATGCAATCCCCGGCAGCGCCACCGCGCTCGCGGCCTTCACGGTCGCACCGCTGCGCACCATGGCAATCGCCTTTTCCATGTCGGGGTGAAAATGCCGGTCATTGTCGAGATGCGGCACCTCGGCGCGAACCAGCTTGCGCACGGCTTCCAGCGCCGCACTCGAGGCCAGCGGCTGATGGAAATCGCAGCCTTGCGCGGCCGCCAGCAATTCGATGCCGATCACGGCCGTCGCATTCTCGACCATGCCGATCAGGCGACGCGCGCCATGCGCGGCCATCGAGACATGGTCTTCCTGGTTGGCCGATGTCGGGATGGAATCGACGCTGGCCGGATAGGCTTTCTGCTTGTTTTCCGAAACGAGTGCCGCCGCCGTTACCTGCGGGATCATGAAGCCGGAATTCAGACCGGGCTTGGGCGTCAGGAAGGCGGGCATGCCCGACAATGCAGGATCGACCAGCATGGCGATGCGGCGTTCCGACAGCGAGCCGATCTCACAGACGGCAAGCGCGATCATGTCGGCGGCGAAGGCCACCGGCTCGGCGTGGAAATTGCCGCCCGAAAGTGCCGTATCGTCCTCGGCGAAGATCAGCGGATTGTCGGTGACGCCATTGGCTTCGGTCTCGAGCGTGTCGGCGGCCTTGCGCAGGACATCGAGCGCGGCGCCCATGACTTGCGGCTGGCAACGCAGGCAATAGGGATCCTGCACCCGCTCGTCGCCGACCCGGTGCGACTCGCGGATGGCGCTGCCGGCCATCAAATTGCGCAATGCATCCGCGGTCTCGATCTGGCCACGGTGTTTTCTCAACAGATGGATGCGCGGATCGAAGGGGGCGTCGGAACCCTTTGCCGCATCGGTCGACAGCGCGCCGGCGACAAGCGCCGACTGGTAGAGCACCTCGGCATCGAACAGTGCGGCCAGCGCATAGGCGGTGGAAAACTGCGTGCCATTGAGCAGTGCCAGGCCTTCCTTGGCGCCCAATGTCACGGGCTCCAGCCCATGCGAGACGAACGCGACCTTGGCCGGGAAGCGGCCATGCGGGGTAAAGCATTCGCCGACGCCGATCATCACCGCCGTCATGTGCGACAGCGGGGCAAGGTCGCCGGAGGCGCCGACCGAGCCTTGCGCCGGCACCACAGGGATGACGTCATTGGCCAGCATCGCTTCGAGCAACTCGATGGTTTGCGGGCGCACGCCGGAGGCGCCCTGCGCAAGGCTCGCAAGTTTCAGCGCCATCATCAGCCGGGCAACGGCGACAGGCATCGGCTCGCCGACGCCTGCGGCATGCGAAAGCACGATGTTGCGCTGCAGGGTCTCGAGATCCTCGGCGGGGATGCGCACGCTGGCCAGCTTGCCGAAACCGGTGTTGATGCCATAGACCGGCTCACCCTTGGCAACGATGCGCGCGACAGCTTCGGCGCTCGCCTTGATTTTTGAGCGGCAGGCATCGTCCAGTTTCGGCACGGCGCCACGATAGATGGCACGCCAGTCGGACAGCGTAGCATTGCCGGGCTTCAGGGTCAGTTCAGTCATTGTCCTCTCCAGATACGGGCATGCAGCGGGTTGAAGCCCATGCGGTAGACGAGTTCGGCGGGGCGCTCGATGTCCCAGATCGCCAGGTCGGCGAATTTGCCCGGCACCAGCGTGCCGGTCTCGTCGAGCAAGCCCAGCGCACGCGCAGCTTCGCGGGTAACGCCGGCAAGACATTCATCGACCGTCATACCGAACAGGGTCGCCGCCATGTTCATGGTCAGAAGCAGCGAGGTCAGCGGCGAAGTGCCGGGATTGTTGTCGGTGGCCACAGCCATCCTGACGCCATGCTGGCGGAACAGGCCGATCGGCGGCTTCTTGGTCTCGCGTATGAAGTAGTAGGCGCCGGGCAGGATCGTCGCCACGGTTCCCGCCTCGGCCATCGCCATGGCGCCCGCCTCGTCGGTGTATTCGAGATGATCAGCCGACAATGCGCCATAGTGGGCGGCAAGTTCAGCGCCGTGCAGGTTGGACAGCTGGTCGGCGTGGAGTTTTACGGGCAAGCCGAGCGCCCTGGCCTTGTCGAAGACGCGAGACATATGCCCGGTCGAAAAGGCGATGCCTTCACAGAACCCGTCGACGGCATCGGCCAAGCCTTCGGCGGCGACGCCGGGAAGGATCGTTTTGGCGACGAGATCGATGAAAGCATCCTTGTCGCCCTTGGCTTCGGGCGGCAGCGCGTGGGCTGCGAGGCATGTGGTGCGGATCGTCACCGGGCGTTCATTGCCCAGCTGTCGCGCGGCGCGCAGCGATTTCTTCTCGTTTTCGAGATCGAGCCCATAGCCCGACTTTACTTCAACGGTGGTGACGCCTTCCGCCATCAGCGCATCGAGGCGCGGCAGCGTCTGGGCGACCAGATCGTCCTCGCTGGCGGCACGCAAGGATTTGACCGACGAGACGATACCGCCGCCTGCCCTGGCGACCTCTTCATAGGTGGCGCCGGCCAGCCGCATCTCGAACTCGTTGGCGCGGTTGCCGGCATGGACGAGGTGGGTGTGGCAGTCGATCAGGCCGGGCGTGATCCAGCGGCCCTCGCAATCGATTATCTCGCCTTGGGCAAACGCCGAGGGCATCCCGGATTCCGGACCGGCATAGACAATGCGGCCATCACGCGCGGCGAGCGCACCATGCTCGACGATACCCAGATCGGCAGAATTTTCAGCCATGGTCGCCAGACGCGCATTGCGCCACAGGCGAAGCCCCCCTGCCCGGTTTTTGCTCTCTACGGCCATCATCTTTTCCGTTTCAATCGGCGTCGATTATGTATATACATATTGAAACGCACTGCAAGTGCCATCATCGCATACGAGACCGGGAAGCGGAGAGAAAAGTGACCGAAATCTTTGCGGAACAGGCGCTTCTTCCCAATGGCTGGCACGACAATGTGCGGATCACTTTCGCCAGTGGGCGCATTGCAGCGGTAGAGCCTGAATCAGCCGCATCGCCCGGTGATGAACGCCATGCCATTCTCCTGCCAGGCATGCCCAATCTGCACAGCCACGCCTTCCAGCGCGGCATGGCCGGGCTCGCCGAGTTGCGCGGCCCTTCCGCCGACAGTTTCTGGAGCTGGCGCGAGGTGATGTACCGTTTCGCGCTGTCGATGACTCCCGACCAGGTCGAGGCAGTGGCGGCGCACCTCTATGTCGAAATGCTGGAGGCCGGTTTTTCCCGCGTCGGCGAATTTCATTATCTGCACCATGACCGCGACGGAAAACCCTATGCCAACTTAGCCGAAATGGCCGAGCGCATCGCTGCCGCCGCCGGTGAAACGGGGATCGGCCTGACACTGCTGCCGGTGTTTTACGCGCACTCCTCTTTCGGCGGCGCGCCTCCTAACGAAAGCCAAAGGCGATTCATCAACGATGTGAATCGGTTCGCCCGGCTTGTTGAGCAAAGCCGGGAAACTGTTCGCTCTTTGAATCGAGCTGTCGTCGGCGTCGCGCCGCACAGTTTACGGGCCGCGACGCCGGAGGAACTCACGGCAGTTGCGGCCATGGCGCCAAGCGCGCCGATCCACATCCATGTCGCCGAGCAGGTGAAAGAAGTCGAAGACTGCCTTGCCTGGTCCGGCGGGCGCCCGGTCGAATTTCTGCTTGGGGCTGCCGATGTCGACCAGCGCTGGTGCCTGATCCACGCCACCCATATGACCGACGCCGAAACGGTTGGCATGGCCAGGAGCGGCGCCATCGCCGGCCTTTGCCCGATCACGGAAGCCAATCTCGGCGACGGCACCTTTGCCGCGCCACTGTTCAGGGAGCATGGCGGGCGCTTCGGCGTCGGCTCCGATTCCAACGTGCTGATCGGCCTGCCCGACGAATTGCGCCAGCTCGAATATTCGCAGCGCATCGCGCACCGCGCCCGCAATGTGCTTGCGGTAGCCGGCGGCTCGACCGGCCGCGCCCTGTTCGACGCGGCGCTCGATGGCGGTAGCGTCGCGCTTGGCGCAGGCGCATCGCAAATCGCGCTTGGTGCACCGGCCGATTTCGTCTCGCTCGACGCCGGCAATCCCTCGCTGGCGGGCAAGACCGGCGATGCGATCCTCGACGCCTGGATCTTCGCCAATGGCAGCAAGGTCGATTGTGTCTGGGTCCATGGCAGGAAACAGGTCAGCGGCGGCAGGCACGCCAGGCGCGAGCCTATCGCCGAACGGTTTCGCAGCGTGATGACCGCGCTTTCGCAGGGTTGACTCTAGATGAGCATGGCCGAACCGGCGGAGACAGACGACAGCGAGACAGTCTCGCTGCATCAGCGCATCCTTTCCGACATCCGCGAAAAAATCCTGTCCGGCACCTGGGCGCCCGGGCACCGTATCCCGTTCGAACATGAACTGACCGCCGAATACAAATGCTCACGCATGACGGTGAACAAGGCCCTGTCTCAGTTGGCCAAGGCAGGTTTGATCGAGCGCCGCCGCCGGTCGGGCAGTTTTGTCCGCCAGCCGCAATCGCAGGCAGCCGTGCTGGAACTTCACGACATCAGGATCGAAGTCGAGGCGCTCGGCCTGACTTACCGCTACGAGCGGCTGGAACGCCTGAAGCGGCGCAGCAATGTGGAAGACAGGGCGTTGCTCGGACTGTCTTCCGCAGGTTCGGTGTTATGGATCGAGGGCCTTCATTTTGCCGGCGAACGGCCATTCGCGCTCGAACAACGCCTGATCAATCTTTCGGCGGTTTCGGAAGCCGGGGACGAAGAGTTTCTGGAAATCGCCGCCGGGCCCTGGCTGATCGGCCGCGTGCCGTGGAGCGAGGCCGAGCATCGGATACGCGCCATGAGCGCTGATGATACCATTGCCGACGCGCTCGACATCGATCCCGGCGCGCCTTGCCTGGTGGTCGAACGCCGCACCTGGAGCGCCGAGCACCCGGTCACCCATGTGCGCTTCATCTATCCGGCGGAAAGCCACACGCTGGTGGCAAGGTTTACGCCGTCGCAGGGGTGATTTTCACCCTCCCCCTCGTGGGTCCCACAAGGGGAAGGTAGAAACGCCTCAAATCGCAGCCGTAATAATAATCTCGACCAGATATTCAGGGCCGGCGAGCTTTGCTTCGCCGGTGGCGCGGGCGGGCGTGTGGCCCTGCGGCACCCACTTGTCCCATTCGGAATTCATCTCGGCGAAGGTGCCCATGTCGGCCAGCCAGATGATCGCCTGGACGATCTTGGTCTTGTCGGTGCCGGCCTTGGCCAGCAATTCGTCGATGGTGGCCAGAATATCACGGGTCTGCGAGGCGACGTTGCCGCCGGGTTCGCCGACCTGGCCGGCCAGATAGAGGGTGTTGCCGTGGATGACGATCTGGCTCATGCGCGGGCCAACATCGATGCGACGAATGCTCATTGCGAGGTTCCTTCCGTTGTGGTCGCGCCTCTTTAGAGTCGCCATCCGCTTCGGGCAAGGCTGCCTGAACCGAAACCGCTTGAGCCAATCGCTCCATCCAGGGCCAGGCACGTACAGGGCGAGTTGACCACCGTGTCGCAATTCCGCCGGATTGACTTGTTGACTAATGTAATAACATCACATATCCAAGCGGCCGCACCTAGCCGCATTTGGCTTCCCACGGAACGATATGACCCAGACCTGCCTGACATTCCGTGACCTGACGCTCGGCTACAACAGCCATCCAGCGATCCATCACCTCGATGGCGCGATCCGCAAGGGCTCGCTCACGGCCGTGGTTGGGGCCAACGGGTCCGGCAAGTCGACGCTGATGAAGGGTATTGTCGGGGTGCTGAAGCCGATGGCCGGCGAGGTCATTCGCGCGCCGGGCGTGCGGGCGGCTTACCTGCCGCAGCAATCGGAACTCGATCGCTCCTTTCCCGCCCGCGTCGTCGATCTGGTATCGCTCGGCCTGTGGCCGAAGCGCGGCATGCTTGGCCGCTACACCAGGGAAGATCGCGACGCCGTCAGCCAGGCTTTGATGGCCGTCGGCCTCGGCGGCTTCGAGAAGCGGCCTATCGACACCCTCTCCGGTGGCCAGTTGCAGCGCACTCTGTTTGCCCGCGTGCTGCTGCAGGATGCCGAACTGATCCTGCTCGACGAGCCGTTCAACGCGGTCGACGCCAAGACGGTCGGCGACCTCATTGCCCTGATCAAACGCTGGCACGGCGAGGAACGCACCATCATGGTGGTCGTCCATGATCTCGATCTGGTGCGCCAGAATTTTCCCGAAACACTGTTGCTTGCCCGCCAGCCGGTTGCCTGGGGCGAGACCCGGGAGACACTGAAGCCGGAGAACCTGCTGCGCGCGCGCCGCTTCCACGAAGCCTGGGAAGAGAACGCGCCCTGGTGCGAGCCTGACGAGCACGCTCATGGCCAAGACCATGATCATCATGGCCACGACCATCATGGCCACGATCATCACCACGGCGCCGGACCGAGGGCCGCCTGATGGACGCGCTCTACGGACTCTTCATCGCCCCCTTCGCCGATTTCGGTTTCATGCAGCGGGCGCTGTTCGGCTCGCTGATGCTGTCGCTCGGCGCCTGCCCTATCGGCGTCTTCCTGATGCTGCGGCGCATGAGCCTGTCGGGCGACGCCATGGCGCACGCCATCTTGCCGGGTGCGGCCGCCGGTTTCCTGTTCTACGGGCTGGAGATCCTGCCGATGACCGTAGGCGGGCTGATCGCCGGCATCATCGTGGCGCTCGGCGCCGGTGCCGTCTCGCGTTTCACCATCCAGCGCGAGGACGCGTCGATGGCGGCCTTCTACCTGATTTCGCTCGCCATCGGCGTGCTGATGGTGTCGATCCGCGGCTCCAGCGTCGATCTCATGCATGTGCTGTTCGGCACGGTGCTGGCGCTCAACAACGAGGCTTTGACGCTGATCGGCGGCATCGTCGCGGTGACGCTGGTCAGCCTTGCCATCTTCTGGCGGGCGCTGGTGGCGGAATGCCTCGACCCGCTGTTCCTGCGTTCGGTCAGCCGCATGGGCAGCCCGGTGCATTTCATCTTCCTCGGCCTCGTCGTTCTCAATCTGGTTGGTGGCTTCCAGGCGCTCGGAACTTTGCTTTCCGTCGGACTGATGATGCTGCCGGCGGCAGCCGCGCGCTTCTGGACGGCGCGCGTCGAGCCGATGTGCGTGCTGGCCGTGCTGATCGGTTTTGCCTCCTGCATCGCCGGACTGCTCCTGTCCTACCACGCCTCGCTGCCGTCCGGTCCAGCCATCATCCTGTCGGCCGGCGTCGTCTATTTCGCCTCGATCCTGTTCGGCACGCGCGGCATTCTGCGCGCCCGCATCATCCATCACCGTCACAGAACGGCCTGATCCCCCGCCCCTAAAAGGAGACCCGCTTATGCTGAAATCGATCCGTGCCGCCCTGGCGATGAGCGTTATAACATTAACCGCCTTTGGGGCGTCATCGGCCTTCGCGGCGCCGCTGAAAGTGGTCGCCAGCTTCACCGTCATCGCGGATTTCGCCAAAAACGTCGGCGGCGACCGTGTCGACATCACCACCATCGTTGGCCCCGATGGCGACGCCCATGTCTACGAGCCGAGCCCTGCCGACGCGGTCGCCATGGCCAAGGCCGACATCGTTCTGGTCAACGGCCTGCACTTCGAAGGTTTCCTGCAGCGGCTGGTCGATGCCAGCGCCACCAAGGCCTCGATCATCACCTTGACCAAGGGCGTGACGCCGATCGATTTCAAGCCTGAATTCGCCGACGCCGACGCGGCCGAGGGTGCCGGCACCGGCGGCGGCAAGACGGTCACCGACCCGCACGCCTTCCAGTCGATCGCCAACGCCAGGATCTATGTGAAGAACATCGCCGAGGCCTTCTGCGCGGCCGACAGCGACGGCTGCGTCTCCTATCAGACCAATGCCGCCGCCTACACCAAGAAGCTCGACGCGCTGGAAGGCGAAGTGAAGGCGGCGATCCAGTCGATCCCCGAGGCGAAGCGCGTCGTCATCACCTCGCATGATGCCTTCGGCTATTTCGAACACGAATACGGCCTGACCTTCCTCGCTCCGCAAGGCATCTCGACCGATTCCGAACCGTCGGCCGCCGACGTCGCCAAGCTGGTCGAGCAGGTGAAGCAGGACAAGGCCGCGGCCATCTTCGTCGAGAACATCACCAACCCGCGCCTGATCGAGCAGATCGCCAGCGAGACCGGCATCAAGATCGGCGGCACGCTCTATTCGGACGCGCTGTCGCAGCCGGACGGCCCGGGATCGACCTATATCAACCTGATGCACAACAACATCCGTCAGATCAAAGGCGCCATTCTCGGCAGCTGAATCTGATCTGCCGTCCAGCCGGGCCATATGGCCCGGTTGGATTTTCCGGCGCGCGATGTCTATTTGGCAGAGAATTCCGTCGAAGCGGATTGCCGCCCCTCTCCCGGAGTGGCAAGACTTTCCACCAAACCAGATTGCGAGGATGCGAGCCATGGAATATCGCCAGATCAGCGAAGACTATTCGGTCTCGGGCCAAATCCAGCCCGAAGATGTCGCCGCCATCAAGGAAGCCGGCTTCAAGAGCGTGATCTGCAACCGGCCGGACGATGAACAGCCCGGCCAGCCTTCGGCGGACACGCTCAAGGCAACGATCGAAGCCGCCGGTCTCGGCTTCCGCTACATCCCGGTGATCAGTGGCCAGATCACGCGAGAGAATGTCGACGACCAAGCCGAGGCGTTGGATGAGCTCGAGGGTCCAGTCTTCGCCTATTGCCGCTCCGGTGCGCGCTGCACAAACCTGTATGGGCTAATCCAGCAGTCGAAAGGCTAGATCGGTAGCGCCCCGGTTTCCTTCAGCGTTTCGAGCACGATCGCGGTCTTCACATGCTGTACCGATTCGTGCGGCAGGAGCACGCCGTTGACGAACTCGGACAACGATTTGAGATCGGGCGTCACCACCTTCAGGATATAGTCCATCTCGCCGGTCAGCGCGTGCGCCTCCTGCACTTCCGGCAGCCGCGCCACCAGCTCGCCGAAGCGCCGCGCATTGTCTCGGTTGTGGGTGGCCAGCGTCACCGAGATGACGTTGACCAGCGAAAAGCCGAGCCTGTCGCGGTCGAGCACGGCGCGATAGCCCTTGATGTAGCCGTCCTCCTCCAGCCGCTGGCGGCGGCGCGAGCATTGCGATGCCGAGAGGTTCACCCGTTCGGAAAGATCGTTGTTGGTGAGCCGCGCATCGCCCTGCAAGAGCGCCATTATCTTGCGGTCAAACTGGTCGATGCGCGCATCATCCATGGTTTTTTCTCATTTCATGCATGCTTCACGCATGACATCATCATTTCAAGCGTTTGAATGCAAGCACCATGCACGGGCTTCGCGCTATGATGGCGTCGGATGGCCTTTTCAGGCCAAGCAGCTTCCGGAGGAATACCATGGGTCCCTTCCCGCACGATGCCCCGCCCGCCACGATCAGCAAGGACAATCCTGCCGGCACTGACGGTTTCGAGTTCGTCGAGTTCGCGCATCCAGAGCCCAAGAAGCTGGCCGAGCTGTTCACCCGCATGGGTTATGTGGCGGTGGCCAGGCATCGCACCAAGGACATCACCGTCTGGCGCCAGGGCGACATCAATTATGTCGTCAATGCCGAGCCCGGCTCGCACGCGATGAAGTTCGCCGACAAACACGGCCCTTGCGCCGCCTCGATGGCCTGGCGGGTGGTCGATGCCAAACATGCCTTCGAGCATGCCGTCTCGAAGGGTTCCACGCCTTATGCAGGCAACGACAAGGCACTCGACGTGCCGGCCATTGTGGGCATCGGCGGCTCGCTGCTCTATTTCATCGATGCCTACGGCAAGAAGGGCTCGGCCTATGACGCCGAGTTCGAGTGGCTGGGCGAACGCGACCCGCGGCCGCAAGGCGTCGGCTTCTATTACCTCGACCACCTGACCCACAATGTCTATCGCGGCCAGATGGACAAGTGGTGGGACTTTTATCGCAATCTGTTCGGCTTCAAGCAGATCCATTTCTTCGACATCGACGGCAAGATCACTGGCCTGGTCAGCCGCGCCATCACCTCGCCCTGCGGCAAGATCCGCATTCCGCTCAACGAATCCAAGGACGAGACCAGCCAGATCGCCGAATACCTGAAGAACTACAATGGCGAAGGCATCCAGCACATCGCGGTGGGCACCGACGAGATCTACGCCGCCACCGACAAGCTCGCCGAGAACGGGCTGAAATTCATGCCCGGCCCGCCCGATACCTATTACGACATGTCTTATGACCGCGTGAACGGCCATGACGAACCTGTCGAGCGCATGAAGAAGCACGGCATCCTGATCGACGGCGAAGGCGTGGTCGACGGCGGCATGACCAAGATCCTGCTGCAGATCTTTTCGAAGACCGTTATCGGGCCGATCTTCTTCGAGTTCATCCAGCGCAAGGGCGATGAAGGCTTTGGCGAAGGCAATTTCCGCGCGCTGTTCGAATCGATCGAGCAAGACCAGATCAAGCGCGGCGTGATCAAGGTTCAGGCTGCGGAATAGACCGGAGTTCTTGCGGCTCGATCAATTATGACCTAAATTCTGGTCAAAGGGTCGAGCACATGAACGTTTCTATCGCCGAAGCCAAAGCCAAATTGTCCGAACTCGTCAGCCGCGCGGAAGCAGGCGAGGAGATCGTTCTTACGCGCCACGGCAAGGTGGCGGCGCGCATTGTGCCTCCGGCGGTGGCCGAACCTCTGCCGCGTATCGGCGCATTGAAGGGGAAAATCTGGATTGCGGACGATTTTGACGAACTCGGCCCCGAATGGGACGAGTACGTGAAATGACGGTCGGCCCCTTTCTCGCCGACACACATATCATCTTCTGGTCGATTTCGGACGATCGACGTCTCAGCGAGCACCACCGCGCCATCTTGGCTTCGGAAGCGGTGGTGTTTGCGAGCGCGGCAAGCGTTTGGGAAATTGCCATCAAACGATCGATCGGAAAACTCAATGCGCCGGACGATCTGCCGACGCTGCTTCCAAAGATGCGATTTCAGCCGCTCGTTGTGACGCTACAGCATGCGAATGCCATCAGCGGTCTACCCCACCACCATGGCGATCCGTTCGACAGATTGCTGATCGCGCAGGCGCAAGTGGAAAACCTGACCATCCTTACTTCCGACCCGCATTTCGCCCGTTATGATGTCGCTGTAGCGTGATTAGCTAGGCGGTTTGTCTCATAGCCGAAGCCTCTCAACCTCCTCCTGCCTAACCTTGACGTCATAATCGAGCAGGAACTCGTCCAACTGCGGCGGCGCGACCGAAGTGCCGGACAGCATCGCATGCACCTGGCCGCGATGATGGATGTCGTGCAGGAAGACGTGCGCCAGGATATCGCCGATCTTTTCCGGGATCATGCCGTCCTCGCGCCGGTCCGTGATGACGCGGCGATCGAGATCGGTCTCCGACAGGCCATCGCAGAAGGCGATCAGCCGCCGGTCCGCCGCAAGCTGGGCGATGTAAAGCTTCGGCGCGGCATCGAAAGGCACGAAATCATCATGGGAAGCGGCACCGACGCCGCCCTCTTCGAGAAAATCGAGATAGAGATGATCGACCGCGAGGACATGATTGAGCGTTGCCTTGATCGACGGGAAAAAGCTGGTGCGCTCAGCCTCGAACTCACCAGGCTTGAGCGCAAGCACGGCACGATAGAGCCGGTCGTTCGACCAGAGATTATTGCCGGCCATGCGGCGCAGATGATCCAGAAGATTCATCGCCGAAAATCTGTCTTAGCCTCTATCTCTCGTATTTCTCGACCTTCTGCTCGATGGCGCCGAAGATCGAATGGCCGGCCTTGTCTTTCATCTCGATGCGTACCGTGTCGCCGAAGCGCAGGAACGGCGTCTTTGTTTCGCCTGACACAATCGTCTCGATCATGCGCAGCTCGGCGATGCAGGAATAGCCGGCGCCCCCCGCTGAGACCGGCTTGCCCGGGCCGCCGTCGAGCTTGTTGGACACCGTACCCGAGCCGATGATGGTGCCCGATACCAGCGGCCTTGTGCGGGCGGCGTGAGCGATCAGGGCCGGGAAATCGAAGGTCATGTCGATACCGGCATTGGCGCGGCCGAACGGCTTGCCGTTGATGTCGGCGAGCAGCGGCAGGCTGACCTTGCCGCCATCCCAGGCGTCGCCCAGTTCATCCGGCGTTACCGCGACCGGAGAGAAGGCCGAGGACGGTTTCGACTGGAAGAAGCCGAACCCCTTGGCCAACTCCGACCCCGTGAGCGCGCGTAGCGTGACATCGTTGACCAGCATGACCAGCCGGATCGCGGCGCGCGCTTCATCGAGGCTGGACCCCATCGGCACATCGTCGACGATGACGGCGATTTCGGCCTCCATGTCGATGCCGAAGGCTTCATCCGCCATCCGGATCGGATCGCGCGGCGCAACGAAGGAGTCCGAGCCGCCCTGGTAGATCAGCGGGTCGGTCCAGAAGCTCGCCGGCATCTCGACGCCGCGCGCTTTTCGCACCAGTTCGACATGGTTCACATAGGCCGATCCGTCGGCCCATTGATAGGCGCGCGGCAGCGGCGAATGCGCGTCGTGCTCGTGGAAGCGAGCCGCCGGCATCGCTTTGTTCTCCAGCGATTCCGCGATCGTCGCGAGATGCGGCGAGATCCTGCGCCAGTCGTCGAGTGCCGCCTGCAGCGTGCGCGCCAGGAACGATGCGTCGGTGTACTGCGTCAGGTCGCGCGAAACGACGACGAGTTTTCCGTCGCGCGTTCCGTCCTTCAGCGTGGCAAGCTTCATACATCCTCCCATTCATTATTCATAATATTTGCCGGCATAGAGAATTCTTGCTGTGGCTTTCCAAGGATTCTCATCGGTCAAAAAAGCCGGATCGGCCCGCCTATTGTCTTTGACCCAAGCAACAGCCGATTCGAGAAAAGTGCCAATCGAGCCGTTTTCCCATCCGTTCCAGCCGAGATCAGTCCCTGCAGGTCTCATTGACTGTTTGCGATCGGTATCCTCACGATCATTCGACAGTGCGTCGACGAACCGAATGAAAGACGGCAGGTCCTCCACCGTATTGAGGAGCAATTGGAGTCGCGCTGCGGAATCCTCCCCAGACTGCCGTACCTCTTCCCAAAGCTCGTCGTCGGTCACGTCTCACTCCCAAACGTTACAACAAGGCCGTCACGGGCGATCGTCAAGTCGCCGGCCCATGTTTTCCTGACGGCGGCGATCCAGTCCGCCTCGCCGATCTCGGCATCGTCGGCTGGAATGAGGTGGTTGAGCACCAGTCTTTTGACCCCGGCTTCGCTGGCGATGCGCCCGGCGTCCTCGGCAAAGCTGTGGCTGGCGAGCAGATGTTCCCTGAGCCGCGCGCCATTGCCGGTCCTGGCAACCAGCCGCTCGATGCCTTCCTCCAGCATGGCTTCATGGACGAGGATATCGGCATCTTCGGCGAAATCGGCGAGCGGTGGGAAAAAGGCAGTGTCGGCCGAGAACACCAGGCTTTTTGCGCCATGCTCGAAGCGCAGGGCAAAGCAATCGGTCACCGGGGGGTGGTCGACGCGGAGCGCCGTCACCTTCAGGCCGCGCTGCTTGACCACATGGCCTTCGCCGAATTCGTCGATCGAAATCAACTCGCGAATATCGGGCCGGCCCTCATCGACGATGCGGATCTCGATGTCGAATTCCATCGCCTGACAAAAGCGCCGCCAGTAGTGGCCGACCCCAGGCGGGCCGAACACGGTGACCGGCGTCGCCAGGCCAGCTGTCCAGGCGGTGTGGATCAACGGTCCAAGCTCCAGCACATGGTCGGAATGGAGGTGCGTGATGAAGATCAGATCGAGCGCCTTCAGCCTGACGCCGGCATCGACCAGACCGCGCGTCACGCCAAGCCCGCAGTCGACGACTATCGCTCGCCCGCCGATCTCGAGCAGCGACGAACTCGGCCACGGTCCGCCCGGCCGCAGCGCCGGACCGCCTTTCGAGCCCAGCAGCACCAGCCGATCCGGCATTGGCTTGCCGCTCAAGACCAGTCGCCCTCGGGCGTGCCATTGAAGCGTTTCTTCAGGCCGGCCCAGCAATCGATGTAATTGTCCTGCCGGGTCTCGAGTTCGGCGCCGTAACGGGTCAGCATCTGCGGAAAGCGGGTCTCGAACATGAAGGCCATGGTGTTGTCGAGCTTGACCGGTTTCAGGTCCGCGCGCGAGGCCTTTTCGAAGCCAGGCGCATCCGGCCCATGGGCCAGCATCAAATTGTGCAGGCTGATGCCGCCGGGCACGAAGCCTTCTTCCTTGGCGTCGTACTGGCCATGGATCAGCCCCATGAACTCGCTCATGATGTTGCGGTGGTACCAAGGCGGCCGAAACGTATCTTGGGCCACCAGCCAGCGCGGCGGGAAGATGACGAAGTCGATATTGGCCGTGCCCTCCTCGCCGCTCGGCGCTGTCAGCACGGTGAAGATCGACGGATCCGGATGGTCGAACAGCAGCGCGCCGACCGGCGAAAAGGTCGCCAGATCATATTTGTAAGGCGCGTAGTTGCCGTGCCACGCCACCACGTCGAGCGGCGAATGCTCGATCTCGGTGACATGGAAATTGCCGCACCATTTCACGATCAGCCGGCAGGGCGTTTCCTTCTCCTCGAACCAGGCGCAGGGCGTCTTGAAGTCGCGCGGATTGGCCAGGCAATTGGCGCCTATCGGGCCGCGGTCAGGTAGCGTCAGCTTGGCGCCATAATTCTCGCAGACATAGCCGCGCACTTCCTTGTCGACCAGTTCGACCTTGAAGACGAGGCCGCGCGGTAGAACGGCGATTTCACCGGGCCGAAGCTCGATGACGCCCATCTCGGTGACCAAGCGCAAAGCGCCGACCTGCGGTACAACAAGCAATTCACCGTCGGCGTTGAAGAAATGATCGTCGACCATCGATGTGTTGGCGATATAGACATGGGCTGCCATGCCGGTCTGCCCAAGCACGTCGCCGGCTGTGGTGATGGTGCGCATACCCTGGATGAAATCGGTCGGCTCCTTCGGCATCGGCACCGGATTCCAGCGGTACTGGCCAAGCGCCAGCTCGTGATCGCCGACATTGGGCGCGGACTTCCACAGGGGGTAGCTCGCGGCCTTGAACCGGCCCGTGTGCTTGACGCTTGGCCGGATGCGATAGAGCCAAGAGCGCTCATTGGTGCCGCGCGGCGCGGTGAAAGGCGAACCGGAAAGCTGTTCGGCATAGAGGCCGTAGGCCGGCCGCTGTGGCGAGTTGCGCCCCTGCGGCAGCGAGCCAGGCAATGTCTCGGTCTCAAAATCGTTGCCGAAGCCCGGCATGTAGGAAAAGGTCATCGCTTCCTCCCGGAATAGAGCCAATTGACCAAACTGGTTTCATTTGTAACCATCGAAAATGTAACTATCAATCTTCCGTTTTTGCCGGATGCGGACAATGGACATTCTCGAACTCGAAAGCTTCCTGCCCTACCGGCTCTACCGTCTCGCCGATGCCGTCAGCCGCGAATTCTCGAAGGTCTATAAGGACCGCCATGGCCTGACCCGGCCCGAATGGCGCACGTTATCGGGATTGGGACAGCGCGGCACGATGACCGCCACGGAACTCGGCGAACAGTCGGCCATGCACAAGACCAAAGTTTCGCGGGCGGTGGCCGAGTTGGAACGGCGGCGCTGGCTGGTGCGAACGGCCGACGAGAACGACCGTCGCGTCGAGCACCTGGCCCTGACCAAGGCAGGGCTTGCGGCCTATCGCGAGATGGTGCCGCTGGCGAAGGCGTTTGAGCGGGAATTGCTGGCGAGATTGAGTGTGGAGGAACGTGCAGCGATTGTGAGTGGGGTGGCGGCGCTGGAGATGGCTCTAAGCCAAGGCTAAAGTTCCGAACCGTCTGGGAACAGAACTATAGATGTGTTGCCGTGGCCGATGTGCAGCCGACCGCTCGAATGATTAAATCTCAGGTGGCTTAAGAACGGCGCGTGCAGCCCGCTTGGCAGTGCTGCAGTCCTCACCATCATGTCTATTTCCACGATGGTCTTGTGAAGTATCTTCTCAACTTCGGACGTTCGGCGGCTTCGCTCCGAAAACAGCGACCGCTGCAGCAGATCAGGTCTGCGCCTAGCTACCTCGGCAAATATCTGCCTCAACTCGCCATGCGGCCGCCCATCCAACCTCTCCAAGGCTATTACGAGCGACTCAAGCAGGCGATGTCGATTGTCCACGCTGGCAAGGCCTCACCAGTCCATCACCACCTTGCCCGAACTGCCGCTCCTCATCGCATCGAAGCCCGCCTGGAAATCGTCGATGCCGATACGATGCGTGATCAGGCCGGTCACATCGAGCGGGCCCTGCACCAAGGCGATCATCTTGTACCAAGTCTCGAACATTTCGCGGCCATAGATGCCCTTCAGATGCAGCATCTTGAAGATGACCTTGTTCCAGTCGATCTCGAAACCGGTCGGCGCGATGCCGAGGATGGCGATCTTGCCGCCATTGTTCATGGTGTCGATCATGTCGCGGAAGGCGGGGGCGGCGCCCGACATTTCCAGCCCGACGTCAAACCCCTCGGTCATGCCGAGCGCCGGCATGACGTCGCGCAGCTTTTCCTTCGAGGCATCGACGACATGCTGGACGCCGAGCTTTTTCGCCAGCGCCAGCCGCACCGGGTTGATGTCGGTGATGACCACTTTTCGCGCGCCGACGCACTGCGCCACCAGCGCACCCATGATGCCGATCGGTCCGGCGCCGGTGACCAGCACATCCTCGCCAACCAGATCGAAGGACAACGCTGTGTGGACGGCATTGCCAAGGGGATCGAAGATCGCCGCGATCTCGTCCGGCACGTCGTCGGGGATCGGCACGACATTGTGCTGCGGGATCGCCAGATATTCGCCGAAGGCGCCGGGACGGTTGACGCCGACGCCGAGCGTGTTGCGGCACAGATGCCCTCGCCCAGCGCGGCAGTTGCGGCAGTGACCGCAGACGATGTGACCCTCGCCCGACACGCGCTGGCCGACCTTGTATTCGGTGACCGCGGCACCAAAGTCGGCGACCGTGCCGACGAATTCATGGCCGGTGACCATCGGCACCGGCACCGTCTTCTGCGCCCACTGGTCCCAATTGTAGATATGGACGTCGGTGCCGCAGATCGCCGTCTTCTTGACCTTGATCAGCACGTCGTTGGGGCCGATCTCCGGCACCGGCACCTCTTCCATCCAGATGCCCGGCTCGGCCTTGGCCTTCACCAACGCCTTCATCATGTTCGACATTCTTTTGTCCCTTGAATCTCTTGATCCGGAATCGCTTTTCGACGTTCAGGAGATCACGCCCAATTCCCTGCCGACCGCACCGAATGCCTCCACCGCGCGGTCGATATCGGCGCTGGAATGCGCCGCCGACATCTGGGTGCGGATGCGCGCCTGGCCTTTCGGCACGACCGGGAATGAAAAGCCGATGACATAGATGCCGCGCTTCAGCATGCGCGCGGCCATCTCCTGCGCCAGCGTCGCATCACCGAGCATCACCGGTATGATCGGATGATCCGCACCTGCCAGGGTGAAGCCAAGCTTGCCCATCTGGGACCTGAACCGCGCCGCATTGGCATATAGGCGCTCGCGCAAGGCATCGCCATTGCGGATCAGCTCGAACACCTTGATCGAGGCGCCGGCGATCGCCGGCATCAGCGTGTTGGAAAAGAGATAGGGCCGCGAGCGCTGGCGCAGCCAGTCGACGACCTGACTTTTGCCAGAGGTGTAACCGCCGGAAGCGCCGCCGAGCGCCTTGCCGAGCGTGCCGGTGATGATGTCCACCCTGCCCTCGACGCCGCAATGCTCGGCCGAACCGCGGCCGTTTGCGCCGACGAACCCGACCGCATGGCTGTCGTCGACCATGACCATGGCATCGTATTTCTCGGCCAGATCACAGACACCTCGGAGATTGGCGATGATGCCGTCCATCGAAAACACGCCATCGGTGGCGATCAGCCGGAAGCGGCAATCCTTCGCTTCCTTCAATCGCGCCTCGAGATCGGCCATGTCGTTGTTGGCGTAGCGGAAGCGTTTGGCCTTCGACAGCCTGACACCATCGATGATCGAGGCGTGGTTCAGCGCATCCGAGATAACAGCGTCTTCCTCACCAAGCAGCGTCTCGAACAGGCCGCCATTGGCGTCGAAGCAGGAGCCGTAGAGGATAGTGTCCTCGAGGCCGAGGAAAGATGAAATCGTCGCCTCGAGCTGCTTGTGCTCTTCCTGTGTGCCGCAGATGAAGCGCACCGAGGCCATGCCGTAGCCGTAGCGGTCGAGCGCCTGCGTGGCCGCGGTGCGCAAGTCCGCGCTATCGGCGAGGCCGAGATAGTTGTTGGCGCAGAAATTCAATACCTTCTCGCCGCCGACCTCGATTTCGGCCGACTGCATTGAGGAAATTACCCGCTCGGACTTGTAGAGGCCGGCGGATTTCAGCCCTGCAAGCTCGCTGTCGATATGGGAGAGAAATGCTGCGGTCATGGTCAGGCCTCGTTTGACGTGTGCAGACTGTCGTCCGGCCCGCGCAAAAAATCCATCGCAAAAGCGACCGGATCGGGTGGCCGGGCAGCATCAACCGAGACGCCATGGACATTGCCCAGGTCACCCGGGAACGCATGGACTGACGAATGCTCAAATGCGGGCTTGCCGCGAAAGAACCCGATAACCATTTCGCGACCTTTCCGCGCCTCCCCCTTGCCGGCCGGCCGTCGACTTCCGGTCCCGTTAACGTTTGCAGTTCAATGGTGCTACAGAAATCCGTTGGCGAGAGGACCGCCCCCGAACATGTCTCAGCAGCCGGTGCAAACCGTTTCAGGCAAACTTATACTGCTGATCAAGGCTGGCTACTGGCTGGCGCTGCTGATCATTGCCGCCATGGTGGCGGCCTCCTTCGTGCTGCTGCAGCAGACGATGGCCACCCAGCAGCACAACAACAAGCTGCTCGACATCGTCGGTACGCAGAAGACCTTGTCGCAGCGCATCGTTTTCCTTGCCAGCGCAACGGGCGCCGCCTCGCGCGACAAGCAGCCGGCGCTGGTCAGCGCGCTGAAGCAGGCCACGGCTGAGTTCGAGACAAGTTATGATCAGCTGCTCAAGCAGACAGGCGCGGATCCGCAATCGCCTGCCAAGCTCGATCCGAAGTCGATCGAGAGCGTGCTTTTCGCCAAGCCCTTCCATCTCGACTATTTCTCGGTTGGCCTGATCGCCAATGGTGACCGGCTGGTCTCGGCCTTTGAATCGCAACTCAACCAGCTCGACAATGGCGGCTACAAGGGCGGCGCGGAACGAGTCAACCTCGATGCCTCGGTGGCCAATGCCGCGCTGTCGGGCTATGCAGCGCTCGGCCAGCGGATCAGCGCCGATGCCGACGAGCGCTCCGAAAAGCTTCTCACCCTCCACCGCACGCTGTTCTACGCCACCCTCGGCGTCATCCTGCTGGTGGCGCTGTTCATTTTCAGGCCGATGTCCAACGCGATCCTGCGCAAGACCCGTGAACTGGTCGACGCTCGCAATTCGATGGCGTTCATCGCAGTGCATGACGGTCTGACCGGCCTGCACAACCGCACCTTCCTGACCGACCATTTCGAGACGCTGATCAAGGGCGCGCACCGCCGGCGCGAGCGCCTGGCCGTTGTCCAGCTCGACCTCGACCGCTTCAAGCAGATCAACGATACGCTGGGCCACGCCGCCGGCGACTATGTCCTGGTCGTGACCGCACAGCGCATGCGCGATTCCTGTCGGGCGTCGGATCTATGCGCGCGGCTCGGTGGCGACGAATTCGTGATGATCCTCAACGGCGCCGGCAGCACCGAGGACATCAACATGCTGGCGCGGCGCATCCTGGTGCACATCAACGAGCCCATCGTGTTCCAGGGCACCACCATTCTTCCGGGCGCCAGCGGCGGCATCGCGGTCTATCCGATCGATGCCGACAATGCGCAAGACCTGCTGGTCCATGCCGATCTGGCGCTTTACTCCGCCAAGAAAATGGGGGGCGGCAACTTCTCGTTCTTCTCGGAGGAACTGCGCCGCGAACTCGACTACCGCAAGCAGCTCGAACATGACATTAAGGTCGCCATTTCCGAAAAGGCGTTCCAGGCCTATTTCCAGCCGCAGGTCTCCCTGACCCATGGCACCATCAGCGGCATCGAAGCGCTGGTGCGATGGAACCACCCCGAGCGCGGCATGATCTCTCCGGGCGAGTTCATTCCGGTCGCCGAGAACTGCGGCTTCATGCCTGAGATCGGCCGCATCGTGATCAGCAAGGCGATCAACGAGGCTGCGGAATGGAACCGTGCCGGGATTGCCTTCGGACGGCTTGCCGTCAATGTCTCGGGCACGGAGCTGCGCGAGCATGATTTCGATGCGTTTCTGTTCGAGACGCTGGAGAAGGCCGGACTGCCGCCGCAGAAGCTGTCATTGGAAATCGTCGAATCCGTCATTCTCGACGACGAGAAGACAGGCATCGCAGCCAAGCTGCGGCACATAAGGGCGTCCGGCGTCCATCTGGAACTCGATGATTTCGGCACCGGCTATGCTTCGCTCAGCCACGTCAATCCCAACGAGATCGACCGACTCAAGATCGACCGTCGCTTCGTCCAGAACATCCACGAGAATGGCGACAATTCCAAGATCGTGCGCGCCATCACCGAACTTGCCCGGGGGCTGGGCATCTCCATCGTCGCCGAGGGCGCCGAAACCGAGGCGGAACTCGACTCGCTCATGGCGATCGGCTGCGATCAGGTGCAAGGCTATTCCATCGCCTTCCCGATGCCGCATGACAAGGCGTTGGAATGGCTGACCGCCCGCATGCCGAGGAAAGCCAGGCTGACAGTATTGCAGGGAAGTCTGGCGTAGGTAGAGCCCGGCCTGGCTTGACAAGCAGCCGCGGAAATGGCGGCCCGCCTTGATCGCAAGGGGATAGCGGCCCCATGACATTCCTTCGGTTTGCCCTGGCGGCCATGTTGATGTCGGCGTTGCCAGCCCATGGCCCGGATCGCACCATCTACCTCACCTTCGACGATGGCCCGCTGAACGGTACAAGCAACATCCTCGACGTGCTGGAGGCAGCGCAGGTTCCGGCAACGCTGTTCATGGTCGGCATGCACGCCGAGGCCAGTGCGTCCAACAAGGCGTTGGTACGGCGCGCCGAGGCGATGCCGCTCGTGACGATCGGCAACCATAGCTACAGCCACGCTTACAATCACTACCGGCATTTCTATGGCGATACGGACGGCGTGGTTGCCGACATGCTGATGGCCAATACGGTGCTCGGCCTGAAGCCAGCGGTGCACGCCCGCCTGCCAGGGCGCGACGTGTTCCGGCTGCCTTCGATGTCGAAGAACCACAATTCGCTTGGGCAAGCGCAGGCCGGTCGTGAGGATCCCGACTATGAGTTCGTCGCGGCGTCCGGCTTTTATCTCTATGGCTGGGACCATGAGTGGGTGCACAAAGACAGCGGCGAGCCGGTGCAGAGCGTCGACCATCTGGTCAGCGAGATCGATCATTTGTTCGGCTACGGTCACTTTGCCAAGCCCGGCAAGCTGATCCTTCTGATGCATGACCAGATGTTCCAGGACGGCTTTGACGGCAAGACGAAACTGACCAGCCTGATCACCGCGCTGAAGCTGCGCCGCTATGCGTTTGGAACCATCCCGAGCTATGACAACTGAGCCAATCCTGCGATTCTCCTAGCTCCCCACATTGTTCCGCAACGCCGC
Organism: Mesorhizobium sp. B2-1-8; assembly: GCF_006442545.2. Lineage (NCBI taxonomy): Bacteria > Pseudomonadati > Pseudomonadota > Alphaproteobacteria > Hyphomicrobiales > Phyllobacteriaceae > Mesorhizobium > Mesorhizobium sp. B2-1-8. Next base: position 4,668,432 of record NZ_CP083952.1, read on the forward strand.
AAGCACCTGGGCAAACTCCGCCAGACGCTCGTCGGACAATCCGGTGCGAAGCCGCTTGTCGAAGACAAGTGCTGCTTGCCGCAACGTCTCGAACAGCGCTTCTCCCGCCTCCGTCAATTCGACCATGTGAACCCGTCGGTTGACGGGGTCGCGCCGCCGCGTCAGCAGGCCCTGCGCCTCCATCGCATTGAGATGATGGGTCAGCGTCGCGCCCTGGATGCCGATCATGCCGGCGAGTGCGCGTTGATTGGCAAGCTCGCTCGACTTGACCGACAGCAGCGTGAGCCAGACCGGCAAGGTGCCGCCTGCTTCAACCAAAGCAGCGTCGAAGGCCTGGGCAACAAGCTTGGCGGTGCGGCCGAGATTCATGCCGACCGGCGGGCGTTCAAACGGTGTCATGATCTGACAGTAGAGCAAGCAGTGGCAACGTGAAACTCGGCTTCATGATTGACATCTAACCGTTAGATATCTAACTTTGTCTTATTGATGGCATCGCGACATGGTTGCGGCGCGCAGGCGGCGGGCGAATGAGAGGAATGCGATCATGCAATATGTCTATATCGTCGTCATCGGCCTGCACGTCATGGCCGGCGTCTTCTGGGCTGGCACGACCATCGCGGTTGCCCGCGATCCGGACATCCGGGCGGAGCGGTTCTTCCGGCCACAAATGGGCGCGGCCGTTTTGGCTTTCCTGACCGGTTTGCTGCTCTGGTATTTTTTCCATGAAGGCGCTTTCGGCCCGATGGAGAAGGTACTGGCGCTCGGCATTTTGACGGCGCTGATCGCCGCCGGCGTGCAAGGCGCGCTTGTGGGCTCCGCCAGCAGGCAGCTTGCCGACGCCGATGCCGCGACCCAAACGGAGCTGCGCGCGAAAATGACCCGGGGCGAACGCATCGCCGGCGGGCTGCTGGTCATCACCGTGCTTTGCATGGCGACCGCCAAGATGTTTTAGAATCGCACGGCCGGTGAAAGCCGATCATGCGCGGCGCGCAACGGGCCGGAGCGGCAGGTGGCTCTCCTTGCAAAGGCCGTTGCGCGCCACCTGATCGTGATCAAATCCTGATCCCGAACCTGATCCCATCATAGATGGCGGCGTGGATGTTGCGGGAGGCGACCGCATCGCCGATGCGGAACAACACGAAGCCGCCTTCGGGGTTGCGTGGTGGAAAAATGTCGCCTCCATTGACCAGACGTTCGTAGTCGACCGCGCCACCGTTCTTCGACAGCGGCTTCAGCGTCAGATAGAGGTCGTCGAGCGGCGCGGTGCCGTGCTCGACCACCACCTGGTCGACGCGCCGCTCCCCGCGCCAGCCATCGGCGAAGTCCGAAGCGAGTTCCGCGATCAGTTGATTGCCCTCGCGCCGCACCGAGCGCAGGCGCGTGTTGATGGTGACGGTGACGCCTTTTTCGTGGAAAGCCCTGACATAGGGTACGTGGTTCATGCCGCCCATTTCGGGGGCGAAGAACCGCTCCGGCGACACCAGTTCCAGCTTCGAGCCGCTGTTGGCGATCAGTTCGGCCGCGCCCATGCCTTGATGGCCGCCATTGTCGTCATAGAGCAGCACGTTTTCGGCCGGCTTGACGCTGCCGGCCATGATGTCCCAGCTCGAGGTGACGAGATTGTCGCCGGAGGCCAGCGGCGGGTTCTGCGGCAGGCCGCCGGTGGCGATCACCACGACATCGGGCGCCAGCGCCAGGACGTCGTCCTGCTCGGCCCAGGTATCGTAGCGGATCTCGACGCCGAGCCGGTCGAGTTCGGCCAGACGCCAGTCGATGATGCCGATCAACTCCTTGCGGCGTGGGTTCTGGGTCGCCAGACGGACCTGGCCGCCGGCTTGTGATGAGGCTTCCAGGATCGTCACCTGATGGCCGCGCTCGGCCGCGACGCGCGCCGCCTCCAGTCCGCCGGCGCCGGCGCCGACGACGACGACTTTCCGTCTAGGCCCTTCCGTCTTGACGATGATATGCGGAATATCGGCCTCGCGGCCGGTCGCCGCATTGTGGACGCACAGTGCCTCGCCGCCCTCGTAGATGCGGTCGAGACAATAGGTTGCGCCGACGCAGGGGCGGATTTCGTGCTCGCGGCCCTCCATCACTTTCTTGATGATGTGCGGATCGGCGATGTGGGCGCGCGTCATGCCGACCATGTCGAGCTTGCCGGTGGCGATCGCATGGCGTGCGGTGGCGACGTCGGAAATGCGCGCCGCGTGGAAGGTCGGGAATTTCGTCGCCGCCCTCACCTCGCCCACGAAATCGAGATGCGGCGAGGACCGCATGCCGGTCACCGGGATGACCTTGGTCAGTGCCGCGTCGGTCTCGATCGAGCCACGGATGATGTTGAGGAAGTCGACCTTGCCGGAGTTTGCGAGCCGCCTGGCGATCTCAATGCCCTCCTCCTTCGACAGGCCTTTTTCGAAATCCTCGTCGGCGACCATGCGGATGCCGACGACGAATTTCTCACCGACCGCCGCCCTCACCGCATCGAGCACCATATTGGTGAAGCGCAACCGATTGTCGAGCGAACCGCCATACTCGTCGTCGCGATAATTGGTGGCAGGCGACCAGAAGCCATCCATCAGATGACCGTAGGATTCGAACTCGATGCCATCTAGGCCAGCTGCCTGGCAGCGCTGCGCGGCCGATGCATAGTCGGCGACGATGCGCTCGATATCCCACTCCTCTATGGTCTTGGGGAAAGCACGATGCGCCGGCTCGCGCACCGGCGAGGCTGACAGCACCGGCAGCCAGTCGGCCTTGTTCCAGCCGGTGCGGCGGCCAAGATGGGTGATCTGGATCATCACCTTGCAGTCATGCTCGTGGCAGGCGTCAGTGAGTTCGGCCAGCCATGGAACGATGCGGTCGTCATAGACATGCAGATTGCCGAAGGCGGCCGGGCTGTCGCGCGAAACGATGGCCGAGCCCGCGGTCATGGTCAGCGCCATGCCGCCCTTGGCCTTTTCGGCATGGTAGAGCCGATAGCGCTGCTTCGGCATGCCGTCCTCCGAGTAGGCAGGCTCGTGGCTGGTCGACATCACCCGGTTCTTCAGCGTCAAATGCTTGAGCTGGTAGGGTTGGAGAAGCGGGTCGTTGCTGATCATCGTCTTCCTGCCGTTTTAATTTGTGTTAATGAGCGGCAAATCCAAGGAAAACCGCTTATGATCGATACCAAAGCCCTCACCCAGCTCGGCACCCACGTCGAGACGCCACAGAGCCCCGAAGCTGCGGTCCTGGAAACCGTGCCGTTTTCGCGCGGCGACGGACCGCCGGCGATCGTGCGTTTCACCGTCCCGGAATTCACCTCGCTCTGTCCGGTGACCGGACAGCCGGATTTCGCCCATATCGTCATCGACTACGCCCCCGATGCTGCCCTCGTGGAATCGAAGTCGCTCAAGTTGTTCATGACCTCGTTTCGCAACCATGGCGCTTTCCATGAAGACTGCACGGTGATGATCGGACGGCGCATCGTGGCCGCGACCAAGCCGCTTTGGTTGCGCATAGGCGGCTATTGGTATCCGCGCGGCGGCATTCCGATCGACGTGTTCTGGCAGACCGGCGCTCCGCCCGAAGGCGCCTGGCTGCCGGACACCGGCGTTGCGCCCTATCGCGGGCGCGGCTAGTTCGGTCGTCATTCGCACTGATACTGGCTGAGCGCCCATTCGCCGGTCACCGACAAAAGGTCCGATATCTTCCATTCGCCGCCGACCTTCTTGAACTTCCATTCGAGGCGGTGCGGGTTGCCGGCGACGACGAAGGCGACGATGACCTTGGCCTGATCGCCGTTGATCGCCTCGAGCGTCTTCAGGCTCTTGTCGATCTCGGCCTTGTCGTAGTCGGCATTGTCGAGCGCCATGTTGGGGTCCAGGCATTCGCCCTGCCCGGATTTGCGCAAGGCGTCGCTCTTGTCGAGCACGGTTTTGGCCGGGTCGATGAAATGGCCGCGCTGGGCCGGATCGACCTCCAGGCCGACCTGATCGTAAAACGGCCGCACGACCGCTGTCGGCGATCCCGGCTGGATGGGGGCGGCAGGCCCGCTGGGCGGCGATGCGACGGGTGGCGTCGCCGGCTCCGCGGCTCCGCCAGGCGCGGTCGCCGGCGGCGTCCCGCTGTCATCGGGCGCGGTCCCGGCCGGAGCATTTGCCGGCGGGGCGCCCAACAGGCCCTGAGCGGCTGAGCCGTTCAAGCCAGCCGCCAGCAGGCACATGGCCGACAATAGCAGGAACGCGCGGCCGGCCATTGCTTCACTCCGGATCTTGGCCCGCCATGCATTCGAGTTGGCTCAGCGTCCAGTCGCTGGTCTTCGATGCAATGTCCGATATCTTCCACTTGCCGTCGACCTTCTTCAGCGACCAGTGCATTTCGCGCTGCGAATCGTCTCCTCCTTCCGGAAAAAGGCTGAAGTTCGCCACCACTTGCGCCGTGTCGCCATCCACCGTCTCGGACAGCTTCAGAGTCTTGGAAAGGGTCTTCTGGTCGAAATCCTGCGCGTCGAGACCGGGGTCGAAGTCGATACAGGCGACCTGGTCCGGATTCTTCTTGGTCGCCTGGTCGTTGAGGTCGAACAGTTTCGTCACCGGCGCGGTGAAGCGATCGCGATAATGCGCATCCGCCTCGAACTTGACCTGCGGAACATAGAAGAACTTCACGGCATCGGACGCCGGACCGGCCAGGGCGGCGGCTGGTGCGGCAATCGACAGGATGGCAGCGAGCAGCAGTTTCATGGATTTCCCCGAATGTTTGGCTGCGGAAAGCAATCAATACCACGCATCGTGCATATCGGCTTTTTTGCGGCTCATGAAGCCTTCGAGTGGCTCGTCTACTTGCATAGATCACATCCAACGATCCTTAGTCTCCGAAAATGGCAATCGGCGCGTTGAGTTGGGAGCGTTCAGGCTTGACACCGAGCCCTGGGATCTGCGGGATGCGTATATGCCCGTTCTCGATCACGATCGGGTTTACGGGATCCGTATGCCCTTCGATGTACTCCTGCGCGATCCAGGCTCCCTCAAAACGTCTCGGCTCGACTGTGGCGGCGAGGTGGACGCATGCCGCGGCGATGACGTCTCCGCCCCAGGCGTCGTCGCAGCTGTGCGGGAGAGATCGTATCGCACACAGGTCGCGGACCGTGGCCATCTTGGTAAGGCCGCCAAGGCGGGTGACCTTCAATCCAAATCCGTCCGCGATACCTGACGAAACCGCCCGCAGCACCGCATTCAAATCCTCGGTATTCTCATCGAGATAGATCGGATGGGTAACGCGTCCCTTGAGACCAGCGACTTCCTCCATGGTGTTGCAAGGCTGTTCGAACACGAACGGGATTGCCTGGCAAAGCCGATCGATGTGCAGTGCCGCGGCAGCGGTCAGGCCGCGATTGGCGTCGACGGCTATCCGGGCCTTGAAGCCAACCGCCTCCCATACTTTGTGCACAGTGGCGACGTCTTGTTCGAGATCCCGCCCGCCGATCTTGATCTGAAGCCGTGGATATCCGGCATTGACCTTGTCGGCGGCAATACGCGCGGTCTCGTCCGGAGCACCGACGATGGTCGAGTAGTAGGACGGCACGCGATCGGTGAGCGCACCGCCGAGAAGTGTTGAAACAGGGACGCCCAGCCGCTGGCCGGCGAGGTCTAGGAGGGCTATATCCAAGGCTGCCTTGGCATAGTTGTGACCGTTCAGCCGTTCGTCCATTTTTTTGGCGAGGCGGCGCATGGACGCCGTGTCCTCGCCGACGAGTCCAGGCGCTATTTCAGCAATTGCCGCTCTTGCGCCAAGAGCATGCTGGGGCTGGTAAACAGGGCCGATCGGGCAAGTCTCGCCCCAGCCTGATAGTCCATCCTCGGTGGTCACTTCAACCAGCGTGCTGTCCAAGTTCTGCACGGTATCGCTGGCCATCCGGTAGGCACCGCCTTTGACAGGCAGAAGCACCTTATAGACTTTGATTGACTTGATACGCATTCAGACATTAGCCCCGTTCATGCCTTGCCCGGTCTGGCGCCTTTCGCAATCGTCAAAGATCAAGCGCCACCTTGCGCCCGTCATGGATGGCAAATGCCGCCTGTCTGGAGGCGGTACAGTCGCCGATGGAGGTATGCATAATTCCGCGCCTTTCGAGCTCGATGGACAGGCTGTCCTGGGCCATGCTGGTGGCGGCGAAGACCAGCGCATCGGCTTCGATCTCCTGCTCGGTTCCGTCGAGCAGCGAAGCGATCCTGGCCGCCTTGCCATCCCAATGAACGACGGCGCTCTCGGTCACAAACCGCACGCGCAGTTTGGCGAGCGCCCGGCGCAGCGGCGCGTCGACGGCCATTCGCTGAAGCTCTTTGCCAACCAGGGCGTCCGGTGTCACGAGCGTCACATTGTGACCGTCCTCGGCGAGTTTCCAGGCGGTGCCGCACCCTTTCCAATTCCCGCCATCGTCCAGCAACAGAACATTTTTTCCCGGCCTCGCCTCACGGGCCATCACCGCCTCGGCCGACAGCACCGGCCCGCCGCCCGGAATGCTGCCCCAGTGCGGCAAGGCCCGCTGGAAAGCGCCGTCCGGCGGCATCGAGCCGGTCGCGACGATGACATGATCCGCGCCTTCGCGCTCGACATCGTCGGCTTCGACATACTGCCCGTAGCGGATGTCGACCTGAAGCTGGCCGAGCTGGCGCTCGTACCAGTCGATCAGGTCCAGAATCTGGGCACGGCGCGGCTGCAGTCCGGCAAGACGGAACTGCCCGCCGAGGCGGTCGGATGCTTCGGCCAGTGTCACGCGATGACCGCGCTCGGCCGCGGCGCGCGCCGCTTCGAGACCGGCCGGCCCGCCGCCGACGACCAGCACGCGCTTCGGCTGTGCGGCCAGAGCGAAGCGATCACCGCCCCACTCCCATTCCCGCCCCGCGGAAGGATTGATGACGCAGCTGATCCAATAGTCGCGGCTGCGCCGGCCCCAGCACATCTGGTTGCAGGACAGGCAGCCGCGAATGTCTTGCGGCCGGCCGGCGGCAGCCTTTGCGGCCAGATGCGGATCGGCGATCTGCCCGCGCACGATGGAAACGAGGTCGGCGCGACCTTCGCTCAACACGCTCTCGGCGTTTTCGGGCGTGCGGATATGGCTCTCGGCGGTGATCAACGCATGACGCACGGTGGATTTGAGCACGGACGCCAGGTCGGCACCAAGCTTCTCCGGATAAACAAAGGTCGGCATGATCTTGTAGAAGTCGAAGTAGGAGCCCGTTCCGCAAGTCACATAGTCCATCAAGGCGTCGCGGTCGTGGAGGTCGATTATCTCGGCCAGCGCTTCGCGCTTCAGCGCCACTTCGACTTCGGGCTCATCGTTGATCGCAAGACCGATGATGAAATCATCGCCGCATTCCCGGCGAATCCTGGTCATCACCTCACGGCTCATCCGAGTGCGGTTTTCAAGGCTGCCGCCCCATCGGTCGTCCCGGCGGTTCGACCAGGGTGTCCAGAACTGGTCCAGCATCGAATGGTACGCCGCCCAGACCTCGACGCCGTCGAAACCGGCCTCGCGGCAACGGCGCGCCGCCTGGACAAAGCCGTCGATCGTCTCTTCAATCTCGGCTTCGAACATCCGATGCGAACCGTCAGAATCGTGGTAGCTCGGCAGGCCCGAAGGCGACCAACCGGCATGAAACGAGTTGTCCGCGTCAGCGTGCTGACCGACATGGTAGAGCTGCTGGATGGCGATGGCGCCGTTGCCGCGGATTGCGTCAGTTACTTTGCGAAAATGTGGAACCACGCGGTCATCGGAAGGGCTGAAATTGCCGCGGGTAAGCACGGCGGCCTGGTGCACGGGCATCGGCTCGACCACGATCATGCCGGCGCCGCCGATGGCGCGTTCCGCGTAGTAGCCGACATGCCGCGCGGTCGGCAGCCCCTCTACCGCCATATTGGCGGTATGGGCTCCGAACACGATCCTGTTGCGTAACGTCTTGCCGCGCAACATTGCCGGCTCGAACAGACGCTTGAAGACCCGTTCAGACATGCACCCTCTCTCCTTTAACGTGCGACCGGCACCTCAGAGAGGTGCCGGTCGCAGCTTTTTGGCGGTCTTGGGGAGTTAGGCATCCAGCCAGACGTTCTGGAGATCTATTTCATAGGTCTGGTGCATGCCGTAGTTCTTCACCTTCTTGTTCATGTGGCAGTAGAGCTTCTGCCAGAACGGCTGGATGATGACGCCGGAGTCCTGCAGGATCTGCTCGACATCCTTCATGACCTCCTTGCGCTTGGCGACATCACTCAGGGCCAGCGCCTGCTTGAGCTTGGCATCGAATTCCGGATTGGAATAGGCCGTCTCATTCCAGGCCTCGCCCGTACGATAGCCGAGCGCCAGCACCTGCACGCCGAGCGGGCGCATGTACCAGATCGTCATGGAATAGGGATATTTCGTCCAGTCGTTCCAGAAGGTCGAGCCAGGCAGAACGGTACGCTTCACCTTTATACCGGCTTCACGCAACTGGCCGGCGATCGCGTCGCCGGTGTTCTTCTGCCATTCGTCCTCGACGGTGATCAGTTCATGCTCGAAGTTGGCCTGTCCAGCGTCGGCCATCAGCTTCTTGGCGCCCGCCACGTCCCGCGTCTTCTTGGGCAACGGATAGTATTCCGGATGGATCGGGCTGACATGGTGGTTTTCGCCCACCGTACCGCGGCCATTATAGCCGAGTTGCAGGACGGCGTTGTTGTCGACAGCCATCTGCAGGGCGTTACGGACCCGCTGATCGTCGTAGGGCTTGTGCGTGATGTTGGTGCGGGCAACCAGCGTGGTCGCCGTCGCGACTTCCGATTTCACGAGGTTCATCTTGTCGAGGATGTCGATGAAATCGGCCGGCGTTTCGAAATCGACGTCGATCTCGCCTGAGTCGAAAGCGCTCACCGTGGCGTTGAAATCGGTGCCGTAGTCGATGAATTCGGCACCGTCGAGCGGCGCCTCGCCACCCCACCACTTGCCGTTCTCGCGGCGCTTGACGACCGCCTTTGTCCCGACAGCGTAGGACACCAGTTCGAAAGCTCCGGTACCGACCGGCTTCTTGATCGGGTCGGCGCCGTCCTTGTCGAAGTCGCGATGCACGACGAGCGCCGGATAGTCGGTGAAATTCGGGATGATCGAGATGTCGGGTTCGGAAAGCTTCAGCTTCACTGTGTGGTCGTCGACCTTGGTGATGGCGCCGTCCTTCGCCTTGCCGGTCTTGGCGTCGATCAGCGCGCCGACACGCGCGGCCATGGAATTACCGGAGGCACCCTTCTCGCACCAGCGGTTCAGATTGACGATCACGTCGTCGGCGTTGAAAGCATCGCCATTGTTCCAGGTGACGCCCTTGCGCAGGTGCAGTGTATATTCGGTGGCGTCGTCGTTGATGTCCCAGCTTTCCAGCAGCACCGGCTCGAAAGTGAACTGGCGGGTATAGCGAACGAGCGGCTCCAGCCAAGCGCGGGTGACGTTTGCCATCTCTGTCCAGTCATAGGTGCGCGGATCCTTCTGCGCCTTGACCGACATCGCGACATGCAGCGTTCCGCCCTTCTTCGGCTCATCGGCAAGAGCCTTTGTCGGAACCGCGAGCCCGATCATGCCATAGGCAACAGCCGTTGAAGCGCCGAAGGCGCTCGCCAGCGCCAGGAACTCGCGCCGGTCCATGCGGCCAGCGCGGGCCTCTTCGGCCATCGCCTCGATGGCGGCCGGGACGCGATCGCCGTTGCTTCTAAAAATCGTCATTTTTCTTTCTCCCATTGGTTCCGTCGGGTCTTCGCCCGTTTTCTTTCAACTAACGCTGTCGGGCAATTTTTCCTCGCGCCGCGCGATCAAATCCTTGAGACCGTCGGCGATACCCTCGTCGAGTTTCGGCTCTTCATAATCGGCGAGCATGTTGCGCGCCTTCTCGCGGCCGCGCGTGTCGTGGTCCTTCGCCCCCTCCGCCTTCCATTGTTCGTAGGAGTTGAAGTCCATGATGCTCGGCATGAAGAAAGCCTTCTCGAAATGCTCGAGCGTGTGCTGGGTGCCGAGGAAATGGCCCTGCGGCCCGACTTCGCGGATCGCCGCCATCGCGTCCTTGAAATCGTCGAAAGGCAGGCCGCCCGCGTATTTGTACCAGCCGACGAGCTGTTCGCAGTCGGTGGCGAATTTCGAGTAACCGCAAGTGAGACCCGCTTCCAGCCAGCCGGCCGAATGCCAGATGTAGTTGGCGCCGGCAAGAATGGCTGCATGCATCAGCATGTTCGCCTCATAGCCGGCCTGGGCATCGTTGAGTTTCGAGCCGACATGGAAGCCCGAGGTGCGCCACGGCAGTTTGTATTTCCGCGCCAATGCGCCCATCAGATACATCATCTGCGCGGCCTCCGGCGTGCCGCCCATCGGCGCGCCGGTCTTCATGTCGACCGTCACCATGAACTGACCGTAGATTTGCGGCGAGCCGGGGCGAATGAGCTGGGTCAGCGCCACGCCCGCAAGCGCCTCGGCGTTGACCTGCGCCACCGCGCCGACGGCGGAAGCCGAGGTGGAGGCGCCGCACAGCGCGAAAGGCGCCAGGATCAGTGGCTGATTGTGGCTCGCATAGACCCGCATGGCGTCGATCATGGTGGCGTCCCACACCAGCGGCGAATTGCAGTTGGTGATCGCCACCAGCACAGGGTTGTCGCGCACGAATTCCTCGCCGAAGACGATGCCAGCCATCGCCATCGTGTCCTCGGCGCGCTCCTTCGACGTCACGATGCCCATGAACGGCTTGTCGGAATGTTTCAGCGCCGAGTGGATGATGTGCAGATGCCGCTTCGGCACCGGTATCTCCATCGGCTCGCAGATGATCGAGCTCGACGAGTGCAGCGCGGGCGCCATATAGGCGAGCTTGTGGAAATTGTTGAGGTCGGCGAGCGTGCCGTAGCGCCTGTTGTTGTCGAGGTCGCGGACATAGGGCGCGCCATACATCGGCACGAAGATCGAGTTCTTGCCGCCGACGCGAACCGTGCGCTCGGGATTGCGCGCATTGAGCGTGAATTCCGGCGGAACCTTCGAGACCAGTTCCATCAGGAGCGCGCGATCGATGCGGACCCGCGTTTCCCTGACGTCGGCACCGGCGGCCTTCCACAAGGCAATGGCCTCGTCGTCGCGGAACTCGCAGCCGACCTCTTCCAGGATCGACAGCGATTCCTCGTGGATCAGTTCCACCGCCTCGTCCGGAACCATCTGGTACACCGGAATCTGACGGACCAGGGTTGGGAACGACGCGATCGGTGCCCCACGAAGCGCCTTGCGCCCGAGACGGCCACCGCCACGGCGATGGGTTTGCTCGGTCAATTCAGCGGCCGGTGCGTTCATGGAGCCTCCATCCCTTCGATCCAGGTCAACTTAGCGAGGTGAAATACAGCTGTGACGCTGGAAAATCCTGATCTCTTGTATAAGCTGTGCTTATGCGAAACCTGCGCCATCTCCTGCCCTCCGCCGGCAGCCTGATCGTCTTCGAGGCGGCGGGCCGGCTGTCGAGCTTCACCGCCGCCGGGCGCGAGCTCGGCATGACCCAGGCTGCCGTTTCCTATGCGGTGCGCGGCCTGGAGGAGCAGCTCGGCGCCCAGCTGTTCCAGCGCCGCCATCGCCAGGTCAGCCTGACCGAGGCCGGCGAGCGCTTCCATGCCGACGTCTCGCTCGGCCTTTCCCACATCCGCAAGTCGGCGGAGGATCTGCGCCTGCAGGCGACCGGCGGCCATGTGACGCTCGCCGCCTCGACGGCCTTCGGTTCGTTCTGGATGATGCCGCGCCTGCAGCGGTTCCGCGACGAGCTGCCGGGCATTGACCTGCGCATCCAGACCGGCGACCGCGATCTCGACATTATCGCCGAAGGCATTCCGCTCGCCGTGCGCGGAGGCGTGCCACGCGACTGGCCGGACTACCATTCGTTATCACTCTCCGACGAAGAGATTTTTCCGGTCGCGGGTCCCAGCTATCTGACGAAATTCGGCCGGCCTGAGACCGTGGAGCAACTGGCGACACACCGCCTCATTCATCTGGAGGAGCCCTATCGCGAGGCCCCGAACTGGGACGAATGGTTCCAGTCGGCCGGCGCCAGCCTCCGCAATGCGGAGCGTGGCTTGCGCATCAATGACTATGCGATCGTGATCCAGGCGGTCATGGAAGGGCAAGGAATCGCGCTCGGCTGGCGCCACCTTGTCGAGCGGCTGCTGTCGACCGGGCTGCTGGTACCGGTAACGGACCACGTCATGAAGACGGGCACCGCGTTCTACGTCATCTGGCCGAAGAACCGTGAGCTCTCGGACAATGCCCGCAAGGTAAGAGACTGGCTGGTCGCGCAGGCGTAAAGTGGCCTCGAACGCACCGACCGAATCCGTGTAAGATCAGATCATGCCCATTCGACAGCTTTCCGAAACGATGATCAACCAGATCGCCGCCGGCGAAGTCATCGAACGTCCGGCGAGCGTGGTCAAGGAACTGGTCGAGAACGCGCTCGATGCCGGTGCGAGCAAGGTAGAGGTAGTCACGTCGGGCGGCGGGCTGAGCCTGATCCGCGTCACCGATGACGGCTCCGGCATCCCGGAGCAGGAGCTGGCGCTGGCGATCGCGCGTCACTGCACGTCCAAGCTCGCCGAGGACATCCACGACATCCGCTCGCTTGGCTTTCGCGGCGAGGCGTTGCCGTCGATCGGCTCGGTGTCGCGGCTGTCGATCCGCTCGCGCACGGCTTCGGGCGACAGCGCCGCGGAGATCGGCATCGAGGGCGGCCGCGTCCAGCCCGTCAAGCCGGCAGCCGCCAATCGCGGCACCACGGTCGAGGTGCGCGACCTGTTCTTCGCCACGCCGGCACGGTTGAAGTTCATGAAAGGCGAACGCGCCGAAAGCTCGGCCATCAGCGACATCGTCAAGCGCATCGCCATCGCCTTCCCCACGGTGCGTTTCACGCTGGCCGGTTCCGACCGCACGACGCTGGAACTGCCGGCGACCGAGGACAGCGCGAACGGCAGCCTGCGCCGCGTCGCGCAGGTAATGGGCGCCGACTTTCCCGACAATTCCATTGCCATCGACGCGATGCGCGAAGGCGTGCATCTGACCGGCCATGTGTCGATCCCGTCCTTCACCCGCGCCAACGCGCTGCAGCAATACGCCTATGTCAATGGCAGGCCGGTGCGCGACAAGCTGATCGCCGGCGCCATCCGCGGCGCCTTCGCCGATGTCCTGCCGCGCGACCGCCACGCCGTGACGGTGCTGTTCCTGACGCTCGATCCAGCGATCGTCGACGTCAACGTCCATCCGGCCAAGGCAGATGTCCGCTTCCGCGATCCGGGCCTCGTGCGCGGTCTGATCGTCGGCGCCATCCGGCAAGCGCTGGCCGATGCCGGCATCCGCTCCGCCACCACGGGTGCCGCAGGCATGATGGCTGCGTTCCGGCCGGGCGCCACACCCTATGATCACGGCGGTCCGACAAACGGCCATCGCAGCTACGAAGCAGCTTTCCGTGCCTCCGGCCCCACGGGTTTCGACCCTTCGCGCTCGCCGCAGCGGCCGCTCGACATGCAATTCGCAGGTGCCGGCTTTGAACGCGGCAATGCAAGAACCGCCGGCTTCGGCGAGGGCGACCAGGCGGCGTTCGATGCCGGCCCGCTCGCCAGCGCCGATGCGCGCGCCGGGCAGAATGAGGCAACCGAGACGCTGCTTGGCGCGGTGCTGGGGGCTGCGCGCGCCCAGGTGCACGAGAACTACATCGTCGCCCAGACCAGGGATTCGCTCGTCATCGTCGACCAGCACGCGGCGCATGAGCGGCTTGTCTACGAGGCGCTGAAGAACGCCCTGCACTCGCAGCCGGTGCCCTCGCAGATGCTGCTCCTGCCAGAGATCATCGACCTGCCGGAAGAGGACGCCGAGCGGCTCGCCATGCATTCCGAAACGCTCGCCCGCTTCGGCCTCGGCATCGAGCGTTTCGGCCCGGGCGCGGTCGCCGTGCGCGAGACACCGTCGATGCTGGGCGAGACCAATGTCGGGCAATTGGTGCGCGACCTCGCCGACGAGATCGCCGACAACGACACGGTCGAAACGCTGAAAGAACGGTTGGACAAGATCGCGGCGACCATGGCCTGCCACGGCTCGGTGCGCTCCGGCCGGCTGCTCAAGGCCGAGGAGATGAACGCGCTGCTGCGCCAGATGGAGGCGACGCCGGGCTCGGGCACCTGCAACCACGGACGCCCGACCTATATCGAACTCAAGTTGGCCGACATCGAGCGGTTGTTCGGGCGGCGGTGAACCGACTGCTAAACAGGCCGGCACAAGGCGCTTTGATTTACCTCTTCAAATTCACCACGATGACGCCACCCATCGCCAATGCACCGCCGAGAATGCCGAGCAGCGTCGGCATCTCGCCCAGCCAGAAGAAGCCGATAAGGGCCGACATAGGCGAGACCAGGTACAAGAAGTTCGAGGCACGCGCCGCCGGCAGACGCGACAGCGCGGTCGCCCAGGCCGCATAGGCGATCAGGCTCGGCACGATGCCGAGATAGATCACGGCGCCAAGGCCGGCGGTGTTGGCGACGGCGGCCTGCTGCAGAGCGGCGGGCAGGAAGGGCGCAAGGCAGAGCGCGCCGAGCACCATGTTGGACGCCGCGATGGTCAGCGGATGGTGGCGGGCAAACAGCGGCTTCTGGACGATGGTGTTGACGGCCGAGCAGAGTGCCGAGCCAAGCACCAGCAGCGCGCCGGCATTGAAATGCAGGCCATGCCCGTCGGCGACGGCTATGATGCCGATGCCGGCGAAGGAAATGACGGTGCCGATCCAGGCCAGGCCTGAGAAGCGCTCGCCAAGCAGCGCCATCGCCATGATGGCGGTGAAGATGGGACTGACATTGATGATGAAGCCGGCTGCTCCGGCCGAGACGGTCTGCTCGCCGAAATTGAGCATCGCCGTGTAGAGCGCGACGAAGATGGCGCCGCCGAAGGCGAGGCGCCACAAGTCGCCGATCCTGGGCAGCGCCGGGCGCTTGACGGCAAGGTAGATGGCAGCCGGCACGGCGGCGATGGCAAAGCGCAGGGCGCCAAGCTCCAGCGGCTGGAAGGCGGCGAGCCCGGCCCGGATCGCCGGGAAGGCGGAGGCCCAGCCGATCACCGTCAGCGCCACGGCGATGGCGGCCGTGGTGTCCATCCGCTGTGTCGAATTCAACGCGCCTGTCGTTGCGCTCATCTCATTGCCCTCGGATTCTTCAGGTCTCGGAAGCAGAAAACGCCTTTCCAGGTCAATTGACAAACGACCAAATCGAGAGTCACCTGTGAGCATGGATCACAGCTCGAACAGTATGCTGCCGCTGGAGACATTGCGCGCCTTCGACGCGGCGGCGCGCACGGGGAGCTTTTCGGCCGCCGCTGAAAAGCTCAATCTTACCCATGGCGCGGTCAGCCGGCAGATCGCCAAGCTCGAGGACTGGCTTGGCCTGAAGGTTTTCGAACGCGGCGCGCGCGGCGTGTCGCTGACCAACGAAGGCAACCGCCTGCATCTCAGGACCACCGAAGCCTTCGCGCTGATCTCGGTCAATTCGGACCGGTGGGTGGAGCCGCGCGGCACCGCGGTGGTTCGGCTGGCCTCGATCCCCTCGGTGAGCGGCCTGTGGCTTATGCCGCGCATGGCGGCGCTGGAGAACGAGCCTACCCGCCTGCGCATCGTGCTCGACGTTGACAACCGTCAGGCCGATCTCGCCGATGAAGGCATCGATCTGTCGGTCCGCTGCGGTCGCGGCCGCATCCCGGGCCGAGTCTCGGTGCAACTGTTCGAGGAACATCTCTTCCCGATCGCCTCGCCGGGCCTCGCACGAGAGATCGGCGGTGGCGACCCGGCCCGATTGCTCAAATTCCCGCTGATCAACGATTCCGACGCTTCGGGCTGGCGCGCCTGGTTCGCCGCGCAGGACATGGACTACCGGCCGCGCCCGCAAGACCGCCGCTTCGAGGACTATAATGTGGTGCTCGATGCCGCAGCCCATGGGCTCGGCATCGCGCTGGCACGGCCGCCGCTCACCGAACACCAGATAGAATCGGGGCGCCTCGTCGCCGTCGACGATCGCACCGCGCTCAATCCGGTTTCCTACTGGCTGGATCGTCCGGTCGGGCGGCCGCGCGCGGCCGCAGCCGATCTCGCCAGGCGCATCGCCGAACAGGCCGGGCTTGCTTCGGCAAGGCTGGAAGCTTTCCTGCAGGATGGCGATTAGGCTCGAAGGCGTGACGGTCGCGGTCGGAAATCGCGTGATACCTGCTCAACGAAACAGAAAAAGCACGATCATGGTGGTCGCTGCCGAGACGATGGCCGTCACGATCGATATCGTCGACAGCGACGGCGGAACTGGCTCGGATCGTGGAGCATGGCCCGCCGGACGGCGGGAGGCGCCGCGCGGTTGCGGCGCGTTGGCGTTGGCCGCGACCAGCACCACGGCGGAAGCGACGGACGGCGAGAATGTGGACTGGGCCGAGGCCGGCGCCAGTTTGGGGGTGCTGTCAGTGGCCGTCATCTGCTTCGGGGCGAAGCCGCGCGAAGCCTGATCGGTGTCCGCCCCTGCCCCGCCCGTCGAGGCTCGTGGCGGTTCATGGTGGCTGGGGGCGTCGGGCTCCATGACGGCCCGGTAGGCATCCTCGATCTCGGTGGACGACAGGCGTTGCGAGGTTTGAGCGGCCGGTCGCGGCAGCGAGCTTTGCAACGCCTGGGTGGCGAACTGCGCCGATTGCACCATCACGGGCGCCGGCGGCTGGACGAGCGCCTTGACCAGCGCCGCGGTCGCCGGGTCGGCCGTGGGCGAAGGCAGCGGCTGGGGCGTGAGTGCTTCTTTCAGCAAAGACGGCATGCTTGCATTGGCGATGTCCATGGCGCTTCCTGACAACCATTGTGCCATGGAGCAATATTAGATGAGCATTGCGCCAAGCTTGACCTTGCCCACGATTTATGGCGATTGAATCCCGATGAACTCAAGTGCCATTGCATGATGAACCGTTTCGAAGGCCCCGGCGGCAAGGAAGCCCGCATCCGCTATCTCGATGGCGATTTCCAGGTCACCAGCCCCGGCTCGTTCGTGCGCTGCGCGGTGACGGGCGAAAACATCCCGTTGGACGAGCTGAAATACTGGAGCGTCGGCAGGCAGGAGCCTTATGTGAACGCCACCGCTTCGCTGCGCCGCGAAATCGAGGTGCATCCGGAACTGCGCAAACGGGGTTAGCCTCTCAGCTTGCGCTGCCGCCAGGCATCGAGCGTCTCCTCGATGATGCGTTCGGGAACATGGTCGAGCTCGAACGCCGTATCGATTTTCAGCACGTCGAGACAATCGAGAAAATCCTGCGGGGCGCCGTGGCGCAACCGGGCGGCGTCCTTGGCGGTGGTGATCAGGCCAAGGCTTTCGGCATGCGCCGTCGCGGCCAGTTCGGCCAGCTCGTCCTCGGCGTAGAAGTGATGGTCCGGAAAGGGCCTGGACAGGACCACTTCGCCGCCGGCGTCGCGCACCGTGTCGAAGAACTTTTCGGGATGACCGATGCCGGCAAAGGCCAGAAACCGCTTTCCGGCAAGCCCTGCCTTGCTGCTCGGCTCCGTGTGCGCCTCGAAGATCGGCCGGCCGGCACGCGCCGCCAGACGGACCACGGCATCGGCAGCGTTGCCCTCGCCCATCTTCAGCAATCCGCTGGTGAAGACCAGTTGGTCGACGATTTTGGCCCTGAGCGGACCGCCCGGGATGACGCGGCCATTGCCGATCCCGTAGCGGGCGTCGACGACCACCAGCGCATAATCGATGTGGATGCGCGCGCTCTGGAAGCCGTCGTCCATGATCAGGAAATCGCAACCGTGTTTTTCCAGCAGCAGCCGGGCGCCGGCGGCACGATTGGGCGTCACCGCGACCGGAGCATGTTCGGCCAGCAGCAGCGGTTCGTCGCCGACGTGCTTGGCGCTGTCATGACTGATATCGACGACGTGCGGCTCGGCGAAGGAACCGCCATGGCCGCGCGACAGAAACCCAGGCTTCAGATGCATGCGCTTGGCCTGTAGGGCGAGCGCGATCGCCACCGGTGTCTTGCCGGTGCCGCCTACGGTGAAATTGCCGACGCACAGAACCGGCGCCTGGATCTTCTCGCGCCGGGCCCTGCGCATGCCGCGACCGGCGACCAGCGCGTAGACGGCCGACAGCGGCGACAGCGCCAGGACTTTCCAGTCCGGCTCTTCCCACCAGAATGGTGGTGCTTCGGTGGCCACGTTAACGCCCGTTCGCGCCCTTCAGGCGCGCCTTGACCACCAGCGGCTGGATATAGGGTTCGAGCGATTTGAGCGTGCGTGCCAACGCGCCGCGCATCTCATCGACAGTCGCGATCCCCGCCGCCATCATCTCGTGGCGCGCTACTTCGTTGGTCAGGAGGAAATTGACGGCGCCAGCCAGCATGTCGCGGTCGCGCACCAGCTTGGCGCCGCCGCTGTCGAGCAGGCGCTGATAGGCCTCGCGAAAATTCTGCACGTTGCGCCCGGCGAGAACGGCGGTGTCGAGCATGGCCGGCTCGAGCGGGTTCTGGCCGCCTTCGGAGGTCAGCGAGCGGCCTACGAAAGCGATTTCGGTCAAGCGGAGGTACAAGCCCATTTCGCCGATCGTATCGCCAAGCAGGACATCGGTGTCGGGCCCGATACGGTCGCCCTTGCTGCGCCGCGCAACCTTCAGGCCCATGCCGGAAATCTCCGCGGCAAGGGCTTCGGCCCGATCGGGATGGCGCGGAACGACGATGGTCAAAAGGCCGTGGTGACGCTTGTGCAACATCGCGTGGACTTCCGCCGCGACCACTTCCTCACCATCATGGGTCGAGATCGCCGCCCAGGTCGGGCGATCGCCGATCTGTCGCTGCAAAGTGCCAAGCGCACGGTCGTCGACCGGCGGCGGGTTCGTGTCGACCTTGAGATTGCCCGACACCGTGACCGGCCGGGCGCCGAGCGCGCGAAAACGCTCGCCGTCGACGTCGGACTGGGCAACGACATGGGCCAGATTCTCGAACAGCGCCTCGGCGAGGTTGGCCCGCTTCTTCCACGATGTGTAGGAGCGATCGGAGAGCCTGCCATTGACCAGCACCTGCGGCACGTGGCGGGCACCGAGTTCGAGGATGGTCATCGGCCAGATCTCGGATTCGGCGATGATCGCCAGATCGGGTTTCCAGTGATCGAGGAAGCGGCTGACCGCCGGCTTCAGATCGAGCGGCACATATTGGTGGATGATGCGGTCGCCGAGCCGCTCGCCGACGACCTGGGCGGAGGTCACCGTGCCGGTTGTCAGAACGATGTTGACGCCGTAGTCGAGGATGCTTTCGACCAACGGCACGACGGCCAAGGTCTCGCCGACGCTCGCCGCATGGATCCAGATCACCGGTCCCTCTGGGCGCGGCCGGCCGGCGACGCCATAGCGCTCGCGGCGGCGGTTGCGGTCTTCCTTGCCGCGCGAGGTGCGCCAGGCGACGTAGGGCCCGACCAGGGGATAGGCGGCGGCGCCGGCAAAACGATATGCCGACAACATGGTACGCGCCCAGCGGCCGCTCACCGCGAACCATCCACGAGACGGTAGGCCTCGGCGGTCGCGGCATTGAGAGCAACCGTCACTTCCTGGCGCTTGCGCTCCATTTCGGCATCGTCGGCATCCGCCGCCACAAAGATCGGCGTGCCGATGGTCACGGCGGAGCGGCCGAAGGGCAGGTTGATGGTGGTCTTGTCCCAGCTCTTTTCCAGCACCTTGCGGCGGCTGGTGGCGATGGCGACGGGCAGCAGAGGCCGGCCGGAGAGGCGAGCCAAAAGAACGATACCGAGCCCTGCATCGCGCGGGGTACCGTGGGGTATGTCTGCGATCATGGCGACGTTCTTGCCTGCGGTGAGCGACTTTTTGAGGGCGATGAGGGCCTTGGCCCCGCCCTTGTCGAGATGCCTGGCATTGTCGCGCCCGCCCGAACCGCGCACCGCCTCGATGCCGAACTTCTCCAGCATCAGAGCGTTGAGTTCGGCATCGGCGCTGCGCGACACCATGGCGACCAATGGCTTGCGCTTGGGGTAATAGGCCGGCGTCAAAAGATGCTGGCCATGCCACAGAGCGATGATCCCCGGCTCGAACTCGGCATAGGCGCCGCCCGAAAAACGCGCCGATCCGGCGACCAGGGGGCTGGTCAGGCGAACCAGCCGCACGAACTGCGCGAGCAGGCTGGCAATGGCGTTCTTGACGAACCGGGACTGCGCGAGCGGCTGGCGAATCCTGCGCCAGAAGGCCTTGGTCGTGCGACTGCCGCCCCTGCCCGTGGGCGCGGCCTCGCTGGCTGGCTCTTTCGCCAGATCACGCTCCATCGAAGTCAACCGACGGCCTTGCTATCGGGATCCAGCAGACGGTGCAGATGAACGACGAAATAACGCAT
Source organism: Mesorhizobium sp. B2-1-8 (assembly GCF_006442545.2). Taxonomy (NCBI): domain Bacteria; kingdom Pseudomonadati; phylum Pseudomonadota; class Alphaproteobacteria; order Hyphomicrobiales; family Phyllobacteriaceae; genus Mesorhizobium; species Mesorhizobium sp. B2-1-8. Next base: position 4,688,809 of record NZ_CP083952.1, read on the forward strand.
ATGGGCATTGTCCACGCTGGCTTGCGCCTTGGCCTTCCACGCGGTGTGCGCGGATTGATAATCGGGAAAGACGCCGACGATGTCGAGCGCGTCGAGATCCCGGAACTCCGTGCCGCCAAGCTTCTTGAGTTCGCCGCCGAACACCAGATGCAAAAGCTGTTTCTTTCCGTCTTCCGCGGCCATGTCGGTCCTTCACATATCGTGAGTTTGTGACAGGTCTAGACCAAAGCCGCAGACTTTGGAACCGTCGAAAACGCTTTCAGCCATCCAGCCCGGCGATGACATCGACAAGCACCGCCAACAGGTCCCCGCTGCCGGCGGCGAGCGCGCCGTGGCGGATCACCTCGCCGGCATAGAGCGGCGCGCGGCCATTCGGGTCGAGCAGATGTCCGCCCGCCTCGCGCAGGATGAGATCGGCGGCGGCGATGTCCCAGTCATGCGCGTTCGGCTTGACGAACGTTGCGTCGAGCGTCCCATTGGCGATCATCGCCAGGCGGTAGGCGAGCGAGGGGATGTAGGGTGCCCGCTGCAGCCGCTTCTGCCAGTCGGCAGGCACCATGTCGATCAACTGCTTCAATCCTGAAATTTCAGCCTTGTCCCCAGGCTTGCGCACCGCGATGCGCTTGCCGTTACGGAAGGCGCCCTGGCCGGGCAGCGCCCAGTAGGTCTCCTCCATCGCCGGGCATTCGAGTACGCCGGCGAGCGAGCGGCCACTCTCGACGACGGCAACGCTGACGCACCAGGTCCGCTGGCCTTCGAGGAAGCCGCGCGTGCCGTCGATCGGGTCGACAACGAAGGTGCGGCGCGCCGAAAGCCGCGCCGAATCGTCGGCCGTCTCTTCCGACAGCCAGCCATAGTCCGGCCGCGCCGCAAGCAGTGTCTGGCGCAGATACGCATCGGCGGCATGATCAGCTTCGCTGACCGGCGAGGTGCCGCCCTTCATCCAGACCTGCGGATTGTTGCCGAAGTAGCGCATGGCGATAAGACCGGCCTCGCGGGCAGCGTCGCGCAGTAGCGGCAGGTCCAGATCGGCGCTGGCAGTGGTCAGGTCATGCTCCGGCAAGGGTCATGCCTTCGATCAGGAGGGTCGGGGCGGCGGTGCCGAAATTACGGTCGAGGTCATTCGCCGGCACCATGTTGAGGAACATCGTCTTCAGGTTCGAGGCGATGGTGACTTCGGCTACCGGATAGGCAAGCGCGCCATTTTCGATCCAGAAGCCCGAGGCGCCGCGGCTGTATTCGCCGGTGAGCATGTCGACGCCCTGGCCAAACACTTCGGTGACGTAGAAGCCGGTCTTGAGCGAGCCGATCAAATCCTCCGGCGAGCGCTCGCCCGCCTCTATGGCGAGGTTCGTCGACGACGGCGAGACGGAGGAGCCGCCGCGCGCGCCGCGACCGTTGGTGACAAGACCGAGTTCCCGGGCCGCCGATGTCGACAGGAACCAGTGGTTGAGGACACCCTTGTCAATCATCAGGAGCTTCTCGCCCTCGACGCCTTCGCCATCGAATGGGCGCGAGGCCTGGCCACGACGCCGCAGCGGGTCGTCGGTGACGGTGATGGCGGCAGCGGCCACCTGCTTGCCCATCATGTCGCGCAGGAACGAGGTCTTGCGCGCGACGGAAGCGCCGTTGATGGCGCCGGCGATATGGCCGGCAATGCCGCGCGCGACGCGCGGGTCGAACACCACGTCGACCGGTCCGGTCGCCGCCTTGCGCGCGCCAAGGCGGCGCACCGCCCGTTCACCGGCCTTGCGGCCGATATCCTCGGGCGCGTCGAGATCGGCAAAATGCTGGCGCGAGGAGAATTCATAGTCGCGCTCCATGCCGGTGCCCTCGCCGGCGATCACGCTGGCCGAGCGCGCAAAGCGCGAGGCGACATAGTGGCCGAGAAAACCGTGCGAGGTGGCCAGAACCAACCCGCCAAGCCCGGCGCTGGCATTGCTGCCGGACGAATTGGTCACGCCCTTGACGGCGAGAGCCGCCGCCTCGGCCGCAAGGGCGGCTTCCTTCAACTGATCGGCCGACACTTCCGTCGCGTCGAACAGGTCCAGATCGCGCGTCTGCCCGGCGAGCAGCGCGGGGTCGGCAAGACCCTGGTAGGGGTCCTCGGGAGACACCTTGGCCATGGCGACGGCCCGCTCGGCAAGCGCCTTCGGATCGGAGGCGGCGGTGGCCGATACGCTGGCCACACGCTGGCCGACGAAGACCCGCAGCGAAACATCGTCGCCCTCGGACGCTTCGGTGTTTTCGACCTTGCCAAGCCGCACCGAAACGCCGGTCGAGCGGCCACGCACCGCGACGGCGTCCGCGGCATCGGCGCCGGCGCGTTTGGCGGCCTCGACCAGGGCCGCGACGCGGTCCGTCAATTTCGCGGCGTCGAGCTTGTCGGTCATGCACTTGATCCTGTTTCTTCAGCCTGTCCGGAAGGCAGGTGCTGCCGCACCATCTATTGTTCCAATGCCGCTTGTGCAATGGCAGAAGGGCAATCAGGATGTCGCGATCAAATCGCCCGCAAAGAGCGGACATCGCGGTTTTTGCCTATCTGGAGCCCTCGCCGTGACGCCTTTCCATCTTGCCTTTCCGGTTCGTGATCTCGATGAAACCCGAACTTTCTATGGTGAGGTGCTGGGCTGCGCGATCGGCCGCTCGTCGGCGACGTGGGTCGATTTCGACCTTTACGGCCACCAGATGTCGGCGCATCTGCGACCGCAGGTCGCGCAAGCCGCCAGCGACGGCAAGGTCGACGGCATTTTGGTGCCGATCCCGCATTTCGGCGCCGTGCTCTTGATGGACGACTGGCAGCGCCTGGCGAACCGGCTGGAAGCGCGCGACGACATAGACTGGCTGGAGCGCCCAATGGTGCGTTTCAAGGGCGAGCCTGGCGAACAGGCGACGCTGTTCATCCGCGACCCCTCGGGCAACGCCTTGGAATTCAAGGGCTTTCGCTCACTGGAGCAGGTTTTCGCGCATTGAAGTGAGGGCCGGCGGCGGCCTGTCGTTCAAGATGCCGCGACCGGCGTCCAGATCACGTCCTCGATCTTCTGCGCTCCTGTCGCCAGCATGACCAGGCGGTCGAAGCCGAGCGCGATGCCGCTGGCCTGCGGCATGATGGCAAGGGCGGCGAGAAAATCCTCGTCCAGCGGGTAGCGCTCGCCATAAATACGCTCTTTCTCGTCCATCTCGATGATGAAGCGCCGGCGCTGCTCGGCCGCGTCCGTCAACTCGCCAAAGCCGTTGGCGAGCTCGACGCCGCAGCAATAGAGCTCGAAACGTTCGGCGACGCGCGGATCCCGGGGGCTCGGTCGGGCGAGTGCCGCCTCGGCGACCGGATATTCGCACAGGATGGTCGCCCGCCCCTGCCCGAGGAACGGCTCGATCTTTTCCACCATCACGCGGCTGAACAAATCCGCCCAGCTGTCATCAGGCGCGGTGCGCAGGCCGGCCTGGACCAGTGCGGCATGAAGCGCGTCCCGATCCGTGCCGCCATCGACGGTGACCGTGGCCAGCAGATCGATGCCGGCATGGCGGCTGAAGGCGTCCGCCACGGCCAACCGCTCCGGTTCGACGAACGGATCGCAGTCGCGGCCCCGGAAGGAAAAGCGCGTGGCCCCTGCCCGTGTCGCGGCCAGCGCCAGCAGATCGGCGCAGTCGCGCATCAGGCTTTCATAGGTTTCCCCTACCCGATACCATTCGAGCATGGTGAATTCGGGATGATGCAAGGGGCCGCGCTCGCGGTTGCGGTAGACGGCCCCCAGGCTGAAAATGCGCTGTTCCCCGGCGGCAAGCAGTTTCTTGCAGGCGAATTCCGGCGAGGTATGGAGATAAAGCGGCGAGCGGACGCCATCCGGCCCGACCGCTTCCGTGGCGAAAGCCGCCAGATGCGCCTCGTTGCCGGGCGAGACCTGCAGCGCGGCCGTCTCCACCTCGATGAAGTCGTTATGGGCGAACCAGTCGCGCAAGGCAGCCGTCAGCCCGTTGCGCAGCATCAGGCGGGGACGGCGGTCGGCATGGACATGCGGCGTCCACCAGGGCGACGCGGCGGTCATGAGCGGATTGAAGGCGTGCCAGAGCGCCCCATGTCAGTTCGCGCCGATGTCAGTTCGCCCCCATGCCAGTTCGCATTGGGGGGCTGGCGGTTCGCGCCAAGATGCGCTAGGCCCCCATCCAGCGCCGCGCAAGCCGGCAAACGCCAGTCAACTCTCGCAGGATTTAAAACCGTGGTGAAAGTCATCGCCAGTTCGCTCCGCAAAGGCAATGTCGTCGACAAGGACGGCAAGCTTTATGTGATCCTCTTTGCCGAAAACATCCACCCGGGCAAGGGCACGCCCGTGACGCAGCTCGACATGCGGCGCATCGGCGACGGGGTGAAGGTGTCGGAGCGCTACCGTACCACCGAACAGGTGGAGCGCGCCTATGTCGAGGAGCGCGAGCACACCTTCCTCTACGCCGACGGCGAAGGCTATCACTTCATGAATCCGGAAACCTATGACCAGGTGGCGGTGTCGGAAGCCGTGGTCGGCGACGCGGCGCCTTATCTGAAGGAAGGCATGCCGGTGCAGGTGTCACAGTTCAACGGCATCGCGATCGCCCTGGTGCTGCCGCAGCGCGCCACTTTCGAAGTGGTCGACACCGAGCCGACCACCAAGGGCCAGACGGCGTCGTCCTCCTACAAGCCCGCCGTACTTTCCAATGGCGTGCGCACCACCGTGCCGCCGCACATCGCGCCTGGCACCCGCGTGGTGGTGATGACGACGGATGGGTCCTATGTGGAGCGGGCGAAGGACTGAGGGTAAGCGGTCGGTTCAGCCGGCATCTAGACCAATGCCGGCACCCATCGGCGGCGCGACAACAACGACTGACACGTGGTTCTGCTTCATCGCGTTTCCGTGCCTCAGGTGTCGGCAATGGGCTTGCGCCACCAACCGCCGGTCCAGTCTATCTCGTGCATCTGCGCGGTGATGTGGTTGCGTGCGCGGTAATCTTCGACCGCCTGGCGGCAGGTAGGCAATGCCAGATCATCGATGATAACGAACCCGCCGGGCGACAGCCTTGGATAGAGCGCTTCCAGACTGTCCATTGTTGATTCGTACAAATCCCCGTCCAACCGGACCAAAGCGAAAGGACCTGCTTTCAGACCCGGCAGGGTGTCGCCGAACAGTCCTTTGACGAAGACGACCTGCTCATCCAACAGGTCATAGGCCGTAAAATTCGCTTCAACCTGCCCCTGGTCGATCGCCAACTGGCGGAATTCGAACAGCCTGTCGCCCCGATCGGCGGGAAAATTCTCCGGATCCGGCGGCGGCAGGCCATCGAATGAGTCGGCAACATAGACCTTTCTGTCTGTGATCGCGTTGGCGGCCAGCACGCCGCGCATGAGGATGCAACAGCCGCCTCGCCAAACACCGGCTTCGATGAAATCGCCAGGCACCCTCTCATCGAGCGCACGCTGGACGAGATCGCGCACGTTGGTTAGGCGCTTGATGCCCGCCATCGAATGGGCAACCGTGGGCCAATCACGGCCATTGAGCCGATCCTCGCGATTGAACGGCGTAGACTCGCCGACTTTCGCAGGATCCATCACTTGCGAGCCAGAGCCGTAGATAGTGTTGGCGATAACCTTGATCAGGAGATCTGTATAGAGGCGGTTCACAATCGGCCTTTCATGCATTGCATTCCACATCGGAATATTGCTGTTGCGGATATCCGGTCGAAATGCAACTGAACGATCGTCCGCTGGCGATGGCCTGTCTAAAGCGCCGTGCCAGGAGTCGTAACCAATCGCCAGGAGCCATCCAATGCTAACCCCAGATCATGCGATAGGCGTGATTGAGAAGCTCGATATCTCCATTTTCAAGGTAAAGACCGAGACCACTCTCAGTGACCGCAAGAGTTTTCTGCGTGTCCAGAATTTCGTTCGATCCGTACTCGGTCGCTATGTGTACCTGGAGGTGGGCTCACATCTGGGTGGAAGCCTTTTTCCCCATCTGATTGATCCTGCCTGCGAGGCAGTGATATCGATCGACCCACGGCCGCTGATGCAGCCCGATGAACGCGCGCAGGTCTTTCATTACCCCGAAAACTCAACCGCCCGAATGATCGCGACACTGTCGGATTGGCTTCCTCCTGAAGCAATGGCCAAACTTGCCACGCTCGATAGCGACGTTTCCAATGTGATCCCCGGCACAGTCAAGGCCAGTGCTACCCATGCGCTTATTGACGGAGAACACACGAACAAGGCTTGTTTTTCAGATTTCGTCGGCACTTTGCCGCTTATGAAATCGGACTGCGTCATTGCCTTCCATGACGCCAACCTGATTGCGGACGCAATAATGAATGCGGAGCGTCTTCTCGATCATCTCGGCATCCCGCATATGACGGTATTCCTGCCTGATACGGTGGCCGTCATGGGTCTCGGCAGTCTGGCATCGGCGGTCCAGGATCAGCTTCAGCCTCACGCTTTGGACCGCCAGACTTATCTCGACCGATCGCAGCGGCAATTATGGTCTCAAATAACGAAGGTGCATTCCCCAGCGATCGAGGCCGAAATAGCACGCATGCATTCCGACAATACAAAGCTGACCGAGGAAATTAACAGCCTGCGGCAGGACAATCTGCACGCGCGGGCTCACCTGGCGGCCATGATCTCCAGTACGACTTGGCGCACCTCCGCTCCAATCAGAGCCGTTGTGGATCGGATCAAGCGTCGCTTCGCGCGATGAGTATCGAAACTACGGCGACATTACCCTGGTGATGCAACGGCCTGGGCTGGCCGCGGCCCTCGACCTCAACAGCACCTACCTCGGTTTGCACCCGTGACAAGCACCGTGCGAACGCGCATCAGATCAGGATCAAGGTGACAGGCATTGTCCGCCCCAAGGTTCAGTTCAAACCGCGCTTACGCCTATTGGCGTCGGAGCGCATCTCTAGGACCTTCTCCAACTGCCGCTTTAGCTCATCCTTGATTTCAACGGTCTCGTTCATCAAGGCGTCGATCCTCAGGAAATCGAGCACCCGGTATTTCGACACCGCCGGACGGACCAATATGTCGGGCTGGCATTGTTTCAGCTTGCTGGCGATGATCGACTGCATCATCAGCTGCGTGGCGCCGAACATCAGGTCGACGGAGGTCGGCTGTTTGCGGTCGGCCTCTTCCGGGGCGCCGACCACGTCGACGCCGATGATGATGTCGGCATCCTTCTCGATCAGGTCGAACGGCACGGGATTGTAAATGCCGCCGTCGATCAGCAGCCTGCCGTCGCGCATCACCGGGCGGAACACGGCGGGAATGGCGGCCGAGGCGGCAAGGGCGGAGTGCAGGTCGCCGTCGTCGAACACGGCGAGCTTGTGGCCGAAATAGTCCGTCGCCGTCACCTTCAGCGGGATTTTCAATTCGGCGAAGGTCTCGGGAATGGCATCGGGCAAAAACGCCTTCAGGATGCGCTCGACATTGAACTGGCTGACCCGGATGCCGCCTTGCATAGCTTCCGCGATCGTGCCTGGCCGCGCCCGCCACATGCGGCTCGCAACCTCGGCGCGCCGGCCAAGGATCGAGCGGGCATAATCGTGGATGTCCTTGCCGGTCATGCCGGAGGCCATGCCGGCGCCCATGATCGCGCCGATCGACGAGCCGGCTATCGCCACCGGCTTGATGCCGAGCTCGTCAAGCGCCTCGATGACATGGATATGCGCTAGGCCGCGCGCGCCGCCGCCGCCGAAAGCTATGCCGAAAGTCAGGCTCATCCCTTGCCGGCCCCGGCCAGCGGCGGTCCGACCACCATGATGGTCGGCTCGGCCGTCAGCAGCTTCTTCGCCACCGCCTTGACCTGATCGAGTGTCACCGCGTTGATGTAACCGGTGCGGCGCTGCATGTAGTCGATGCCGAGATCGTCGAGCTGCAGCTCGACCAGCGTCGCGGCGATGGAGCTCGACGAATTCAGATTGTTGATCGCATAGGCGCCGATCAGATATTTCTTGGTCGCCGCCAGTTCGGCCTCGGTCGGGCCATCCTGCGCCAACCGCTTGACGACGTCGCGCACGATGCCGAGCGTCTCGGCGGCGCGGTCGGAACGCGTTCCGGCGGTGACGATCAGCGCGTCGGCGTGATCCTGGTTTACCAGCGAGGAATTGACGCTGTAGGCCAGCCCGCGCTTTTCGCGCACCTCCTGGAACAAGCGCGAGGTGAAGGTGCCGCCGCCAAGGATTTCGTTCATCAACGCGGCCGGGAAGAAATCCGTCGACTTGCGCTTCACGCCCGGCCAGGCGAGCTGCAGCGAGGTCTGCGGCAGGTCGTAATTGACCTCGACATGCTGCGCCAGCCTGGGCTCGATATCGGCGACAGGGGCGAGCGCCTGGTTTGGCGGCAGGTCGCCGAACACCATGTCGAGCTTCTTCTTCAGCGTCTCGGCGTCGATGGCGCCGACCACGGCGACATGCAGGCCGCCGCGCGCGAACACCGCCTTGTGCAGTGCCTCGAGGTCGGCCTGCGTGACCGCGGCGATGCTCTGTCTGGTGCCCTGATCGGAGCGCGAATAGGGGTGATCGCCATAGACGGCGCGCGCCCATCGGTTCTGCGCCACCGTGTCCGGGTCGTTCTCGTTGGCGACGATGCCGGACAGGACCTGGGCGCGGATGCGGTCGATCGGCGCCTGGTCGAAGCGCGGCTCGTTGACCGCCAGCCGCAACAGGTCGAAGGCTTGGTCGCGCTGTTCGGCCAGCATGCGCATGGAGCCGTAGACGCCGTCGCGGGTCTCGTCGAAGCTCATTTCGGCGCCGGCGTCGTCGAGCTTGACCTGGAAGGCTTCCGAATCGAGCGGGCCAGCGCCCTCGTCGAACAGGCCGGTCATCAGATTGGCCAACCCTTCCTTGCCCGGCGGATCCTGTGTCGAACCACCACCGAAGACGAAACGGATGGCGACAACAGGCACGGAATAGTCCTCGACCAGCCAGGCCGTGACACCCTTCGGCGAGGTGACGGACTGGATCTCCATGGCGCGGGCGGCAAGCGCCGGCAGGATAAGGAAGAGGATGGAGAGGAACAGGGTTGCGATGGCGTGCAGGGCCTTCCCTTCTCCCCTTGTGGGAGAAGGTGGCCGAGCGAAGCTCGGTCGGATGAGGGGTGCTCCAGCTTGACGCTGCCCGCGCTCCGTCCAAGACCCCTCAACCGTCTCGGCGCTGCGCGCCGATCCACCTTCTCCCACAAGGGGAGAAGGGAAGACATGGTGGTGCTCGCTCATCATCAATTCCCCGCCTGTTGCTGCGGCAAGAGATAGCCGGTGGTCGAGCGGGCCAGTACCAGATAGCGCGCGGCGACGGCCTTGACCTCGTTGGTCGTGACCTTGCGGATGCGGTCCGGCCATTGCTGCACGTCCTGCACATTGCCGCCGGTGGCGAGCGTCGAGCCATAAATGTTGGCCATGGACTCCTGCTTGTCGCGGGCAAAGATCATCGACCTGACATAGCGGTCCTTGGCTTTTTCGAGCTCATCTGATGTGACGCCGTCGCTCGCGATGCGCGCCACCTCGGCGTCGACCGCGGCCTCGACGTCAGCCAGCTTGGCATCGCCGCGCGGCGCGCCGTAGACGGTGAAATTGGTGTCGTCGAGCATGGTGCCCTGGAAGTACGCGCCGGCGCTGGAAGCGATGCCCTGCTTTACGACAAGCGCCTGGTAAAGCCGGCTGCGGTTGCCGCCGCCGAGGATCTCGGCGAGCAGGTCGAGCGCTTCGGCTTCGCCGGGCTTGGCGGTGTGATAGGAGGGCACGACCCATTGCGTCGAGAAACTCGGCACGCTGACGCGGGCATCGGAGAGCGTGACGGTGCGCCTGGTGTTCTGCTCCGGTTCGACCGGGCGGACGCGCGGTGGCAGATCCAGCCCGCGGGCCACATTGCCATAAGTCTTTTCGGCCAGCGCCTTCACTGTTTCCGGTTCGACGTCGCCCGCCACGATCAGCACGACGTTGTTGGGCCGGTAGTACTTGTTGTAGAAGGCGACGGCGTCGGTGCGGTTCAGCTGCTCCATCTCCTGCATCCAGCCGATGACCGGAATGCGATAGGGCTGGTTCTGCCACAGCGTGGCATCGACCTCTTCGTCGAGCACGGCCTGCGGGTTGTTGTCGATGCGCGAGCGGCGCTCCTCCAGGATCACATCGCGCTCGGTCTTGATGACGTCGTCGGTGAGGATGAGGTTGCGCATGCGGTCAGCCTCGAAGCTCATCATAAGCTCGAGATCCGACGGCGCCACCGTCTCGTGGAAAGCGGTGTAGTCGTAGGAGGTGAAGGCGTTGTTGGAGCCGCCAATGTCGGAGACGGCGCGATCGAACTCGCCGGCTTCGTGATGGGCCGTGGCCTTGAACATAAGATGCTCGAAGAAATGGGCGATGCCGGATTTGCCCGGCGGTTCGTCGGCGCTGCCGATCTTGTACCAGACCATGTGGGTGACGATCGGCGCGCGATGGTCGGGAATGACGACCACTTCCATGCCGTTGTCGAGCAGGAAATCCGTCACCTTGAACTCGGCCGGCACCGTGTCCGGCAATACGGAGTTGTCCGCCAGGACAGGGTCGGTCATGAACAAGGCTAGCGACGTCGCCAGCAGCGTTGGCCTCAGCCACTCAGTCCTGGATGTCATCGACGGCTCCGGTTTCATGCAGCGACGATAGGCAAGGCGCTGGCGACAAGCAAAGTGAATTGTTGGTCATGTTGCCGGCAAAGGCGGCGGCAAAGAGGCCACTGCTGAAAGAGGCCTGTCAGGCAGCCTCGATGAAGCGGATGACGGTCTCGCCGTAGCTGCGCTCATCAAGCACGGAAAAGCCCGGCCCTGGCTCGAAGGGAACCGCCGCCGTCTCCTCGACCACGCAGAGCGCGCCGGGGCGCAGCCAGCCGCCAGCCTTGGCGGACCGCAGCGCGCGCTCGCCAAGGCCCTTGCCGTAGGGCGGATCGGCAAAGACGAGGCCGAACGGCGCCAGCGTACCAACCTCGCCCAGACCCGTTGCATCGCGGCGGAAGATCTTGGTGCGTCCGGTCAGGCCGAAGGCCTCGACATTGTCGCGGATCAGACCCCGGCCTTCGGCCGATTCCTCGATGAAGACGCCATAGGATGCCCCGCGCGACAGAGCTTCCAGACCAAGCGCGCCGGTGCCGGCGAACAGGTCGAGCACACGCGCGCCGTCCAGTTGCCCGGCAAAGCGATGCGCCAGAACGTTGAAGACGGCCTCGCGGGTGCGGTCGGTCGTCGGGCGGATGGCGCTGCTGCGGGGCGTCACCAACGGACGCCCGCGAAACTCACCGCCGACGATTCTCATCTTGTCCGGGGGCCCTTGGGGCCGCCGCGCGGCCGCTCACCGCCACCGGCGCCTCCTGGACGCTCGCCACGCGGCTTGCCGAATGGCTTTGCGCCACCTGGTTTGCCGGCGGGCTTGCCATAAGACGGCTTGAACGAGGCCTTGCGCGCCTTGGCCTCGGCCGCCTTGGCCGCATCAGCCTCCGCCCTGCCCTTGCCGATCGGCCGGGCTCCCGGCGCCATCCAGACATTGGCCTTGCGCTGGCCGGGCGGCTCGATCGGCCGCTGCTCGCGTTCGGATTTCTTGCCGCCGCCACGAGGCTTGTCACCGAATGCGCCGCGCGGCTTGTCGCCAAAACTACCACGCGGCTTGTCGCCAAAGCCGCCACGTTCCGGTCGCGGGCCGCGTTCGCCGAAGCCCTTGTCTGGTCTCTCGCCTCTGTCGAGGCTTGTCGACAGTTTGCCGAGCGCCTCGTCACGGCTGCCTTCCCGGCGCTTGCGGTTCTTGATCAGCCCGCCCTCGCCGATCGGCCGGCGCTCGCCGTCTCGCGTGAACTTCGGCCGTTCGGGCTCGGCCTCACGGACTTCGGTACGCCGCACCGGCTGGTTGGAAAACGGTTTTGTTATCTCGGCGTCGAAATTGGCGCCGGATTCCTCGACTAGGCGCTCGCCAAGCTGGTCGCGCAGCACCCGGCCCTTGATCTCCAGTACGTGACCCTCGGCGAGATCCTCGAGCTGGAACGGGCCGTAGGAGATGCGGATCAGCCGCGTGACGTCGAGGCCGAGCGCACCGAGGATGTTCTTGACCTCACGGTTCTTGCCCTCGCGCAGGCCGATCGTCAGCCAGGCGTTGGAGCCCTGTTCGCGATCGAGGCTGGCCTCAATGGCGCCGTAGAAGACGCCGTCGACGGCAATGCCTTCGCGCAGGCCGGCGAGCGCGCTTTCCTCGACCTTGCCGTGGACACGCACGCGGTACCGGCGCAGCCAGCCGGTGGCCGGCAGTTCGAGCACGCGCGACAGGCCACCATCATTGGTCAGCAGCAGCAGGCCTTCGGTGTTGATATCGAGCCGGCCGATGGTCATCAGCCGCGGCAGTTCGGCCGGCAGCACGTCGAATACGGTCTTGCGGCCTTCGGGGTCGCGGTTGGTGGTGACGACGCCCGCCGGCTTGTGGAACAGGAACAGGCGCGTGCGCTCGATCGGCGGGATTTCCATTCCGTCGAGATGGATGATGTCATTGGGCATGACGTTGAACGCCGGAGAGGCCAGCACCCGGCCATTGACCTTGACGCGGCCGGCGGCGATCAATTCCTCGGCGTCGCGGCGCGAGGCGAGCCCGGCACGTGCCAGGCGCTTGGCGATGCGCTCGCCGGCTTCTTCCGCTGCTTCGGCTGGTCGCGGACGTGGCCTGACGCCCGATGCGCCTTGGGGCCGATCACTGAAATCACGCTTGGGCCGGTCGCCTCCGAAGTCGCGCTTCGGACGGTCGGCGAAGTCTCGCTTCGGACGATCTCCGAAATCACGCTTGGGACGGTCGAAGCGCTTTTCGCCGCCCTCCGCCGAAGCAGAAACCGGACGGTCGCCGCGCGGCGCGTAGGGTTTGCGCGGCCCTTCGCGCTTCTCATAAGGCTTGGGTTCGCCTTCGGCCGCCATTGGACGGTCGCCACGCGGGGCATAAGGCTTGCGCGGGCCTTCGCGCTTTTCATACGGCTTGCGCTCACCTTCGGCCGCCATCGGTCGGTCGCCGCGCGGGGCGTAGGGCTTGCGCGGGCCTTCGCGCTTTTCATAGGGCTTGCCTTCGGGGCGCGGTCCCTTGCGGAACGGCTTGTCGCCGCTCTTGAAGTCGCGCTTCGGGCGCTCGCCTTCAGCGCCTGCCGGGCGGTCGCCGCGTGGGGCGTAAGGCTTTTTGGCACCAAAGGACGGCTTCCCGCCCTTGCTGGCGTCGCGGCCACGTGCGCCTGCCGGTTTCGGGCCACTCCTGCCCGGACCGGCTTTGCGCGGAGATTTCTTGTCGTTGTCGTCCATGTGGCCTTTGTCCGTTTGCGCTGCTACAGCGTGGCGCATCCGTTCGGCGCGCAACGAACGCTGTAGCATTTTTGATTTGGCGCATGATCATTCCCGAAAATCGAGTCCGATTTTCAGGTTGATGCGCTCCATAACAGGATCACCGCCGGGTGGCGAGGATATAATGGGAAGACAAACCGCTTGAAGAGGCCGGATTTCATGGCCCTGGCACTGCAGGAGGCCGAGGCGGCAGCCTTGCGTGGCGAAGTGCCGGTCGGCGCGGTGATCGCCAAGGACGGCACGGTCATTGCCAGTGCCGGCAACCGCACGCGCGAGCTTGCCGACCCGACGGCCCATGCCGAGATGCTGGTGATCCGTGAAGCCTGCGGCAAAATCTCCAGCGAGCGGCTCACCGGCCACGATCTCTATGTGACACTGGAGCCCTGCGCCATGTGTGCCGGGGCAATCTCATTCGCCAGGCTGCGCCGTCTCTATTTCGGTGCCGCCGACGAAAAGGGCGGCGCCGTGGTCAACGGCGTGCGCTTCTTCGCTTCTCCGACCTGCCATCATACGCCCGACATCTATCCGGGGATGGCCGAGACCGAAGCGGGCCTGCTGCTGAAGGATTTTTTCAGGGGACGTCGAGACTGAGCCAAGGCCGCCGCAAGATCAGCGGCGCGACCGTTCTTACAGCGACGGCAACCAGTCGAACCAGCCGCCCTTCTTGCCCTCGGCCTTTGCCTTGAGGCGGCGTTCCTTCTTGTACTCGTCTTCGCCGAGTTCGTTCTGCGGCGCGGCATCGGAGGCGACACGGTAGGCCAATGGCGGCTCGCTGAGGTACTTGCGCGTGTTGGGGTCGCCCTGCTTGCTTTCGGCAAGGCGGCGCTGGATCTCGGCGGCGCGGCCCTTGTCGGAATCGGCGGGCTTCCACGCCGGCGGATGGCTTGAGCCGGAGTCTTCCATCGCCTTCTTCACCGAAGCCGGATCCGTCTGCACGTCGTCGACGATCTCCGACTGGTAGGCCGGATCATTCTGGTGGGCGGTGGCGTCGGCGCGCAGTCGCGCGCGGCGCTGCTCGGGCGATTCGGGCCACCCTGCGTTTGCCGTCTGGATGCTTTCCTGAGGCGCAGGCAGCGCCTCCTTCTGACCTGGGGCCGGCTTCACCAGGGTAGGACGCGGCTTGTAGTCGATCGGGTCCTTGTGCTTCGGCGCGAAGGAAACGGCGCCTGTAAGATCGCCGGCCAGCTGTTCGGCGGCGGTCTTGTCGGTGCCATAGGTCGGAGAGCCCATGCAGCCGGATAAAGCGAGGCCCGATGCGACAAGCGGCGCCAACAGCGCAAGGCGCGCCTTATAACTCTCGGTCATGCCAAAAAGTCCCACTCTAGACAGCCTCTCAATCGCACCGGCCTTGTGTCCGGTCCCCATCATGCAAGCACTTGCGACGGAAATCCGGCGACAATTTGTCTTCCGGAGTTTCGCGTGTTTACCTCAACCACTCGTTAAGGGCAACGCACGGGCGGATTTGCACCGCCCGGCGTGGCATTTGTGCACTTCTTTGGGCGACAGGCACTAGAGCCTTCCCAGCGTCTTCAATTCGTGCAGCACCGCGGCATCACGTGCCGAAACATCCGGGAACTCCGGATCCTGCCCGACATCGGCCGTGTAGCGCCAGGACCGCGCACATTTGACCAGGCCGCGATCCTCCGCTTTCTCGACCACCACGGCGACGCCCTTTACATCGTCGAGGACAAAGGCGGTTTGCGGCGCCTCGCCATGGGCAATGACGAGATCGCTGGTGATCGCCATTTCGGCCATGTCGACGTCCGATATCGCCGCCTCGAGCGCCGCGTCGTTGATCGTGACCACCGGTACGGCCTCCAGCGAGGAGCCGATCACCTTCTGGGCACGGGCGATCTCGAGCGCACCGGTGACGACACGGCGCACCTGCCTGACCTTGCGCCATTTCTCCGCCAGCGCGTCGTTCTTCCAATTCGCCGGGATTTGCGGGAACTGGTCGAGATGCAACGAGACCGCATCGGGATGACGATCGAGCCAGGCCTCTTCCATGGTGAAGGGCAGCATCGGCGCTAGCCATTTCACCAGGCAGTCGAAGAGATGGCGCACCACCTGGACCGAAGCCTTGCGCTTCACGCTCGACGGGCCCTCGCAGTAGAGCGCGTCCTTGCGGATATCGAAATAGAAGGCCGACAGCTCGACCACCATGAAATCCAGCAGTGCGCGCGTGATGCGCTTGAACTCGAAGGCGTCGTAGCCCTGGCGCACCACCTCGTCGAGTTCTGCCAAACGATGCAGCATCAGCCGCTCCAGCTCCGGCATCGTCTCCACGGGAATGACCTCACCATCGTCATGGGCGAGCGTACCCAGCATCCAGCGGATGGTGTTCCTGAGCTTGCGATAGGCGTCGATGTTGGTCTGCAGCACGTTCTTGCCGAGCCGCTGGTCTTCCCAATAGTCCGTCGTCACCACCCAGAGCCGCAGGATATCGGCGCCGGACTGCTTGATCACATCCTGCGGCACGACCGTGTTGCCGAGCGATTTCGACATCTTGCGGCCATCCTCGTCCATGGTGAAGCCATGGGTGACGACGGTGTCGTATGGCGCCCTGCCCCTGGTGCCGCAGCTTTCAAGCAGCGAGGAGTGGAACCAGCCGCGATGCTGGTCGGAGCCTTCGAGATAGACATCGGCCGGCCACTTGAGGTCGGGCCGGTCTTCCAGGGTGAAGACATGTGTCGAGCCCGAATCGAACCAGACGTCGAGAATGTCCATCACCTGCCGCCATTTGGAGGCATCGTGATTGCCGAGGAAGCGCTCCTTGGCGCCGGGCGCGAACCAGGCGTCGGCGCCCTCCGCCTCGAAGGCGTCCATGATGCGCTGGTTGACCGCCTCGTCCTTCAACACGTTGCCATCCTCGTCGGCGAAGACGGCGATCGGCACGCCCCAGGCACGCTGGCGCGACAGCACCCAGTCGGGGCGCTCCTCGATCATGGCGCGGATGCGGTTCTGGCCGGCGGCCGGGACAAAGCGCGTCTCGTCGATCGCCTTCAGCGCACGGCCGCGCAGCGTGGTGCCGTCGCCGAGGTCCTTATCCATGTAGACGAACCATTGCGGCGTGTTGCGGAAGATGACCGGCTTCTTCGAACGCCATGAATGCGGATAGCTGTGCTTCAGCCGGCCGCGCGCGAACAGTGCGTTGCGCTTGATCAGTTCGTCGATGACCGCCTGGTTGGCGTTGCCCTTCTTGCCGTTGTCGTCGATGACGCGCGCCGGTCCGGCTTCGCGATCCGGGCCAACGCCGGGCGCGTCCTTGGTGAAGAAGCCGGCATCGTCAACTGTGAATGGGATTTCAGTGTCGATGCCGCGTTGGCGCAGCGCGGGCGCGGCATCCATCCAGGCATCGAAGTCCTCCCGGCCATGACCGGGAGCCGTGTGCACGAAGCCCGTGCCGGCATCGTCGGTGACATGGTCGCCGGCAATCATCGGAACCGGGAATTCGTAGCCGCCGCCGAGGCCCTTGAAGGGATGCGAAAGCACAAGATTTCCAAGCTGTTCGGCGCTGATGCCGTGAAGGCGCTTCAAGGTGACCTTGGCCTTGGCCTGGCTTTCCTCGGCCAGCGCATCGGCAAAGATCAGCTTCTCGCCTGGCTGCGGGCCAAATGCATTCTCGGCCGCCGTCACCTCGTAGAGACCATAGGCGACGCGCGGCGAATAGCTGACGGCGCGGTTGCCAGGGATGGTCCATGGCGTCGTCGTCCAGATGACGACATGAGCATCCAGCAGGTCGAGCGACCGCCCGCTCAGGTCCGGATCGAGCTCCGCCGGCTGTCCGTCCACGACGCTGGCGACGACGAGGTTGGCCACCGGAAACTTCGCCCAGATCGTGTCGGACTCGTAGTCCTGATACTCGATCTCGGCCTCGGCGAGCGCCGTGCGCTCGACGACGCTCCACATTACCGGCTTCGAACCGCGGTAGAGCTGGCCGGACATGGCGAATTTCAGCAATTCGCCGGCGATGCGCGACTCGGCGTGGAAGGCCATGGTCGTGTAAGGGTTCTTGAAGTCGCCGATGACGCCAAGCCGCTGGAACTCGCCACCCTGCACCGAGATCCAGTGCGCGGCGAATTCACGGCATTCCTTGCGGAATTCGTTGACCGGCACCTCGTCCTTGTTCTTGCCCTTGGCGCGATACTGTTCCTCGATCTTCCATTCGATCGGCAGGCCGTGACAGTCCCAGCCGGGCACATAATTCGAGTCAAAGCCGCGCATCTGGAACGAGCGGGTGATGACATCCTTGAGGATCTTGTTCAGCGCGTGGCCGATGTGGATGTTGCCGTTGGCGTAGGGCGGACCGTCGTGCAACACGTATTTCGTGCGGCCCGCCGCGCTCTCACGCAGCTTGCGGTAGAGGTCCATGTCCTGCCACCGCTTGACCAGCGCCGGCTCCTTCTCGGGCAAGCCGGCGCGCATCGGAAACTCCGTCTGCGGCAGGTAAAGGGTCTTCGAATAGTCGATCGTTGATTGGTCGTCGGTCATTGGTCTGCCATGTGCATGCCGGGCCACGTGGCTTGCGGCGTGGAATTCTACTTTATACGCATGCCGTGTTCCCAAACCGGGTTACTTCTGGGCGACATGCCTTGATGATCTGGAAAAGCGCGAGAGGCCGCGCGCAATAGTCCCGGCAGTTCCGACAGCCTTCAGGCTGCTGGGAACACCGGGCTGGTAATTCGTATCGTCGACGCGTGAAGGCGCGAAAAGCTCGTCATTGCTGGCTTTTAGCGGAGATGAGCGCAGGAATAAAGCGTCTCGTTCGATTCGCTTACATCTTGAAGTCGAAACGGTAGGTGGTCGACACGCCGACCATGAACTGGTTGCGGTCGCCGCGCTCCTTGACCAGGCTGGAATCGGCCGCCGGACCCTCGAGACGCGAATATTCGCCAAACAGGCTGGCGGTCATCGGATCGGTCACCTTCCAGGTCACGGCGCCACCGAGGCCGACGGATTTCAGGCCGCTGCCGGGATTGTACTGGCTCAGCCCCGAGGCCACGGCTTCCTGCGCGTTGACGCCATAATAGGCATCGAAATAGTTCGCCGAGGCAAAAGACACGCGCGGGCCACCCGAAATCCGGACGGTTGGCGTCACGTCGTAGAAAGCATCGGCGGCGATGTCGGCGACAAAGCCGTTATGGGCACGGATGCCATGCCGCAATTCGGCACGCGCGCGCATCCAGTCCGTCGGATAGAATTCGAAGAAGCCGCCGACCTCGCCGCCCCAGCGGACAGGATCCAAGCCCTTGAGTTCGTCGGCATCGCCATCGTCGCGCGAGAAAAGGAACTTGCCGGTCAGGCCTGCACGGACGCCGCCATCGTCGACAAGCGCCAGCGAAATATTGTCGTTGCGCGAGGTGAAGCGAGCAGCAGGGCCGGCCTTGCCCAGCGAAATGATGGGCTGGGCGCTCAGCATGTATTTCTTGCCGCCCTCGAAATTCGGCGCCACCAGTCCGGTCGCGCCGACCGTCAGATACCAGTCGCCGGACAGCCAGCCGAAAGCGCCATCGCCTGCCTCGGCCGCGCTCGACGTCGCCAGCACGACGGTAGCCAAGGCAATAGAAATCTTCCCGACCGGACTCATGGCCACTCCACTAACACGATACAACTGTCCTGCGGCGACAGCTTTGACGAGGGTTTGGTAAAATTTGATTTAAGGGCGAGATGTCCGGCTCGCATTGCCACCCCACGAGCCTGCGCCATCCGCCCCGCCGTCGGCTGGACGCGGGTCGGCACCAAGGGTAACCTCCTTGCATTCTGGCGGTCTTCAATGGAGGTGGCGACATGACCTTGCACGGCGATACATTGAAGAACGCGATCGGCCAGACGCGAGACAAATGGGGGTGGTTTGTCGGCCTGGGCGTGGTGCTGCTGGTCCTCGGCGGCATCGCCTTCGGCAATCTGTTCATCGCCACGGTGGCTTCCGTTTATGTCGTGGGGTGGCTGATGCTGGTGGCCGGCGTCATCGAGATCATGCATGCTTTCGGGGTCAAGACCTGGGGACGCTTCTTCTACTGGCTGCTCAGCGGACTGCTCTATGCGGTCGCAGGGTTCTTCGCTTTCGACAATCCGCTGCTGGCTTCGGCTGTGCTGACCTTCCTGCTGGCCGTCGCGCTCGTCGCTTCAGGTGCGCTGCGGGCTTGGGTCGGCTACAGCCACCGCCCGGAACGCGGCTGGGGCTGGATTGTCGCGGCGGGCGTCATCAGCGTGCTCGCGGGCCTGATCATCGCCATGGGCTGGCCGGTCAACAGCCTATGGGTGCTCGGACTGTTCCTGGCGATCGACCTGATCTTCCAAGGGTGGACCTTCATCGCCGTCGGTCTTGCGCTGAAGAAATAGGGAACTCGTTTCCCCTTTTTAGGGTCACGCTTCAGAACGCCACCGCCGCGTCCAGACTGGACAGCGGTTTGACGCCGCCAAGCAGCGCGCGTGCCTCGGCTTCATCGCGCTTCATCTGCACCACCAGTGCATCGAGCCCGTCGAACTTGATCTCGCTGCGCAGGAAGCCGAAGAACGAGACCGCGCAAGTCTCGCCATAGAGATCGCCGGAAAAATCGAAGATGAAGGTTTCCAGGAGCGGCGCGCCGTTGTCGTCGACGGTCGGGCGGCGGCCAAAACTGGCGACGCCGTCGTGCAGCGTGCCGTCGGCGCGCCGGAAGCGAACGGCGTAGATACCTTCCTTGAGCGTAGCTTCCGCCGGAAGCCTCATGTTGGCTGTGGGAAAGCCGAGCGTTCGCCCGAGCTGTTGGCCGCCGACGACCTCGCTTTCCACAGTGAAGCGATAGCCGAGCAGACCGGCTGCCTCTGCCACCTCGCCCTCGCAAAGCAAGGCACGGATGCGGCTCGACGAAATCACCTCGGCGCCTTCGTCGCGAAAGGCGTCGACGAGGGTGACACCGAAGCCATGGCGCTCGCCGGCAGCCATCAGATAGGCCGGCCCGCCCTGGCGGTCCTTGCCGAAATGGAAATCGAAGCCGGTCACGGCGTGGGTGACGCCCAGCGTCCTCTCCAGCACGTCGGTGACGAAGGCTTCCGCCGACAGCGAGGCAAAGCCGCGCGTGAAAGGTTGCTCGACGAGTGCGGCAAAGCCCAGCAGCGACAGGAGCCGCGCCTTCATCGGTGGTGGCGTCAGCACGAAAAGCGGCAGATCAGGCCTGAAAACCGTTCGCGGGTGCGGTTCGAAGGTCAGCACCAGGGCCGGCACGCCACGCTGCGTGGCCTCCGCCAATGCCCGTTCGAGCACGGCCTGGTGGCCACGGTGGACGCCGTCGAAATTGCCGATAGCCACGACGCCGGCTCGCAGATCGGCGGGCAACTGCGCGGTTGTCGTAAGATGCTGGAACGCGACCATTGCCACCTACTGCAGTCTTGCGATGACGGCCACCGGACGATAGCCGTGCCGCTCCAGGAAGAGACCGAGCCTTGCCGGATCCGGCCGGGAGGGATCGCCATAGTCGCGGGCATGAATACCGCCGGAGACATAGAGAACGTCGAAACCATTGTCGGCCGCGCCCTTGACGTCGGTAAACATGCCGTCGCCGATCGCCAGTATTTGCGGACGCCCGACCGGCCGGCCGAGAATCTCGGCCACCTCCTTCATCGCGACCTCGTAAATCGGCGCATAGGGTTTTCCGGCGATCAGCGTGCGACCGCCGAGCTGCGCGTAGTCGCGTGCGAGCGCACCGGCGCACCAGATGATCCGTTCGCCGCGTTCAACCATGATGTCGGGATTGGCGCAGATGAACGGCAGGTTCCTGGCACGCAACCGGCGCAGCAGTTCCGTATAGTCCTCGGGTTTTTCGACCTCGTCGTCGAACAACCCGGTGCACACGACGCCGGCGGCCTCGAATTCCTCGACGAGTTCGACG
Organism: Mesorhizobium sp. B2-1-8; assembly: GCF_006442545.2. Lineage (NCBI taxonomy): Bacteria > Pseudomonadati > Pseudomonadota > Alphaproteobacteria > Hyphomicrobiales > Phyllobacteriaceae > Mesorhizobium > Mesorhizobium sp. B2-1-8. Next base: position 4,710,019 of record NZ_CP083952.1, read on the forward strand.
TCGAGGCCATCATAAAGGGTCAAATCGCGGTCGGCGCCGATGTGGAAGACTTTGCGTGGGCCCTCCGCGATCAGATCGCGTGTCACGTCGCCCGAGGTCACCACGCGGTCGTAGGCTGATGGCGGGACGCCGATCACGCTCATCTGTGCCACGACGTCGGCGCTGCGGCGCGGCGAATTGGTGATCAGAACGACAGGAGTGCCGGCCGCCCTTGCCGCCGCCAGCGCGGCCGCGGCCGCGGGAAAATGCCATTCGCCATTGTGCACCACGCCCCAGACATCGCAGAGAATTGCCGAATAGGCTTTCGAGACGTCTTCGAGCGAGCCAACGATTTCAGGCGAATCCGCCATGCCGTTTCCTTCAGTATGATCGTTGCGGGTGCGGCGGCCGACGGTTCGCCGCAGCCGGTTCGAATTATCCGAACCGGTCCAAGCTGTCACCAGCTTTCGCCTTGATCGGCACGAATTGCGGCGCATGCCGCGGCTTTGATTGGTTAGCGGTTGGTGAAGCGCCGACCAAGCAATAGAGCGGTTTCCCAAACCCGTCCTTCAGCGTTTTGTGGAAAGCTGGCGCCGACCGAGAATCCGTCGGCGGGGGCCGCTGCAAGCATGTTTGAAATCTGGCGTCAGTTCCGCCGCGACAGGCGCGGCAACTATGCTCTCATGACGGTTGTGGCGATGGTTCCGCTGATGGGCGGCCTGGCGATCGCTGTCGACTTCACGGAAATGAACCGTGAAAAGCAGATGGTGATGAATGCGCTCGACGCCGCCAACTTCGCCACAGCCCGCCGGCTGACGGAAGGTGCGACCGACGACCAGTTGAGAGCCTATGCGCTCGATTTCTTCAACGCCAATTTGAACGATATCGATCCCGCGAGCGCGACGCTCAACGTCACCTTGCCGAGCAACACCAGCGGCGGCGGCCTGCTGACGATGACCGCCCGGCTCAACTACAAACCCTATTTCTACCCCGCCTTCGCCCAACTCGTCGGCAAATCGGCGACCGATGCGAACCAGAGGCTCAGCTTCGACGTCACCTCGCAAGTGCGGCTGAAGAACACGCTGGAAGTTGCCCTGGTGCTCGACAATTCCGGATCGATGACCACGCTCGGCACGGGTTCGGGGCAAAAGCGCATCGATCTTCTCAAAACCGCTTCCAAGCAGTTGGTCGACACGCTGGCCCAGCAGGCGGTCATGATCAAGCAGGTCGACAAGCCGGTGCAATTCGGCCTCGTGCCTTTTGCCGCCTCGGTCAATGTCGGCCCCGGGAATGGCAATGCGTCGTGGATGGACACAGAGGGGCTGTCGCCGGTGTCGAACGAGAATTTCGACTGGTCGACGCTGAATGCCGCCAACAAATACGCTCAGCAAACCAACGGTATCTGGTACAAGCGCGGCACCGGCTGGGGAACCGGGGAAGGCCAGATGCTGACCCGGTTTTCGCTCTACCGCGACATGCAGGTCGTCACCAATCACGAGCGTGTCGTCAACAGCAAGCGCGTGGTCTGCGACCAATACAATTCGAACAACACCTGCAAGAGCAGCCACAACGAATATGATTATATCGATTCCTACGGTCCGTTCGCCAGTTGGCAAGGCTGCGTCGAGGCCCGGCCCTATCCCTACAATGTCAACGACGCCGCGCCGTCCGGCGGCTCGGCCAACACCGGCATCGGCGTCGGCGATCCGGCAACGATGTTCGTGCCCATGTTCGCCCCCGACGAACCCGGCAATCATTGGAAGCTCACCCAGGACCCCGACGAAGCCCCGCCGGTAACTTATGGCGCCGTCAACAGCTGGTGGAACGACGATCCAGCGAGCAGCAGCGGCCAATCGCGGCTGCGCAACATGGCCAAGTATTTCCAGCCGCGGCCGATCGATGCGCCGGCGCTGCCGGCCGGCAACGGGCCGAATTACAGCTGCACCACCAACCCGATCACGCCGTTGACCGATGTCAGCGTCGCCGACGGGCTCACCTCGATCAAAGCGGCGATCGACCTGATGCAGCCGAATGGCGGCACCAACGTCCCCGAGGGCATGGCCTGGGGCTGGCGGGTGGTCTCGAGCGGAGAACCGTTCACGCAAGGGCGGCCGGAAACCGAAAGAGGCAACGACAAGGTGGTGATCGTGCTCACCGACGGCGCCAACACCTATTACACGCCTTCGTCGCTGGGCTACTCGGATCCCGCCAACTCGAAATCGACCTATGCGTCCTACGGCTATCTCAACCCAGGATACAACGGCACCTCGGTTGGCCGCCTGTTCATGGGCACATCGAGCGCCATCGGTCGGTTAGACTATTCGAACGGCAACTACACCAACGCGCTCAACGAGCAGATGGCCACGCTTTGCAACAACGCCAAGGCAGCCAACATCATGGTGATGACGGTGGCGCTCGACCTGTCGACGACCAAGGCCAGCGACAAGCTGGCGATCGATGCGCTGAAATCCTGCTCGTCGGATTCGCGCTTCCGCAAGGATGCGACGGATCCGAGCAAACCGGCGAAGCTGTTCTGGAATGCGACCGGCGCCAGCCTGGCAAACGACTTCAAGGAAATCGGCAACGAACTGTCGAACCTGCGTGTGGTCGGCTAATCAAGAACCGCTCCTCTGGCGTAACGCCTAGGCGGCGCCAAGCTCTTGCAGCCACCTGTCGGGACAGGCACAGATCGGCCGCTCGCGAGATCGCGAATCCATCGCGAGATGCTGGGGAACGAACAATGCCCGACACCGCCAACCATCTCGCCTTCGCGCTGGTCTGCCTCGGTATGGTGCTGACGCCCGGCCCCAACATGATCTACCTGATCTCGCGCTCGCTGTCGCAAGGGCCGAAGGCCGGACTGATCTCGCTTGGCGGCGTTGCGGTCGGCTTCCTGTTCTACGTGCTGTCGGCGGCGTTCGGCATAACCGCGCTGCTGCTCGCCGTGCCATTCGCCTACGACGTGTTGCGCTTTGCCGGCGTGCTCTATCTACTGTGGTTAGCCTGGCAGGCGGTGAAACCCGGCGGACGCTCGCCGTTCCAGGTGCGCGACCTGCCACAGGACCGGCCGCGCAAGCTGTTCGCCATGGGATTGATGACCAATCTGCTCAATCCCAAGGTGGCCGTTCTCTATCTGTCGCTGCTGCCGCAGTTCATCAGCCCCGGCAAGGGCCATGTCCTGTCGCAGCTTCTGGTGCTGGGCGCGACGCAGATCTCGATCAGCCTCAGCGTCAATGCCATCATCGCACTGACGGCCGGCTCGATCGCAACCTTCCTCGCTGGGCGACCGCTATGGCTGGTGATTCAGCGCTGGATGATGGGTACCGTGCTGACGGCGCTGGCGCTGAAGATGGCGACCGACGCGCAGCGCTGATTCGTCACATCGGACGGCGCGGAGGCCGGATTTGGGCCGGCTCGACCACCTTGCGGTAGAGATGCCAGGTCGCGTGGCCGAGGATCGGCATGACGACGGCCAGTCCTGCAAACAGCGGGATAGAGCCGATCACCAGCAGCACCGCGACGATCAGACCCCAGAGCGCCATCTGCAGCGGATTTGTCATGACCGCGCGCGCCGAGGTCTCTATTGCGGAAACGGCGCCGACATCACGATCAAGCAAAAGCGGGAAGGTAACGACCGTGGTCGCCAGCACGACCACCGCGAAGACCAAGCCTGCCGCGTTGCCGAGAAGGATCAGTGTCCAGCCCTTGCTGGTCGTCAGCACATCGCGCAGGAAGGCCCCGATCGAAGCCGGCGGCTCGCCGCCAAAAAGGCTGGTGTAGATTGACTGCGCCGTGAACAGCCACAACAGGAACAGCGCGAACAGCATGATGCCGATGACTGCTATCGAGGGCAGCGCCGACGAGCGGCGCACATCGAGTGCGTGCCGCCAGTTGGTGTTCATGCCGAGCTCGCGCCGGCGGCTGATCTCATAGAGCCCGATCGCCGCGAAGGGGCCGACAAGGGCAAAGCCCGACATCAAGGGATAGACGAGCTGGATGGCGTTGGAGCCGGACGTCCATTGCGTCAGGATCAGGCCGACGATCGGATAAATCAGGCACAGGAACACGTAATGCGACGGCTTGGCCCAGAAGTCCTCTGCGCCAAGCCTGAGCGCGTCCCAGAGGTCTGGCGTGGAAATGCGGCGGACCGCGGGTTGCACATGCATTCCGTGCGCGTCCGCCATGACGTGAAAGCCGGCCATAACCTACCTCCGTTTTTCTCCGGGGGCGGTCACCGCCTAGGGTGGCCGCCCGTAGCTGCCACTTCAAGAACGCTGGCATCATAGCCGATCTTCCCGGGATTGTCGCCGCGTCTCATTATGCTTGCTGGGCGGCCTTCGTTTGGTCCACCACCGAGTTCACTTAGAATCTCTGCATTTTAGTTATTGCTTAAATTACTCGTAGAGACCCAGGGCTTATCACCTGAGCTTTATAAATCTTGGCGAGGGGCGATGTTCGGATTGAAGGGCTTCTGGTCTTCGGAGCGCGGCAATTTTGCCATGGCGACTGCCGTCGCGATGCTGCCGATAATGGCTGTCGTCGCCGGCACCCTCGATCTGACGGGCACGAGCGACGACGCCGCGCAATTGCAGAACTCGCTGGACGCGGCTGGGCTTGCCGTCGGCACCAAGTACCTGCCCAGCATGAGCGCGACCGATGTCCAGGGACTTGGTCTGACATTCTTTGCAGCCAATATGAGCGTCGCCGACCAACAGGAATATTCAGACAGCGTCTCCGCTTTTTCGGCCACCGCCAGCGGCGACTCGAGTGCCTATTACATCTCGCTTTCGTCAGGCATCAACCGTCCGAGCTTCATCAATGGCGCGGCCCCCTGGCCAGCTCGCCGGTCGGCGACGGTCAAGATGCACCCGGGTTCACAGGCCTGCGTGCTGGCGCTCGATCCGCATGCGTCGGCCGCGGTAAGCCTGCAAGGCTCGACCGATGTCGCCATGAGCAACTGCGTGATCGCGGCAAACTCGGACGCGTCCGATGCCGTCAGCAGAGGCGGTTCCGCGCTGGTTTCGGCGGGCTGCGTCTCGACCGTCGGCGGCACTTCCGGGCTTTCACCGCCCAATGCCAATCTCACCTGCGGCGCGCCGCTCGTACATCAATATGCGTCCTTCGACCCCCTAGCGGACATCGTCCCTCCCCCTTACACGTTCTGCATGCAGGTGCCGAACGGAAAAACCTACACGCTATCGCCCGGCACCTATTGCGACAAGACATTGTCGGGAAACATCACTCTCAACCCGGGCGTCTACATCTTGCGCGGCGTCACCTTGAAGCCGGGAGGTAACGGCAGCCTGAGCGGCCAGGGCGTGACCATATTCCTCGTGGAGGGGGCACAGATCTATATAAATGCCAATGAAAAGGTGAACCTTTCCCCCCCAACCAGCGGGCCTTACGCCGGCATCACCATCTACCAGAGCCGCGGGAACACATCGGCCTTGACACTAAATGGCGGCGCAAATTCCGTGATCAGCGGATTCGTCTATGCGCCTGACGCGGCCGTTTCGTTCGCCGGCAACTCGGATATGAGTGGTCAGGGCGACTGCCTGAGGCTTGTTGGCTTGACCGTGCAGATGACAGGCAACTCATCCATCAAGACCGACTGCACGGCCGTATTCGGAAATCGCGATATGTACGCCAGCCGCCTCGTCACGCTTGTGAAATAAGCGGAAAACCGCCATTCGACTTTCAGATTTTCATCACCCTGCCCGGCAAAAGCCATGATCGCGACTATCTCAGGCCGGCATGACCACTTCGAGAATCGATTGCGACC